>JAEZHZ010000375.1 GCA_023436745.1 Pseudomonadota bacterium | reverse complement strand
CGTCGGTGCCGTTCATGCCGGCCAGTGTCGCGCTCCCGAGCCCCAGTTCGGTGAACTCGAGGTCGGTGCGGCCGACCTTGCGCGTCTTGAAACTGGTGGCGCTCATCGCGTGATCTCCCCTGGAACGGCGGCGGACACTGGCATGTCGATGTCCGCCGGTAAAGTCGGCAAGCGCTCGATGCCGCGCGGCCCTAGAGCTGCGTGACCGTCACCGTCTCGGCCGCGTCCCAGGCCACCGCGTTGCGGAGCGGCAGGCCGAACTGGGCTTCCTCGATCTCGAAGATGTCGCCCGCCTCGGTCTTGATCCCGTCGGCAAAGCTCAGCGTCGCCGTCCCGAACATGTGCACGTGCACGTCGCCGGGCTGCCGGAACAGGGCGTACTTGAAGTGGTGGTACTCGAGGTTGGCGATGGTGTGGCTCATGTTGTCCTCACCCGACAGGAACGGCTTCTCCCACAGCACCGCGCCATCGCGCCAGATTCGGGAGGTGCCGCGGATGTCGGCCGGAAGGTCGCCCACCAGAAGCTCCGGGCCGAACGAGCAGGCGCGCAGCTTGGAATGGGCGAGATAGAGGTAGTTTATCCGCTCGGTGACGTGGTCCGAGAACTCGTTGGCCAGAGCAAACCCGAGGCGGCGCGGCATGCCGTTCTTGTCGATCAGGTAGATGCCCGCAATCTCCGGCTCCTCGCCCGCATCGAGCGCAAAGGCGGGGGAGGGGATGGGGTGACCGGGATTGGCGACGACGTGGCCGTTGCCCTTGTAGAACCATTCCGGCTGCACGCCCTTCATGCCGCCGGCGGGCTTGCCGCCCTCCAGTCCCATGCGGAACATCTTCATCGAGTCGGTAAGCTCGCTCTCCGGCTTGTCGGTCTTGTGCATCGCATCACGCGTCGCCGCGGAGCCGAGATGGGTGAGGCCGGTGCCGGTCACATGCAGATGCGCCTTGTCGGGATGATCGATGGGCGCCAGCATCCGCCCCTCTGCAAGGAGAATCTGAATATCCTCCACCTCTCCCAGCCCGTGCTGGGCGACCATCGCAGGCAAGCCGCCGGTCGGCAGGTTCTGTGCTTCCCAGGCAAGACTGTAGACGCTGGTGGCGCCGTTAACGCGGCGGGCGACGTGGCCCTCGACCTGGGCAACGGCGCGCTCACCGGCAAGGTCGAAATACTGGATAAGGTTCATCGGCGGCTCCTCGGCGCGACGTCGGAAAGGTCGCGGCATAGAACGCAACGCCGCTTCACCTGTCCAGAGGCAAAAGTCATACTTTTCAGTCTGATCGATGCCCATCGCCGGCCGATGTTCTCATTTTGTCCTTGACGGATGTGGAACATTATGAGAACAAATCTACCACTGACACTTGCTGTTCATCGACGGTCTGGTCGCGTTGCGCAGGCTGTCCGGGCGTGGAATAAGGAGACGACTTATGGCTAACGCGCCGCTGCGTATCGTTGAAGGTGGATCGATGGACAAGGATAAGGCGCTTGCCGCCGCGCTCGCTCAGATTGAGCGCAATTTCGGCAAGGGCTCCATCATGCGGCTGGGTGAAAACTCGTCCATCGAAGTGGAAGCCATCTCCACGGGCTCTCTCGGACTCGACATTGCCCTTGGCATCGGCGGCCTGCCGAAAGGCCGTATTGTCGAGATCTTCGGGCCGGAATCTTCGGGCAAGACCACGCTGGCGCTACATGTCATCGCCGAAGCCCAGCGAAAGGGCGGTATCTGCGCCTTCGTGGACGCCGAACACGCGCTGGACCCGGTCTATGCCCGCAAGCTCGGCGTCAATGTCGACGACCTGCTGATCTCACAGCCCGATGCGGGCGAGCAGGCCCTGGAAATCACCGACACGCTGGTGCGGTCGGGAGCCATCGATGTGCTGGTGGTCGATTCCGTCGCCGCACTGACGCCGCGAGCCGAACTCGAAGGCGAAATGGGTGACAGCCTGCCGGGTCAGCAGGCACGCCTGATGAGCCAGGCGATGCGCAAGCTGACCTCCTCGATCTCCAAGTCGAAGTGCCTCGTCATCTTCATCAACCAGATCCGCATGAAGATCGGCGTGATGTACGGTTCGCCCGAGACCACCACGGGCGGCAACGCACTGAAGTTCTACGCTTCGGTCCGTCTCGACATCCGCCGCATCGGCGCCCTCAAGGATCGTGAGGAGATCGTCGGCAACCAGACCCGGGTGAAGGTGGTCAAGAACAAGCTGGCCCCGCCGTTCCGGCAGGTCGAGTTAGACATCATGTATGGCGAAGGCATCTCCAAGACGGGCGAGCTTCTCGATCTGGGCGTCAAGTCCGGCATCATCGAGAAGTCGGGCGCCTGGTTCTCCTGGGATTCGCAGCGGCTGGGGCAGGGGCGTGAGAATGCCCGCCAGTTCCTCAAGGACAACCCGGCCATTGCCAACACCATCGAGCAGGGCGTGCGCGAGAGTTCCGGCCTTCTGGGAGAAGTCCTGCTGGTGGCCGGTGGCGAAGACACTGAAGACAGCGAGTAATCCTCCTCCCATGCAGGGAAATTCCAAGGCACCGCTCGCGCGGTGCCTTTTTTCTGGCAGGAGACGTTCAGGCGCTGCCTCAAGGGCGCCGCAATGCTGGACATTGCGGCAGGCGCCACGATAGAAAGCCCCCCGATCTCTTCGGCGTCTGCCGTGCCCGCCTGCCCAATGAAAGCCCGTTGATGACCAGCGTAAACGACCTCCGTTCGAGCTTCGTCGATTTCTTTGCCCGCAATGGCCACCAGGTCGTGCCGTCGAGCCCGCTGGTGCCGCGCAACGATCCGACACTGATGTTCACCAATGCGGGCATGGTGCAGTTCAAGAATGTCTTCACGGGAGTAGAGAAGCGCCCGTACTCCACTGCCGCCACGGCGC
The DNA here is from genome assembly GCA_023436745.1 of Pseudomonadota bacterium. Classification (GTDB taxonomy): domain Bacteria; phylum Pseudomonadota; class Alphaproteobacteria; order Rhizobiales; family Devosiaceae; genus Devosia. The sequence continues at coordinate 5,994 of JAEZHZ010000375.1, read as the reverse complement.
AGAAGTGCGTGCGGGCCGGTGGCAAGCACAACGATCTCGACAACGTCGGCTTCACCGCCCGGCACCACACCTTCTTCGAGATGCTCGGCAACTTCTCGTTCGGCGACTACTTCAAGGAGCGCGCGATCGAACTGGCGTGGACGCTGCTCACCAAGGAGTGGGCGCTGCCACGCGAGCGGCTGATGGTCACGATCTACCAGGATGACGACGAGGCGCACACGCTGTGGAAGAAAGTGGCGGGCCTGTCAGACGATCGCATCGTGCGGCTCGGGGCCAAGTCAAACTTCTGGCAGATGGGTGATACCGGCCCCTGCGGCCCGTGCTCCGAGATCTTCTATGACCACGGGGCGGACGTGTGGGGCGGTCCTCCGGGTTCACCCGACGAGGACGGCGATCGCTGGATCGAGATCTGGAACCTCGTGTTCATGCAGTTCGAGCAGCATGTCGACGGTTCCCGCACCGGCCTGCCGCGGCCCTCCATCGATACCGGCATGGGCCTTGAGCGCATGGCTGCGGTCATGCAGGGCGTCCACAACAACTACGACATAGACCTGTTCAAGGCGCTCATTGCCGCCGCCGCGAGTGCCACGGGCGCCGACACGGATGGCCCGGGCAAGCAGAGCCTGCGGGTCATCGCCGATCACCTGCGCTCCATGAGTTTCCTGATCGCCGAAGGCGTGCTGCCCTCCAACGAGGGGCGTGGCTACGTGCTGCGCCGCATCATGCGCCGCGCCATGCGCCATGCCACCCTGCTCGGTGCCAACGAGCCGGTGATCCACAAGCTAGTGCCGGCACTGGTGCGCGAGATGGGCCAGGCTTATCCGGAGCTCAGCCGTGGCGAGGCCATGATCACTGAGACGGTTCGGCTGGAGGAGGGGCGTTTCCTCAAGACTCTTGGCCGGGGCCTGCAGATTCTCGCCGACGAGAGCCGTGAGCTTGCCGAAGGCGATGTGCTGAACGGCGCCACCGCCTTCAAGCTCTACGATACCTACGGATTCCCGCTCGACCTGACGCAGGACGCGCTGCGCAACCGTGGCATCTCCGTGGATCAGGCCGGCTTCGATGCCGCCATGGCCGCGCAGAAGGCCGAGGCTCGCAAGAGCTGGGCCGGCTCCGGCGAGGCCGCGACCGACACCGTCTGGTATGGACTGGCCGACAAGGTCGGTCCCACCGAATTCCTCGGCTACGAGACGGAAGTCGCCGAAGGCGAGATCAAGGCGCTGCTGCGTGACGGGGTGGAAGTGTCGGTTCTCGCTGCGGGCGAGACCGGTATCGCCGTGCTCAACCAGACGCCTTTCTACGGCGAGAGCGGTGGCCAGGTCGGTGACAGCGGCCACCTCAAGGGCGAGGGCGTTGCCGCGACCGTTACGGACACCCAGAAGCACCACGGCGTCTTCGCACACCAGGTCAGCGTCACCGAAGGCGAGCTGCGCGTCGGGCAGGCGGTGGAACTGGTGGTCGACCACAGCCGTCGCTCCGCGATCCGCGCCAATCACTCGGCCACTCACCTGCTGCATGAGGCCCTGCGCATGGTGCTGGGTGACCATGTCGCGCAGAAGGGTTCGCTCGTTTCTTCCGAGCGTCTGCGTTTCGACTTCGTCCACACCAAGCCCATGACCGAGCAGGAACTGGCCGAGGTTGAAGACATCGCCAACGCCATCGTGCTGCAGAATACTCCGGTCGAGACCCGTCTGATGGGTGTGGAAGAGGCCAAGGAGTCCGGCGCCAGGGCGCGGTTCGGCGAGAAATATGGCGATGAGGTCCGTGTCGTGGCCATGGGCGAGCCCACGGGCAATGCGCTCGGCTGGTCGGTGGAACTCTGCGGCGGCACTCACGTGCGCCGCACCGGCGATATCGGTCTCGTCTCGATCGTTGGGGAGGGTGCGGTTGCAGCCGGTGTTCGTCGCATCGAGGCGCTGACCGGCAATGCCGCTCGCCACCGCGGCAACACCAATGTCGCCATCGTCAACTCCGCTGCCGGCCTGCTGCGATCCGGCACGCATGAGGTGCTGGAGCGGATCGAGGCCCTTCAGGATCAGTTGAAGCGCTCCGAGCGCGCGCTGAGCGAGGCCCGCCAGAAGCTCGCCATGGGTGGCGGCGCTGGTGGCGCGCCGCAGGGGCCGGAGACCGTCAACGGCGTCGCCTATGTGGGCCGCGTCGTCGAAGGCTTGCAGCCGAAGGATCTTCGCGGACTGGTCGATCAGGCCAAGAAGCAGATCGGTTCCGGCGTCGTGGCCATCGTCGGCGTTGCCGAGGATGGCAAGGCCGGTGTTGCCGTGGGCGTCACCGACGATCTCACCGGCCGCTTCTCTGCCGTCGACATGGTCCGCGCCGGTGCTGCCGCGCTGGGCGGGCAGGGCGGTGGCGGCCGTCCCGACATGGCCCAGGCCGGTGGCCCCGATGGCACTAAGGCACAGGATGCCGTCGCGGCCATCCGGGCGCTGATCGGCTAGATCTCCGGCGTCTGGATTTCGGGCAGGTTGGTCTTCGAGTTGGCATCGCGCGCGCGGTATTCCGCATAGCGGCCCGCAAGGCGCGCGCGTGAGCCATCGACGTAGACGTTGACCAACCCGGAGATCATCACCACGGCGAGGCCCACATAAACGAGCCAGTCCGGGAACTCGCTGAAGAACAGCGCCCCGAGCACGATCGCCCAGACGATTTGCACGTACTGCACCGGCGCCACCTGGCTCGCGTCGGCGTTGCGGGTGGCCGCAATCAGCATCAGGTGGCCGATGCCGATCAGCCCGCCGCTGGCTGCCAGCAGCCCCAGTTGTTCCCAGGTCGGCACGACGAAGCCCGGGATCATCAGCACCGCATTGGCGACGGTCACGTAGATCGCGGGCAGCAGGATCAGGCTGACGCGCTTTTCCGTCGGCGCCACGATGCGCAGGATGGTCGTGGTGGCGGCGCCGAACACCGCGCAGCCGAGCGCCGCGAAATGTCCTGGCTCGAGCACGCGGTAGCCGGGCCGCACCACCAGCAGCACGCCGAGAAAGCCCAGCAGCAGCATGCTCCAGCGCACCACATCGACGCGCTCTTTCAGCAGCAGCACCGACATCAGGGTGATGAACACCGGCATCATGAACACCAGCGCATAGGCTTCCGCGAAAGGGATGCTCACAAAGGCAAAGGTGATCAGCATCGAGGAGGCGACGCCGGTGAACGATCGCAGATGCACCAGCAGTGGCCGCTGCATCTTGAAGCTTTGGCGCCAGAGTTCCCCCTTTGGCCGCGAGACCAGCGCCGGAATGAGCGAGAACACGGCAACGAAAAAGCCGATCTCGAACACGGTAAGTGACTGGCCGAAGCCCTTCACGATGGCGTCGCCGCACGAATAGACCGAGTAAGCGACAAGCGCGTAGAAGACGCCGACCGGCACTGTGATGAATCCAGACAGACAGGGAGGATGCGTCGCACCCTATCGCCCGACGCGGCTGCCGTCGATTGCCACCAAGTGCCTTCAGCGGCCTGCGAGCGCCGGGCCGATGAGGTCGATGCGGTTGGTCCACACATAGCCGTCGAACTCGGCAGGAACCCCGGCCAGCTGCTCCAGCGTGTCGATCCCGGCGGTCCCAGGATCGCCCGATTCGTAAGGGCCGAGCAGGATGATCTCGCTACCCGCGTCACGCACCCGCTCGAGGAAAAGGTTGGGCCAGCCCCAGAGCCACGGGGCAAGGTTGATCGGCAGCATGATCATGGTTTCGCGGCAAGCGTCGGGCATGTAGCCGCTCCAGCCGAGCGCTTCGTACTGCAGCAGGCAGTCGACGAGGCCGCGCCGCGACCAGACATGAAGCCCCTCGATGCGCTCGCCAGCCCGAAAGGTCGGAGGGTCGCCGCCATAGGCGCCCCAGACGGCGGCCCGCCAATCGGGATTTGCGGCTACGAGGTCGGCCAGCATGTCGCCCTCGCGCCGCTCGTTGCTTTTGAAGTTGACGAGGAAACGCTGCTCCGGCATCGCCGCGAGCACTTCCTTCAGTTCCGGCATCATGCCGATCCCCTTGCCGCGGAAGGGGTAAGTGGCGCCCCCGTCGGCCGTGTACCCGTGGCCGATGTCCAGCGTCTTGAGGTAGGCCATGTCATGGCTGCGCGTCTCCCCGGTGCCGTCGGTGCGGCAATCCACTGTCCAGTCGTGCATCACGGCGAACTGGCCGTCGGTGGTGGGGTGCACATCCAGTTCCACGATGTCCGCCCCATAGGCGAACGCCGCCTCCATCGAGGGGAGGGTGTTCTCGAGCAGTTCGTGGATCGGCGGGAAGATGCGCTCTGCGGTGCAGGTGTCGTTCTCGAGGCCGGTGCGATCATAGGTCTGGTGCACGCCACGATGAGCGATCAGCCGCACCGTGGGATCGGTTGGCGGTGCCGCGCGCCAGCTGCCGTTTGCAACGACGATCACGACGATCGCCAGCAGCAGCGACAGCCCTATCCGCACCAGCCACTTCATTGTTCGCCCCCGCTCCCGCCGGCACCAAGATGGACGGGCGGATTCGGGTCGAACTGAGGCAGGATGGCAAAAAGCGAAGAGCCGGACGTTGCCGCCCGGCTCTTCATCTAGAGATTCAATAATTCGGGCTTACGCCATGGCCTTCTGAAGGTTCTGGTCGATCGCATCGAGGAAGCCGATTGTCGACAGCCACGGCTGGTCCGGGCCGACCAGGAGCGAGAGGTCCTTGGTCATCTTGCCCTCTTCGATCGTGTCGACTGTGACCTTCTCGAGGGTCGCGGCGAACTTGGCGAGCTCGGCGTTGTCATCGAGCTTGGCGCGATGGGCGAGGCCACGGGTCCAGGCGAAGATCGAGGCCGTCGAGTTGGTCGAGGTCTCCTTGCCCTGCTGGTGCTGGCGGTAGTGGCGGGTCACCGTGCCGTGGGCGGCCTCGGCTTCCACGGTCTTGCCATCGGGCGTCATCAGCACGGAGGTCATCAGGCCGAGCGAGCCGAAGCCCTGAGCCACGGTGTCGGACTGGACGTCGCCGTCATAGTTCTTGCACGCCCACACATAGCCACCGGACCACTTGAGGGCCGAGGCAACCATGTCGTCGATCAGGCGGTGTTCGTACCAGATCTTCTTGGCCTCGAACTGCTCCTTGAACTCGGCCTCGTAGATCTCCTGGAAGATGTCCTTGAACCGGCCGTCATAGACCTTGAGGATGGTGTTCTTGGTCGACAGGTAGCAGGGCACGCCGCGGTTGAGAGCGTAGTTCATCGAGGCGCGAGCGAAATCGGCGATCGAGTCGTCGAGGTTGTACATGCCCATCGCCACGCCGGCGCTCGGCGCGTCGAACACGTCGTGCTCGATCGTGGTCCCGTCCTCGCCGACGAACTTCATCGTCAGCTTGCCCTTGCCGGGGAACTTGAAGTCCGTGGCGCGGTACTGGTCGCCGAAGGCGTGGCGGCCGACGATGATCGGCTGGGTCCAGCCGGGCACCAGGCGCGGCACGTTCTTGCAGATGATCGGCTCGCGGAAGATGGTGCCGCCGAGGATGTTGCGGATCGTGCCGTTCGGCGACTTCCACATCTTCTTCAGCTTGAATTCCTCGACGCGCGCCTCGTCAGGCGTGATCGTCGCGCACTTGATGCCGACGCCGTGCGTCTTGATGGCGTTGGCGGCGTCCACGGTCACCTGGTCGTTGGTGGCGTCGCGGTTCTGCACCGAGAGGTCGTAGTACTCGATCTTGAGGTCGAGGTAGGGGAGGATCAGCTTGTCCTTGATCGCCTGCCAGATGATGCGGGTCATCTCGTCGCCGTCGAGATCGACGACGGGGTTGGCGACTTTGATCTTGGCCATGCTTTAGCTCCTCGGCGGGGAATTATCGATGCCGGGCTAATAGCATGAAATCGGGCGCGCGGAAGCGCCGCGAGCGATGGCCGGCGCAGATCGGCGCCGCGGTCCTAGAAGCGGAAGTTCAACCCCGCCTGCACCGTCCCGAGCGCATGGGTGTATTCATAGGTCCAGTGCGGGATGTAGCCGGAGGTGCCGTAGTCGAAGGTGGACGT
>JAEZHZ010000354.1 GCA_023436745.1 Pseudomonadota bacterium | reverse complement strand
GCCGAGCACCATGGCGTCGGCGGCAAGAAAGGCCTCGCGCAGTTCGGTGAGGGATTCTCCGCCGATGGTCGCGACCATCAGCAGGCCATCCGGTTCGAGCCGGGCCCGCAGCCGGGCCAGATAGCCGGGCACATCGTTGACGGCCTGCAGGTGCAGCAGCGAGACGATGAGGTTGTAGGAGCCCTTGCCGAGATCGGGCACTTCGTCCTCGCCGGCAAAGGCGCCGTAGCGCTCGAAGCGGATCGGGTGGCTGGCGGTGGTGCCGGTTTCGGGCAGCAGGTCAGGATCGGGGCCGATGATCGCGGCGCGCGGAAACTCGCGGACCAGCGTGCCGAGCCGGTCGGCGAGGTCATCCACCACGAGATCGAAGACGAAGCTGCCGGGCCGGGGGCGGCGGGCAAGGTGCTGCTGGACCAGCACGGAGTCGAAGAGGCGGGGCGGGGCGTTCATGCGAACCTTGCGGTGCCGGCGGAGATGGGCGCAGTATCGCAGATATGGAGACGGATGCCGGCCTTGTCAAAAGCTCGCCCTGGCCCGCGCGCGTCGCGGCGGGGATGCGCCAGGCCGTCGGGGCAATAACGGACCTGCTCTATCCACCGACCTGCCTCGGCTGCAGCTTGCCGCTGGCGGTTCCGGATGCGCTTTGCCCCGCCTGCTTTTCGGGGCTGAAGCCGATTACGGCACCCCTGTGCCTGCGTCTCGGCATTCCGTTTGCGGCAAGCCTCGGGGCAGGGGCCGTGTCGGCGGAGGCGGCGGCCGATCCGCCGCCCTTCGGACGGGCGCGGGCAGCCGTGGTCTACAACGACGGAGCGCGCGCGCTAGTCGGGCGGCTGAAATACGGCGACAGGCCGGAACTCGCGCGGTTCTGCGCCCGCATGATGGCGGGCGCCGGCCATGAACTGTGGACCGGGGACGCCGTGCTGGTGCCGGTGCCACTCCATCGCCGCAGGCTGCTCGGGCGCCGCTACAACCAGTCGGCAGAACTGGCGCGGGCGCTCTCGGCCGTGACGGGCCTGCGAGTCGAGGCGGGTGCGGTGGTGCGACATCGCGAGACGCGCCAGCAGGTTGGCCTCAGCGGCGACGCGCGGCAGCGGAACGTCGCCGGCGCGTTTGCCGTTGAGCCGGACAGGCTGTCGCGGATCGCGGGGCGACGTTTGGTGGTGGTCGACGATGTCTACACCACCGGTGCGACGGCCAAGGCGGTGACGCGGACACTGCTGCGGGCGGGCGCTGCCGGGGTCGACGTCGTCACCTTCGCCCGCGTTGTCATCGGCGACGATCTACCCATATAAGGAGAAAGCCTCGGAAGGCGTTGAGAAAATGGCCAAGGTCGAAATCTACACCACACCCACCTGCCCCTATTGCCACGCGGCCAAGGCGCTGCTGCAAGACAAGGGCGTCGAGTATGAGGAAATCACCGTGCTCGACCCCGAACTCAGGGCCAGCATGACGGAGCGCGCCCATGGCCGCCGCACCGTGCCGCAGATATTCATCGGCGACACTCATGTGGGCGGCTATGACGACATGGCGGCGCTCGATCGCCAGGGCGGGCTCGATCCGCTGCTGGCGCAGTAATCAGACGGCGGTGGGGTGACCCACCGCATCGCCATCCGCTCCCGACCGGGAGAGGGCAAGGCTGGGGGCAGGCGCCATGGGTGCCGATATGGGGCATAGTTCATGAAGGTCGCGGCGATCCAGATGCGGTCGGGGCTCGATCCCGACGCCAACCTCGTGGCGCTCGAGCCGATGCTGGCGGAAGCCGCGGCGGGCGGCGCGCGCTATGCGCTGACGCCGGAAGTGACGATGATCTTTCCGGAAAACCGCGACCAGCTGCGCTCGGTGGCCGCGCCTTTCGAGGGGCATGCGCAGCTGCGGCGGATCGGCGAACTGGCGCGCCAGCATGCCATGTTCATCCATGTCGGCTCGCTCGCCGTGCCGCTCGAGGATGGGCGCTTTGCGAACCGCTCGGTGCTGTTCTCTCCCGACGGGCAGATCGCTGCCACCTATGACAAGATCCACCTGTTCGACGCCGACATCGCCGGGCTCAACGCCTATCGCGAAAGCGCCACCTACCGGGCGGGTGAGACGGCGGTGACCGCCGATCTCGACGGCGTGCGGCTCGGCTTTTCCATCTGCTACGACATGCGCTTTCCCCGCCTCTACAACACGCTCGCCAATGCGGGTGCAGAGGTGATGGCGGTGCCGGCCGCCTTCACCGTGCCGACGGGACAGGCCCACTGGCACGTGCTGCTCAGAGCCCGGGCGATCGAGACGGGATCCTATGTGATCGCCGCGGCCCAGGGTGGGCATCACCCCAACGGCCGCGCCACCTACGGACATTCGCTGATCGCCGACCCCTGGGGGCGGGTGATCGCCGAGTTCGACCACGACGAGCCCGGCGTGCTGCTGGCCGAGATCGATCCGGCCGCGGTCAGAGAGGCGCGACAGCGCATCCCGGCGCTACGCAATGCGCGAGACTTTGCCGCGCCCCGATTGCAGGACTGAAGCCGCCGCCTATATCTGATGCCATGATCCAGTACACACTCCGTTGCTCCGAAGGTCATAGTTTCGACGCCTGGTTCAGGAATGCCGCCGCCTTCGACGAGCAGAAGCAGCGCGGCCTCGTCTCCTGTGCAGTCTGCGGCGCCTCCGAGGTCGAGAAGGCGCCGATGGCACCGGCCGTGGCGCGCACCGACGGCGAGCGCGTCCCAGTCACCTCCCCGCATGCCGAAGCGCTGAAGCTGCGCGAGATGTATCGGCGCTATCGCCAGAAGGTGCTCGCCGAAACCGAATATGTCGGCGAGCGTTTTGCGGACGAAGCCCGCAAGATTCACTTCGAGGAAGTTGAAGCCCGTCCGATTCATGGCGAGGCGACGCGCGAGGAGGTTGCGGGCCTCGTCGAGGATGGCGTCTCGTTCCTGCCGCTTCCCGACATCGGCGACGACAACTGAGTTCTGGCGCCGCCCCGGCGCACCACACGGAGACAGCAGCATGCCTACTCTCGATGCGGCCCTTTCGGGCACGTTCGCCATTGGTGGCGACCTCACGGTCAACCGGCTCGGGTTCGGCGCCATGCGCATCACCGGCAAGGGCATCTGGGGACCGCCGGAGGATCCGGAGGAGGCGCGCCGCGTGCTGCGCCGGCTGCCCGAACTCAACGTCAACTTCATCGATACCGCCGAGAGCTACGGCCCTTATATCAGCGAGGAGCTGATCGGGGAGACGCTGGCGCCCTATGCAGAGGGCACGATCGTTGCCACCAAGAGCGGACTGACCCGCACCGGCCCAGACGAATGGCACGATGTGGGGCGCCCCGAATTCCTGCGCCAGGGCGTGATGACCAGCCTGCGCCGGCTGCGGCTCGAGCGTCTCGACCTCTGGCAGCTTCACCGCATCGACCGCAAGACGCCGCGCGCCGACCAGTTCGAGGTCATCGCCGCGATGCAGAGGGAAGGCCTGATCCGCCATGTCGGGCTCAGCGAGGTGAGCGTCGCCGACATGGAGGAAGCCTCGAAGTACTTCAAGGTGACGACGGTGCAGAACCTCTACAACCTCGCCAATCGCAAGAGCGAGGCGGTGCTCGACTATTGCGAAGAGAACGGCATCGGCTTCATCCCGTGGTATCCGCTCGCCGGCGGCGACCTGGTCGAGGGGCATGCGGACGCACGGGCGGTCATGGACCGGCACGGCGCGAGCGGCAGCCAGATCGCGCTCGCCTGGCTGCTGAAGCGTTCACCCGTCATGCTGCCCATTCCGGGCACGGGCAAGGTGAAGCACCTCGAGGACAATGTCGCCGCCGCCGCGATCGACCTCAGCGACGAGGATTTCGCTACGCTGGACCGGATCGGCCGCCGCTAGGACGACAGGCGCATCACCCCCGCGGCGCTCGGGCGGAAGCCGCAGGCGCGGTAGAACGGCTCGAGCGCCGGCTCATAGTCGACATGCACCCATTCCACGCCGCGCTGGTGCGCCACGTCCACGACGCGGCGCACGAGGTCGCGGGCGATGCCGCGGTGGCGGAAGGCGGGATCGGTGCAGGTGTCGAGGATGAAGGCGTGGATGCCGCCGTCCCAGGCCAGGTTGACGAAGCCGACGAGCCGATCGCCCGAATAGGCGCCGGCATGGGTGAGGCTGCGGTCCAGCACCGGCTGGTAAGAGCGGCCGAGCGGGCCGCCCCAGGCCGTGCGCCAGAGGGCATCGAGTTCGGCATCGGACGGGAAGGGCGCGATACGGTAGACGATCGCGTCCCTGCCGCTGCCGGGCTCGCTCAACTGGTGAGCTTGTTGATCAGGTCGACGTCGCGCACGGCGCCGCGGGCCGCCGAGGTGGCGAAGGCGGCATAGGCCTTGAGCGCCGTGGTGACGTTGCGGCGGCGGGGCTGCGCCGGCTTCCAGCCGAGCTTGTCCTGCTCGGCGCGGCGGGCGGCCAGTTCTGCCTCCGGCACCAGCAGGGTGATGGTGCGGCTGGGGATGTCGATCTCGATGACGTCGCCATCGCGCACGAGGCCGATGGCGCCACCCTCGGCCGCTTCCGGCGAGACGTGGCCGATGGACAGCCCCGAGGTGCCGCCCGAGAAGCGCCCGTCGGTGAGCAGGGCGCATGCCTTGCCGAGGCCCTTCGACTTCAGGTAGCTCGTCGGATAGAGCATTTCCTGCATGCCGGGGCCGCCGCGCGGGCCCTCGTAGCGGATGACGACCACGTCGCCTTCCTTGATCTCGTTCGACAGGATCGCCTTGACCGTCGCGTCCTGGGATTCGAACACCCGCGCGGGGCCGGTGAACTTCAGGATCGATTCATCGACGCCCGCGGTCTTCACGATGCAGCCTTCGAGCGCGATGTTGCCCTTGAGCACGGCGAGGCCCCCGTCCTTCGAGAAGGGGTGCTCCGGCGAGCGGATGGCGCCGTTGACGCGGTCGGTGTCGAGTTCCTTCCAGCGGTTGGCCTGGGAGAAGGCCTGGGTGGTGCGCACGCCGCCGGGCGCGGCCAGGAAGAACTGGCGCACGCTCTCGGAATTGGTGCGGGTGATGTCCCACTTGTCGAGCGCGTCGCCGATGGTGGGCGAGTGGATGGTCGGCTCGGCGCGGTTGATCAGGTTGGCGCGGTCGAGCTGGCCGAGGATCGACATGATGCCGCCGGCGCGGTGGACATCCTCGATATGGACGTCGTTCTTGGCCGGCGCGACCTTGCACAGGACCGGCACCTTGCGCGAGAGCGCGTCGATGGCGTCCATGGTGAAATCCACCCCGCCCTCATGGGCGGCGGCGAGGATGTGGAGCACCGTGTTGGTCGAACCGCCCATGGCGATATCGAG
>JAEZHZ010000352.1 GCA_023436745.1 Pseudomonadota bacterium | reverse complement strand
CGATACCCCGGTCGGTCAGGAGTTCGAGGAATTGGTCGCGGACATCGTCACGTTCAAGGGCAAATGCAACATTGGCGGCGAGGAACCCGGACTTCGAACCGCAGTCGAAGGACTTTCCGGCATACTTCACACCGATGAAGGGCTGCCGCCCCATCAAGGCCAACATGGCGTCGGTGAGCTGGATCTCTCCGCCGGCGCCCATCGTCTGCTCGGCCAGCAACGCGAAGATTGCTGGCTGGAGGATGTAGCGGCCAGAAATGATGAGGTTTGACGGTGCATCTTGTGGGTTCGGCTTTTCGACCATCGCCTCTATGCGGAACGCATTGTCCGGGCCATGGCCCCGAGCCACTACCCCGTAGGCGCTGACCTGATCGTGCGGCACTTCTTCAACGGCAACGACATTGCCGGCCGTGACCTCGAACGTTTCGACCATCTGGCGCATGACACCGGGTTTGCCCATGAACAGCATGTCCGGCAACAGCAGGGCGAAGGGTTCATCGCCGACCAGATCGCGCGCACACCAGACGGCGTGGCCGAGACCCAGAGGTTCCTGCTGACGGGTAAAGCTGGCGTGGCCAGCTGAAGGCGTTTCCCTTCGCAACTGCGCAAGGGCCGTCGCCTTCCCGCGCAACTCCAGAGTCTTCTCGAGTTCATACTGGCGATCGAAGTGGTCTTCGATCACTCCCTTGTTTCGCCCCGTGACAAAGACAAAGTGCTCGATGCCGGCCTCCTTGGCCTCATCGACCGCGTATTGAATGAGGGGCCGATCAACAACCGTCAGCATTTCCTTGGGCATTGCTTTGGTTGCAGGCAGAAAACGGGTGCCGAGACCGGCCACCGGGAATACTGCGGTTCTTACGCGCATAGTCATATTTCTGACTCCGTTTGCGACGTCTACGAAGTCAGTTGGCCACACCATTCCGTCTCTGTCGCGCCCCAGCAGGAAAGGCAGATATGTATTTGATGCATAACCGATTTACTTCATCAAACAGGCGCTGCTTTTCGTCGTTCAAAGAGGTGCATCGCGATCTCGGAGGCATAAACCAGCCCCAGTTGGCGGGCGGCGCGCAGTGAATCGCCGTCGCAGAACGCATCAATCAAGAACCGACGCCGCGGCCAGGCGATGGAAGCTGCCTCGGGCGTCATCATCATTGCCAGAAGTGTCGCATCATCGACGACTTCAAGAGGCTTAGCCGGGCCGGTGGGCAGAAAGCTGGTGCCAAAAAGAAGATCCAGCATCCGCAATGCGAGCCGGGCGGGTCCTAGCAGCCGCTCGGCCGCCGCCCGAGTTAACAAGGAGTTAACCGACCGGGGCGCATCTGCCATGAGCAGCGCGAATAGATCTGTGACATATCCAGTATTCGTTTCCCTTGACAAGGTCGCTTTACAGATACTGATCACCAGCAGGAGCGGGATGTCTGCCCGCTCCAGAACCGGAACAGAAACGCCTGCCAAAGTCATCTTTGCAGCCCGCCTGAATATCCCGGCAGGCTCGCGGAACCCGGGTACGCCCGGTTGGTGCAACTGATGGTGCAGGTCTACAGACACTTGGCGGGTCGCGAACTGGACCAGATGTTGCTCACCCAGGAAGGCCCACCACCATAGGGAGGGCGTGAGCAACTTGAATCCACGACCTACAAGCAAATCTCTTGCTCGCAAGAACTCCTCTCTCTCCACCAATATATCCACGTCCGACGATGGCCTAATACAAATCTCTCTGTATATTTGGAGTTGTTGAGGCACCCCTTTTACAACCACGTGGGCGATTTTCTCCGCAGTCATCACGCTACTCACGGAAGCCAATTGCTCGGCAATGATGGAGTTGTTCAGAGCGAACGCAGCCGTGTAGCTCTTTACTGCGGCGCTCCAGTGACCCGCACCGAGAACGGCACCTGTGTGCCAGAGGACTTTATTCCGCCTTGCGAGCTCTATGGCGCGCTCCCGCACGAGATCAGAACTCGCGACTGGCACCTGGGAGTCGGCAAAGAAGTGACGGCGCAGAGCCGCCAGGACGAGTTGCACTGCCTCGACATCCAAGGCGCCAAAGCCAAGCAAGACGAGCTTCTCCCGAATATGCGCGATCTGCGCCCATAGAGAAATATTTCCTCATACTGCCTCAAGACTCAAAATTCGCAAGGCTCCCGTGCTCCAGACTTTGTTGACTCAATAGACCGCACGGTCATTGTAGTCGTCGCGAGGTAATCGCATGCCAACATGGAGTGTTGAAATGAACACGCCTAAGCGTACCGAATATTCTGCGCCCAAACTGACAAAGCACGGCCTGATGTCCAAGGTTACCCAGGGCATGTCCACGGGCACCGTGCTCGACGCCACGTTCCCTGCGGGGACCCCCGTTGGCGATATCACCTTCTCCTGAGTGGAGAGCCTGGCGGGGCCCTCGTACCCGCCAGGCACATAGGATGCATCACCATGGATCGCGAGACATTTACGGCTGCTCCGCCAGATCAAGTCTTGACCACTCGGGTAGGTCGGGACCTTGCCTTGCTCGATCTCAGGAGTGCGGCCTACTTCACACTGGATGAGATCGGCGCCCTGATCTGGGAGCATATGACCGAGCCAAGATCGCTGCACGAACTCGTGGAGGTCGTCGCCACGCATTACGAAGTGGAACCGCAGGTTTGCGCCACCGATCTGGCGGCGCTACTCGGGGAACTGGCGGAGGCCGGTCTCCTCCGGCCGGCCACCCCCACCCCGCGGGGCTGAAATGAGAGCGTGGCGCCATAGACATCTGGCTGCCATGACAATCTGGACAGTTCTGGTCGTGCGCATCGGGCTGTCGCGGCGGGAGTTCTCCACCACTCGAGAACAGCTTCTCGCTGGTTTGGTTGCTGGGGCGGAGCGGGACGACTCGACCGCCCGAAGGATCTTCCGTGGCGTCCGCCTGGTGTCCCGCTTTGTCCCTGGCGCAACATGTCTCACACAGGCCCTTGCAGCGCAGGTTCTGCTGGCACGACACAGCATGGATTCAGATATCGTTCTGGGCGTGCGCCACGATGCGCGCGGAAGGCTCAGAGCCCACGCCTGGCTCTACTACGGTGGCAGGATTGCACTTGGCGGCCCCCCCGCTGCCCCGAGCGGCTTTGCTCGTCTGGGCAGCTTCGGAGCGAATGGCCCATGAACAGGTTCGCCGGAATTCTTGCTCCCACGGAGGATCAAGCTCCGTTCCGATGGCAACGGATGCGACAGCTCGGTGCAGCGCAAGTCCTGGTCGACCGCACGCCGATTCTCTTTGTCGGCGACGAGACGGGTGGTTCTCTGCAATTCGCCGCTCTCGACATCATAGGACATGTCCGCCTCGACAATCGCGAGCAGTTGCAGGTTGCGCTCTCTGCCCCGCCTATACTGCGTGACCTCGACCTGGTGGCCATGGCATATCTGCGCTGGGGCACAGACGCGGCCCGGCATCTGGAGGGCGATTTCGCCGTCGCCATCTTCGATCGGCGCGCTCACGTGCTGGTGTTGCTCCGAGACCTGTTCGGCGTCGCGCCACTCTACTATCGGCACGAACAGCACACACTGTGCTTCTCCAGTCAGCAGTCAGATATCACCGATACGGATGACCAGCCCGATCCCCAGGCTATGGCGCGGTTTGTCATCGGCCTGGACGATGACGCCGGCGGGACGATGTTCGCCCCCGTGAAGCGGCTGCCTCCAGGGCATCTGCTGAGGATTCCGGTGCATGGCGCCCCCGACGTGCGGCGTTTTCGGGAACTAACTCCCGCTACCGTGGTCAGCGACGGTGCCGTTCATGAACTGAGGACCAGGCTGGACGCCGCCGTCCGCCGGCGCATGGATCACACCGGCAAGAGCGGCGCGTTGTTGAGTGGTGGACTCGATTCCTCCGCCATCTGTGCGTTCGCGGCGCGGGCCCAGCCTGGCTTCGCGTTTCCTGTGTACTCGTTCTACTATCCTCCCGGCACATCCCATGACGAGAGCGTGCATGTTCGCGCCATGCAGCACTCGCGCGGACTGAAGGTGTCCAGCCTGCCGATGCACGATTTCGATCCATTGCTCGAGATCGAGCCTTTGCTTGATCCACTTGCCGATGCCGTGTTCGCCCCCGGCTTGGGAAAGCTGCTCCGGCTATACCGACAGGCACGTGCCGACGGCGTCTCCACATTGCTGGATGGCCACGGCGGCGACGAGGTCATTTCACACGGGGTTGGCCTGATAGCCGAGTATGCGCGATCACGGCACTGGCTCGCCCTTTGGCAGGTCCTCCATGGCATCCAGAACCTTTATGGGCAAAGCCGGGTCAAGCTGTTCTGGCAGGCAGTCACCGCTCACTCACCGCTGAAGCGGTTGCGCCGTTCGCGGCGGGCTGGCGGCAGCGTTGCGCCAATGGCGTTCATTCATGTCGACATACGCTCCAGCGTGGCGGACCGCGCGCGCGCATGGGCAGAAAAGTTCGGTTCGGCGCAGCAAGCGGAATCCACGTTGCACCTGTGGAACGTCAGCAATCCCGGCGTCGCTCGAGGGTTCGAAACCCTGTCCCGAGCGGCGGCTTCACAGGGGGTGACCCTCGCATTTCCCTTTTTTGACCGTGCGTTGGTCGAGGCGGCCCTCGCCATCCCGGCGCGCGATCGGGTCAAGCATGGCTTTACGCGTTACCCGCTCCGTTTGGCCTTGGCTGGTGTGCTGCCGGACAGCGTTCGCTGGCGCCGCGACAAGGTCGATTTCAGTGCCGAGTTGCGCGAGGGCTTGGTTCGCCACAGCGCGCTCCTGCACAAGGCCTCCGCCCCAGATGGTCCGCTGGCCGGCATCGTCGATGCTGGCGTGCTCACGGAGCAGGTCAACCGGCTGCTCGCCAAGCCGGACCGGCTGGATGGAACGACGAGCTTCATCCTGTTGCGTTGCGCCGTTCTCTCCATGTGGCTCGAAAGGCGGCGCACGCGTTCCGAGAACCTGATGGGGGCCGCTGAATGACTCCCCGAAGTTACCGCATGTTCGGCCTCTCGGTCTCCTCGGACGTTGTTCTTGAAGGTATTTCCGAGAGCACCGCCACTGCCGGCTTCGACCTCGTCATCCGCCGGACGGAGCTGGATCACCCAAACCTCGATAGGGCCCTGTCCGACCAGTTCATCACCGATGGCACCTCACAGTACTTCTACTGGAAAGCAGTCGGGCTGTTTCGCATCGCGGCGCCGGACTGCATCGAGGTCGAGCCCGTTTCCGGCGTTACCGACAGGCTGGTGGCCCTGCCGCTCTTGGGGACTGTCGTGGCCGGCCTCCTGGTCCGTCGCGGACACAGCGTTCTGCATGCCAGCGCCGTCAGTATGGGCGGCGAGGCAATCATCATGCTTGGCCACAAGGGCGCCGGCAAATCGACGACTGCAACCACGCTCGTCGCGTCGGGATGTGATCTGATTTCGGACGATGTGGTGGCGCTGCGCGCCAGTCCTTCGGGCCTTGTCGTGCTGCCCGCCTACGGCCTCGTCAAGTTATGGCATGACAGTGCGCGCCAGCTCGATCCCAATAGCGCTCACAAGCTCTGGCAGCTGCATGATGCCGTCGACAAGGCGCATTTCCAGTTCGGGACCGCCCTGGCCAGCACCCCGTTGCCCGTGGCCCGCCTGTACGTGCTCGGCCGCGGCGACGCTCCGGGTGTCGAGGTCCTTCCTGCCGGCCAGGCCCTGCCGGCGGCCCTTGAGCACACATACATGTCGCGATATGGCGTCGATGGCTTCGCGGGCTCGCTGCCGCAGCATTTCGCTGTGCTGGGTGAACTGGCCGGCGCCGGCGCCATCCGGCGGCTCACAGTCCCGAACGACCTCAAGAGAACTGCTGAAATTCTCGATCTGGTGCGGGCGGATCTTGCTGTCCCGACCGGCATTCAGCCGTTCGCCGGGTCAGCCGGTTCGGCCGAGCAGATAGCGCACCTGCGGAGCTGACGGATTCCCGCTCCGGCCTGTGACACTCGCAAGTTTGTCGCGGGCAATAGCCGTCAGCACGGATCGCCAAAGCCTGACATCGGCACCCAGTTCCCGGAGCGCTGAGAGCAGCCCGTGGCTGCGACGGCGATCCAGGAAACGGCGATGGTGGAATTTCGCGCATGACTGATCGAGGTGATCGACAAGCGCTGCCGCGACGCCCGTCTCCAGGTCCGGTCGCTTCAGCAAGTCGATGTCCACCTGCATCAGGCGTTCGAGGTCGGACGTGCGATGCTGGCCACTCAGTGAGTCTGGACGCACCAGGGCACAATACCCACAGTTGTTGACCACCAAGAAACGTCCGCCCGCAAGAAGCATCCTCATATAGAGGTCGTAGTCCTCCCCCAGGCGAATGCTCTCGTCGTAGCGAAGATCGAAGCGGTGGAGGAACTCCCGCCGCACAACGGGCTTGAGGAACCCGTACTCCCCGCGGGCCACACCGGCACGGGAGATGTTGCCGCGAACAAATGCAGCCGGCTCCATCACAAACGGGGAGCCGTCCCCCGTCGGGTCAACAGAGACGCCGGTTTGCTGCACAAAGGCGACGTTGTCGGCGATCATATCCCAGCCGGTCACCGCCAGCAGCCGCTCGAAGCGCCCCGGCAGCAAGTAGTCGTCCGCGTCGAGGATGGCGATCAACGACTCCTGCGATCGTCCGATAGCAAGGTTTCGTGCTGCAGCAGGACCGCGACTGCTCTCGCAACGGACCAGGTCGTACCTGGGATCGCCGGCAGCCGCCGCCGTTGCCACGCGTGAGGTGTCGTCGCGCGAACCGTCGTCCACGACCACCACACGTCCGACCTGCGCCTGCTCCAGCGCCGAGCGAATAGCAGTGGCAATCGTTCCGGCGGAATCCCTGGCGGCGATGATGACGCAAACCTGGTCGTCCATGAGAATACTCCGACAGCCCCGCGGGCAGCGGCCTTGCCCCGGGGTGACAGGACAACTGAGCAGCGCCAAGTATTGAACAAAACAACTTTGCAGCCAACCAGTTGTGGAGGAACCAGCCATGCGTAGAACGAGGGGGAGCTTCCAGATTACGATACTAGAGAGGGGAGTGATGGCGTTGTAGCGTTCTTCCTGGCGCACCATCCGCCGAGAGAGACGGGTAGACGCGGTGACAGGTGAGGCGAAAGCATCCGGCGAGTTGTACGGGCATGTCGCCTCGGGACGCTCCCGCCGCGCCATCCATGGCGTGCTGTGGTCCCTCATCAGCACAGTCATCCCGAACGCTATCAGTATTCTGGTCTTTTTGGTGACATCGCGGGCCCTGCAGCCGACCGATTTTGGTCTGGTCGCCCTCGCCGCTGGCATTGCTACGGTCCTCGGTGCTCTGGCGCCCACCGGCTTCGGGTCCGCCCTGATTCAGCGAGCGGAGATAAACCGGGATCACCTCGACGCCGTATTCTGGCTCGGCGCGTTGACGGGCTTTGCGCTCTACGGCGTGCTGCTGCTCGCCTCCAATCCGCTCTCGCACTACTTCAACCAGCCACTGTTGTCCGTCCTGGTGCCGGTTCTGGGCCTCAAGATCATCTTCGGGACGCTTGGCGTGGTGCCGTCCGCCTTGCTGACGCGATCAATGGAATTCCGGCAACTCTCGATCCGCACCACCATCGCCGCGATACTCGGCGCCGGCATCTGCCTGCTGTTGCTGTATTCGGGCTTTGGTCTGTGGGCACTCGTCGGCTCGCAGATTGTCTCCACCTTTGCGACCCTGGTCGGATCGTTCCTGTCTGCGCGCTGGCTGCCGCAGTTTTCATTCCGGACCACGGCGCTGCGCGAACTCTTCCACTTCGGCGGTTTTGCGTCCCTCACCAACTTTGTCACGGGCCTCAGCCTCGACGACGTGCTCATCGGGGCTCTGCTCGGCACTCACGCGCTTGGCCAGTTCAACTTCGCGCGGCGCATCTTCACCCTGATGAACGATGCAATGGCCGGTCCGCTCAATTCCGTATCGCTGTCGCTTCTGTCTTCGTTGCAGACCCAACACGAGAAGCGTCGCACGGCCTTCCTCCTTGCGACCTTTTCTTCCGCTCTCGTTTCGTTTCCCGCCTTCATCGGCCTTGCCGCGGTCGCCGACCTCGTTGTCCCGCTGCTCTTCGGCGAGCAATGGGTCGAGGCGGTTCCGGTGCTTCAGAGCTTCTGTGCCATTGGCCTGCTCGCCTGCATCGGGGTGCTGCAGAGTTCGCTCATCAACAGCCATGGCAGAGCCGATCTATGGCTCTGGTACATACTCGCGAAGCAGGTCACGGCAGCGCTCTGCATCGTGCTGTTCTACCGCTATGGGATCGCTCTTCTCGCCACCGCACTCGCGGTCCAGACCTACCTGATGTGGTTGCCGTCGGCATTCCTGGTCAGCAGGTTGCTGCGCCTCGATATGGCTCGGTATCTGTCGACGTTTCTCGTCCCGATCGGCGCGACCCTGATGATGCTGGCCGCCATCGAGTACATGCGCCCGCACGTGGCGGACCTCGCGGCACACTGGCGGCTGATCATGTGCGTCACCGGCGGTGCAGCCGTCTATGCAGTCTCAGCGGGGCTACTCGCCCACCGGCGGCTACACGCCATCCGGACCCTTCTTGCAACGCGTGGAGACCATCGGTGAAACTTGTCTACTTTCGCGACGCGGTGCCCAATTTCGGTGACGAACTGAATACCTATTTGTGGCCCAGACTGCTGCCTGACGGCTTTCTTGACGAAAACGATAGCGACCTGTTTCTCGGCATCGGCTCGATCATCTGGGATCACCTTCCAGAAGCGTCCCACAAGTTCATCGTTGGTTCCGGCTATGGGGGCTACACCGCCCTCCCGAATGTTCACGACGGGTCCTGGACCCCCATCTTTCTGCGCGGACCTCGGACCGCGGACGCGCTTGGCCTGCCCCGCGATCTCGCAATCTGCGACAGTGCCGTGCTGATCCGGCTATTGCCGCGGCCTGCGGCGACCGTCAAGGGCGGCATCGGCTTCATGCCACATTATGACAGTCTAGGACGCGGAGATTGGCGCCGGGTCTGCAAGCGTACCGGTTTTTACTTCGTGGATCCCACGGCGGATGTGCACGTGACGCTGGGGCAGATTGCGGGCCTCGACATGCTGATAACCGAGGCCATGCATGGGGCGATCGTTGCCGATGCCCTGCGCACCCCGTGGCTGGCAGCCAAGCCAACCCACACGCGGCACCACGCGAAGTGGTTGGACTGGGCAGAAGCACTCGGCATCGGACTCCGCTGGCATGACCTGACGCCGAGCAGCACTTTCGAACTCTACATCGGGATGACAGGAGGGCAGCGCTACTATGAAGGAAGGGCCGCCCGCCTGACCCAGCATCCAATTGTGCGTCCGGCCGACAGGCTCCTGATCGAACTGGCTGCGCACCGGCTCCGGCGGCTGGCGAGACAGGAGCCCCAGCTTAGCGCCGACGACAACATCTCCCGCGCCACGGAGCGGGCGCATCATGCACTCGAGCAGTTCATACATGCTCGCGGGGAACGGACCAGTCACAGTGCTAGGAGGGTTCACTCGTGAGCACCGTCGGCGTCGTCATTCCGTTCTACCAGCGGGACGGAGAACTCGTCCTCAAGGCGCTGGCTTCGGTAGCCCGCCAAGCCCTGCCACCCGACACCATGATCCGGATCTTTCTCGTAGACGATGAATCTCCCTTTCCGTCCGCAGAGGTCCTGGGCCGACTGCCGCACGACTTCCCGGTTCCCATCACTGCACTCAGCCAGAAGAATGCCGGCCCGGGGGCTGCCCGCAACGCGGGCCTGCGGGCGGCGCGGGACCACGGCGTCGACTACGTCGCTTTCCTCGACTCCGATGACATCTGGTACCCCGGACATATCGAGACAGCGCTGTCGATGTTGAGCGAGGAGGCGACGTTCTACTTCTCTAACGGCCAGCACGATGCGGTCGACGCAATGTTCTACAACAAGTACATCGCTCGCCATCATCAGCGCGGGGATGACCGATATTGCCCCGAACGCCGCGTGGCGGACGCCGGCGAGTTTCTCGATGCATTGCTGGACGAGTGCATCCCCCATACCTCTCAGGTGGTCTACGATCTGAAGCGCCATCCAGACATACGCTTCAAGCACCACTTCCGGCGCGCGGCCGAGGATCATACCTGCTGGATCGAGATCGTGGGGCAGGCGAAAAAGGTCGCCTACTCCACCACAGTATTTGGAGAGCGCGGCCGAGGCGTCTCCATCTACCGGGACACGCTCAACTGGGATCTGGACACAGCCGGGCAGCGCGTTCTCGAAGAGATTGCCTTCCGCCGATCGTTGCTTGTGCATTATGGCGACCGGCCGGGCTGCAGGGCCATGCTGGACGCCAACCTGACCCGGCGGGAACTGTCAATCATCTTCCTTGCCGCCCGTGGCGTGCACAAGGCCCCCCTCAAGGCGATTTCGGTACTGGCACGGGCCGCCTCTTCGGACCCTCGGATATTGCTGCGCCTGCCCTCGATTGTCCTGCAACTGCCCTCGTACTATCGCGACCTGAAAGCCGGTCGCGCGGCGGTATGATGACTCCCATGCGCATCCTGATCGCGAGTGGCCACCCCTACCTTCCGCAGATTGCCGGAGGCAGCCAGTCCAATACCCACGAGATGGCTCTTGAGCTCAAGAAGCACGGCCACGATGTCGCTGTGCTGGCCGGCCTCAGTGGCGATGGCTGGCTGGCACTCCGGAGCCGGCTGATCATGAAGCTGGGACGTCTGAAGTTGGTCCGCGATGACATGATCGGGTACCCGGTGTTTCGCGCCTGGCAAGCCCGGGATGTCGCGGCCGAGGTCGTTCGGCAGTGGCACCCCGACGTCGTCATCGCCCAACCCGGCAGCGTTGTTGCCATCGCATTGGCCTTCAAGGCACTTGGCGTGCCGACAGTGGCCTACTTCCATAATGTCGAGTTCGAGGACCACGGCGGCGATATCTCGGACATTACCGGCATGCCGCTCCTAGCAAACTCGCGCTATACCGCCGGAGCCTATCAGAAGGAATATGGCGTCAACGCCACCGTCGTCCCCCCACTCTTCCAGTCAGAGCGGTACACTGTCGAGCGGCGCGGCGACCGGGTCCTCTTCATCAACCCTCATCCGTTGAAGGGTGTGGACGTGGCGCTGGATGTCGCGGCGCGTTGTCCAGACCTCCAGTTCGACTTTGTGGAGAGCTGGACGTTGTCCTCCGCCCAGCGCGACCACGTCCGTGACCGCGCACGCAAGCTGGGCAACGTGACCCTTCACGGCCGCACCTCGGACATGCGCGGCCATTATGGTCGAGCGCGCGTCGTTCTGGTGCCAAGTCGGTGGGCCGAAACCTGGGGCCGCGTCGCCTCGGAGGCTCACTACAGCGGAATTCCCGTGATCGCGACCCGCATAGGGGGCCTTGAAGAAGCCGTGGGGCCCGGAGGTATCCTGATGGCGCCCGACGCCGACGGGGCAACATGGGCCGTCGCACTGCAGGACCTCTGGAACGACACTTCCAGGTATTCCGCCCTGTCCGAGCGTGCCCTCACCTTCTCGCAGCGACCCGAGATCGACCGTATCCATCAGATCGCCCAGATAGAAGTGGTTCTCCAAAGGGCGATCGGGCACCACACCGCCACCAACAAGGTGCCCCGCTCTGCTTCCAAGCCCACCAACAGCGTGTCACGTACCGGCCGCGCCTGATTGGTGGGCGAGTAGCTAGCTAAGCCGGACGCGGATGCGAGGGCAGCTCTTCATCAGGATCAAGCAACAGCGCTTCGAGCAAAGCCAGCACCAAAATAGCCACCAGCATAGCGCCGCCGGTCATGACGATGCGCTGCAAGACGGCTTCCAGCGCGCCGACGCCGCCCGTAGTGGATTGCAGAATCATGACTAAGGCAGCCGAGCAGGTGTACTGGTAGATCAGTGGGCGCTTCTTGCCGGTCGTCATCTTGTCGACGAGGTAATAAGTCATGATTGTGCACAGGAGGACCAGGACAGGCACTTCTGGGATCATGCTGTAGAGCATCAATACAACGGCTGCGATGCCCGCGCCCACAACGGTGCCGCCTCCGCGATCGATAACTTGGTTCATCTGCGTGCCGCGACGGGGCTCACCGCAGACGAAGAGCATCATGATGACAATGGTCATCAGGGTCATGTCGCCGGTTGAGAACAACCAGATCATGGCTGGAACGTAGATGATCGAGCGGATCAGCAGATGTTTGCCGGCTTGGGTACTGGCGAGTGGCGACACCATCTCGACATGGACAGTCTTGGTGGTCGGGGGAAACAACAGGTTCAAACCGACCACGGCGATGCCCAGCGCAAGCCCGCCCATGACCATGCTGTCGCGCATCACCACGAGCACATAGTCACTCATAATCGCCGACATCGCCATCATCAGCGGGAAGACGGTGAGCATCATGCCCCCCCGCGAGCCGCGCATGACCATGAGCGCCAGGCCGCCAACGGCAAGGACGATGTTGACGATAGTGAAAACCATCGGCTCATTGCCGGTGACCGCGGCGACCCAGCTGAACACCACGCCAATTACTGGCAGCGCGATTGGCGTCACAAAGGTGCGCGCGTTCAACGCACCACGCTGGTTGGACATGATGCTCATCGCCATAACGACCGGCAGCATAGGCATGGTAATGCCCAAGGGTTCGGCCAGCAGCAGACAGATCATAACCGTCAGCGCAGTGCGCAGCGCCAGATATGGGTCATCGAGGGGGCTTACGCGAGGCAGCTCTTCCACTGGGCGGGGCTCTCAATTGAGGCCTGAGATGAAGCCGTTGATAGTGAGCAGAGCCTGCGACAGAGCGGGAACAATGCCTCCGTTCGGATCGATCAGCACGCCGGCTTCCGAGCCGATACGGATATTGGCAGGGAGCTCGGAGAGGTCATCAAGGGCGATACGTACCGGGATTTTCCGGGCTGGCGGGAACCAGCGCGTGTCAGTTGTTGGTTGCGCCAAGCCATTGGCGGTGGCGCGGCCCGAGTTGATGCCCCAGGCAATACTCTCAACCGTTCCGGAGAACTTCTTGCCCGGCGCCGCTTCGAAGACCACGGTCGCCTTGTCGCCGGGCTTGACGTTGATCAGCTGGTTCTCGCGGAAATCCGCGATGACCATCTGAGTTGCCGGATTGATGAAGGTGAGTGCGCCTGCACCGGCGCCGACAAACTGGCCCTCGGTGAGGCTGACGTTGGTGACATAGCCATCAGCAGGCGCAACCACCTTGGTGTTGGCGAGGGCGAATTCAGCCTTTTCAAGGTTTGCACGCGCGGTGCGGATATTCGGATTTGAGGCGTCAGCAGTGCCGCTCGCGGTCGTTGTACGCTCCAGATCCGCACGCGCGGCCTGGACGCTCAACTCCGCGTTTGACTTGGCCAGTTCTGCCTGCGCAAGTTTGCTGGGCGAGATCAGACCCTTGGCATGGAGCTGCTGCTGGCGATCCAGTTCATCGACGGCATTGGCGAGTGCAAGCTGGGCTTGATCAAGTTTGGCTTGAGCCGCGGGGATGGCCGCCACATTCGAACTCACGGCAGCCAGCGCCTGTTCAAGCTGTGCTTTGGCCAGTTCGACGTCCATGCGGTAGGTGGTGTCATCGATGGTGAAAAGCGTCTCGCCGGCACGCACGGCAGCGTTGTCGCGGATGGTTACTCTGGTCACCGGGCCCGGAACACGGGCCGCAATCTGCGTCACGTCGGCGGTGATCGAGCCGGCACTTGCGAATGGCGCGTAGCGGTCGCTCAACGGATACCACGCAAAGATTCCGCCAAGAGTGAGCACGAGTAGCAGCGCTATGCGGCCAGCCTTCTTGCGCTTTGCCATGGCGTCGGCGACGGCCTCTGGCGGTGGTTCAATCTCAGCTTTGCCCGATACAACCGACAGCTTGGGTCCGTGCCCGTCAGCCGGAGCAGAAGTCGTTGGCGATTTCGCGGTTGCGCCGGGTGTCACAGCCTGTGCCATGGGTGTAGAGGTCTCCTGAACAGAGCCTCAACCTAGGGACTGGCATTTAGCTTTGCAACAAAGATACTTTCTGGCATAGCTACCATGACGAGCGGGGATATGAGCGAGCCTGTGCAATTGCCGATCGACGATATGATCCGCGAGCTTTCGTCGGAAATCATGCAGGTGCATCGGTGGCTGGCGGAACAAGCCGGCTTGAACACCACTGATCTGATGGCGCTCTACTACATCCGCAACGGCGAAGGACAGGCGACGCCCAAGCAGTTGGCGGAGAACCTGGGGCTCACGTCGGGCGCCACTGCGATACTGCTAAATCGTCTGGAACAGCGCGGGCTGATCCAGCGCTCTCCGCATCTCAGTGACCGTCGCGCCGTATTGCTTAGCCTGGGTCCGGCTGCAATGGCGGAAGGCATTATGCAAGTGCGCCAGTATCTGCGCGAAGCAAATGCCCCCATTTTCGATGCACTATCTCCCGACGAGCGCATGATCGTGATCAAGTTTCTTGGCGACATGCTGGAGAACACCAAGAAGGCGCTTAACGAACTACGCGCCAAGTCGCACCCGAAATAGTCATGGCGTGCGCGCGACTGGCACCGGGCGCTCAAGCCAAGCAAGTAAACTGGCCCTCGTGTCAGCAGTGAATCCGCGTTTCCATAGCGTCCGTCGCTGCACCTGCTCGCGCGATCAGGTGCAGGCGTGCCGTAGTTCTCCCGGCGGAAACGCGATGCTTAGGCACGCGAAGCTTCGAGGCGGGGGATCTGCGCGCTCTAGAGCGGCAGCAGCCCGCGCCGAACAACATCATAGGGACCAAGGAACAACAAAGTCGGCGAGTTTCCCTAGGCACCCCTCCCACCCCTGGAGATGCTCTTCGCGGGAGGCTGTGCTGCTGAACCGCTCGTGATGCAACTGGATTTCCGTGCCAAGCGGGTGGTCCAGGAACAGCACGCGCAGTAACGTCAGCTCGGCCGGGTCATTACTCAGCTGCCAAGTATAGACCAGTTCCTCAGCCAGGCGGACTTTCTCGAAGCGCCCCGAAATCCAAATGATCTCGCCGGAGGGGTGCTGGTTGGCCAGTCGGTACTCTCCCCCTACCCGCAGGTCGATTTCGGCATTGGGACAGGAATACGGCGGAGGACCCCACCATTGCTTCACTGCCTCAGGATTGGTCCAGGCATCGAAGACTCTGACGCGGCTAGCCCTGATCACCTTACTTGCGAACAACGGGTTCAATTGTCTCGCCCATCAGTCTGGGACTCGCTCTCCACGAAATCGGCAAAGCTATCCAGTTGAGCTTTCCAATAGCTGCGATAGGCGGCGAGCCATTCATCAGCCTTTCTCATGGCGACGGGATTAGCCAAGCACAGCTGAACACTTCCCTCCTTGCGCCGTGTGATCAATCCAGCATGCTCCAAAACAAAGAGATGCTTGGAGATTGCGGCAACGGACATGCCGTAAGGACGGGCGAGCTCATTCACTCTGGCTGGCCGTTCGGCAAGATCCGCCAGCAGCTGACGCCGGGTCCGATTTGCGAGGGCGTGAAAGACCATATCCAGTTGGTCATCGATAGTCTGTGTCATGGGCTCTATGTAAACCATTCGGTTGACGCAATGCAATCAATGCGATATCGAGAGTTGCATCAACCGTTCGGTTGACACACGTGCAGGAGGGTGGGACGTGGATCTGCGTTTGAACGGAAAGACAGCCGTCGTTTTCGGAGGAAGCGGCGCGATAGGTGGCGCTGCAGCACGGGCCTTCGTTCGCGAGGGCGCCAAGGTGCTCCTGATTGCCCGAGGTGAGGCTCGATTGAAGGCTTTAGCCGAGCGATTGCAGGCCCAAGGCGGGGACGCGCAGCATTTTACCGCCGATGTGCTCGATGCGGAGAATACGACGCTACTGATGCAGGACCTTGCCAAGCGCTTTGGTGAATTCAGCGTTGTGGTGAACGCTACCAGCTTCATGCACGATCAGGGATCGAACATCGACGCACTGGACGTCGACGCGTTCATGCAGCCTCTCACAACCTTCCTGCCTGCTCTCTTCAACGCCACCAAGGCGGTGCTGCCCCACATGGCAAAGGGCGACCAGAGTACGATTTTTACCCTCTCCACCCCCGCGGGCAGAACAGCTACCGCTGGCCATCTTGGCTACAGCGCGACCTGTGCAGGCATAGAGGCATTCACCCGAGTTCTCGCAGCTGAACTGGGGCCTCGCAACATCCGGGTTGTTTGCGTCGCTCCTCACGCCATCGCCGACGCGCCGCAGAATGGCTCCTATACCCGTGAACTGTTCGCCGCCAAGGCATCAGCAATCGGGATGTCGGTCGAAGACTGGCTGGCTGCTGCCGCCGGCGGAACCATGCTTGGAGAACTGCCCACTCTTGAAGAGGTAGCCGACGCCCTGGTGTTTCTGGCATCCGACAGAGCCAAATCGGTCACATCGAGCTACTTCAACATCTCCGCCGGATCAGTGAGCGACTAACCTGGCAGTGGCCGAGCAGTATCTCGATGACCGAGGTTTCCGTTGGCCGCAGAGGTCACCGATGCCTTCGTCGCCGCAGGGGAGTGCCGCAAGCCAGGCGGGCCACCCACGCCTCTGACGATCGGGATCGACGACGTCCAGACCGTGCTGCACGGGGCGACTTGGAGGCCTCAACCCTCAAGCCTGCACGATCTGGAACCACCCCGCGCAGCGCGGACAAGGCGACCACGGTCGGGTTCAACGTGGATGGAGGCGACTAAAACCCCAGATCGCTCACCCACTTGCCAACTGGATCCCCGCTGCTGACCTTGTCGTTGATCAGCCCGTCGACGATGAAGGTCGGGGACATGTGAACGCCGTTCTGCCGTGCGATCCGGGTATGCCGTTTCATGACGTCGGTCACTTCCTTGCGCTCGAAGCCGGGGCGCAATTCAAGCCCGGTCAGGGCTTCCATCCTTTTCAGGATATCTGCCGGCGACTTGTCGAGGTTGGGCCCGCTGCAGTGGTCGATGCAGATGAACTCGTCCCGGTGCTCGAAGACCTTCTCCATGACCAGGTAGGCGGCGTCCTTGCCGCCTTCGGTGGCCGAGGCAGCGAGGATGGCACGCACCACGACGCTCGAGAACGTGTGCCAGGGCTGGGAGTGCAGGAAGATGCGAAGGGTGATCGCATCCTGCCCCGCAAGCTCCAGCAGGGTCTTCAGCTTGCCGAAGGCCAGGGCGCAGAAGGGGCATGTAGGCTCGAGGAACACATCGACCGTTCGCGGCCCGTGGCCCCATTCAAGCTTGTCGCAGGCGAGTGCAGTGTCAGTCGTCATGCTGGTGTGACCTTGTGTGCGTGGCGTGTCGGGCTTAGCCGATGATGGAGGCGTGGACGACGTTGCACAGCAGTTCCATGCGGCGGTCGTGCGCATCATCGTCAAGCCGGCCATTGCTGACGAAGGCAAAGGAAACACCGGAGTCCGGATCGCCCCAGCAATAGGAGGTTCCCATCCCGGCGTGGCCGATGGTCCGCGGATGGGCGATCGCGCCGTGACCAGGGTGGAAATCCGTCTCACCGCGTACCGTCGGGCCGAGGGCCCTGTGCCCCGGCCTGCCGTTCAGCAGGTTGATCCGTTCACCGGTAAAGTTGCGCAGTGCGTAGGCGATCATGCGTGGGGAAAGGAGGCGTGTTTCTCCCAGCCGGCCGCCCTGCAGTAGCATCTGGTAAAAGGCGGCATAGGCGCGAGCCGTCGCATGAATGCCGCCACCGGGGCGTCCCGCCGAGCGGTAGGCTGTGGAGTTCTCGAGCGCCCGCGGGACCATTTCCCCCGAGACATCTCGCGCGCCCATATCGGCACATCG
>JAEZHZ010000337.1 GCA_023436745.1 Pseudomonadota bacterium | reverse complement strand
GCGCTGGAGTACTCGGCGATCACTTCTGGCGCGACGGCGTTGAACTCCACCCCCTGCTCTTCGCCGTAGGCGCGGCCGGCATCCTCGGCCTCCTGGGCGTAGTCGAACGTGGCCTGGGTCAACCACTCGATGTTGTCCAGGAACACCTGCTGAATGTCCTCCGGCAGGCTCTCCCATGCCTGGGCGTTGATCGCGCGCGACGGATAGGCGCCACGGCTGTGCGGCAGCTCGGAATAGTAGTCGATGACTTCCGCGAAGCTCAGCGAACGAAGTGCCTCATAGGGGGCGATCACGCCGTCCAGCACGCCGCGCTGGAGAGAAGGATAGGTGTCCGTCATCGGCATGGTGACCCCTTCGGCGCCAGCTGCCGTGAGGGCGCCGATATAGTCCGCAGCCGAGCGGATGCGCAGTCCCTGCAGGTCGGAGACCTGATTGAACGGCTTCTCGCGCAGCATGAGA
The DNA here is from genome assembly GCA_023436745.1 of Pseudomonadota bacterium. Lineage (GTDB taxonomy): Bacteria > Pseudomonadota > Alphaproteobacteria > Rhizobiales > Devosiaceae > Devosia. Next base: position 2,533 of record JAEZHZ010000337.1, on the reverse strand, counting down.
TGCATCGGCGTGCCCACGTTATAGCCGAGCACCTGTGCGCCGCCGAGTTCCTCCGCAAACTGCGGGTAGGTGTTCCAGAGGTCGAGATAGACTCTCAGGACCTCCTGTGCGTCGTCGTAGCCGTAGAAGAACTGCGGCGTCATGCGATTGAGATCGTAGCCCGACGTGGCATAGATCGGGGCGATATAGGCCATGTCGGCGACGCCGGCGTTGAGCTCGTCGATGCCTTCGCGGCTGTTGATCAGCGAGCCACCCCAGAAGGCAGTGATCTGCACACGGCCGTCCGTCTGCTCGTGGATGCGGGTGATCCACTCCTCGTCGGCGCGCCCATAAGGGTGGGTCGGCGTGTACGTCGTAGAATAGGTCAGTTCATAGTCAGCGGCGAGAACGGCTTCGGACGCCAGTCCAAAGCTGGTTGCTGCCAGCAACGCCAGCGTCAGCTTCTTGAATCCCATGGTTTTCCTCCCTCATTGATCCTGTCTCGCAGATCAGGCGCTCTGCTCCACAAGCTTTCTGTGCAGCGCTGGATCGAGCCCGATCCCGGCCAACACCTCCTCCGTGTCGGCACCGGGCAAGCGCCCCAGGTTGCGTATCTTCGTTGTTCCGTCGAGCCTCACCGGCTGGCCGATTTGCGCCACCTCGCCCTGTGCGGCGGGCACATCGATCACCATTCCGCGGGCACGATTGTGCTCATTTTCCAGCGCCTCGCCGACCTCGAGTACCGGTGCGAACTGGGTTCCAGCCGCATCGAGTATGTCCAGCCACTCTGCGCAGTCACGCGTGGCGAACAGGGCTTCAAGCGCGGCGCGGATCTCCGGTCGCCGGGCGATATCGTTCTGGCTCTCGATGAAGTCCGGTCGTCCCACCGCCTCGCAGAAGGCCCGCCAGTAGCGCGGCTCCATGTCGGTGGTGCAGATGAACCTGCCATCGCGTGTCCGCCAGATGCCTATGTCGGCGCGGCGGGTCCCGCGGGGCGGAATGCGGGAGATGTCCGGATATCGAGACAACACGTTGACCAGAAGGCTCATCGCGCAGTCGCTCATCGCCACGTCGACATGCCTGCCCGCCCCGGTGCGGCCCCGCTCGTGCAGGGCGGCGAGGGTGGCAAAGGCAGCATGTGTCCCGGTGACCACGTCGGCGGGAGGGATGCCGGAAAAGCTCGGCTCGTCCGGGTTCTCGCCCACACGCGACAGTACACCGGCAATCGCGAGTGCGATGGGATCATGTCCGGGCTTGTCGCGATATGGCCCAGACTGCCCGCAGAGCGTGAGGCTGGTGTAGATGAGATCGGGCTTCACTTCCCTGAGCGCGTCGTAGCCGAGGCCGATTCCGGACATGACCCCGGGCCGATAATCTTCGACTACAACATCAGCTGTCGCCACCAGCGCCTTGATTGCGCTCTGGGTATCGGCGTCGCCAATGTCGAGCATCACCGAGCGCTTGTTGCGGGCGAGGATGTCTCGCTCCCGTAGTGTCTGCCGTTCGGCCTCGGGCAGCTTGTCCCAGCCAAATACCTTGGCCTGTTTTGCGATCTCGCGGGGGTTCTCGATCCGGATGACTTCTGCGCCCATGTCGGCAAGCAGCCAGGTGCAATAGGGTCCAGGCAGGAACTTCGAGAAGTCGATGATCCGAATTCCCTCGAGGGCGCTCATTGGGCGCGCTCCGCTGCGTAGGTGGAAGCAGGAATGGGTTTGGCCAGCGTGCGTCGTGAACCATCCATGGCCGCGGAATGAAAGAGCGGGCCGGGAACGCTCGCCCGGGCACCCGTCTCTTCGTCGACCACCGATACGAACAGGCCGCGCGCCTGCAGGTGCTCGCTCGCGCGCACGTCGGCCGGATCGAGGATGACGGACAGTCCCCAGCCACGCTCCAGCGACCACTGCCCCAGTTCAGCCCGGGTGTGACTTGCAAAGAACCCGGCAAACACCGCCTGCCAGCGCTCGATAGTCTCCTGCGGGGTGTCGGCGACCAGAATGGAGTCCCAATCCACCGCCCCGACTTCGCCGGCATCTCCATGTTCCACCATGACGGCGACGACGGCGCGCATCATCGAAGGATTGTCGATCATCGACCACGTGACGTAGCCATCTTTGCATGGCCAGATCTGGCGGACGCCCGACTTGCCGCGCACGAGCATGTTGCCCTGACGGCGGCCGACACGGCCGGTCCATTCATACATCACCGCTTCGCGGTAGTTGGCCAGCGTCACACTCTGGAACGCAGAAAGGTCAGCCGTCTGCCCCTCCCCGGTATGTCGCCTCGCATGGAGACCGATCAGCGCCGCCGTGGCGGCCTGTATACCGGTGAGCGCATAGGCCTGCTGTGCGGGAAACTTGAGCGGCGGATCCTTGGGTTCGCCGGTCACATGCATCAGGCCGGACAGGGCGAAGAGCGTCAAATCGGTGGCCGGCCTGCCGGCGTAGGGCCCCTCAGCGCTGAACGGAGCAACGCGAATGTAGATGGTGCGAGACGTGACGGCACTGGCGAGCTGGAAGCGATCGCCCTGCCGACGGCCGTCGAGGACAATATCGAC
>JAEZHZ010000300.1 GCA_023436745.1 Pseudomonadota bacterium | reverse complement strand
CCGATCGCCCTGGGCCTGACCGCCGACGCCAGCTTCCGCATGCCCATGGCCGTCGCCGTCATCGGCGGCCTGATCACCTCCACCGTGCTCAGCCTGATCGTGGTGCCGGCGGCGTTCACGCTGGTGGTTGATGTGGAGGAGTGGGTGGTGGGGAAGGTGCGCAGGCGCAGCGAAGAAGCGCCCGCCGTGGGGTAACCAAGGCTCTATACGAGGCGATGTCCCAGGTCGACCCCTGCCTGTTGCCGCGCCGTCCATGAGCCACTCTGGGCCGCACTACCAGGAGTAATGCCAACTGCCGAAGAGGGCTCAACTTTCTGGCCGGGCCGCCGATAAAGGCGGCTAGGTATAGGCGACGCGCAGCGCGGGCGCCGGCAGAACAGGAAGCAACGGCATGCTCGGGACCTCGATTGAAACCGCCCTGCGTCAGATCTCCGCTAGCGGTGCGACGGAATTCTTCTGCTGGGCCATCCTTCTCATCCTGGTGGCGTCCATTCATCAGGCGGCCAAGGGCCGCCACTCGCGCTTCCTGCAGCATGCGCCCAACGTGATGACGTCCCTCGGTATCCTGGGTACGTTCGTCGGTATTGTTATCGGGCTGCTGGAGTTCGATGTCACGGCCATCGACACGAGCATCCGGTACCTACTGGAGGGGATGAAAACCGCCTTCATCACCAGTCTGGTGGGCATGCTCGCCTCGATCACCTTCAAGTCATTGGATGCCTGGAAGTTCGCACCAAAGCGGGATGCATCAAGCACGCCGGATGAAGTGACCCCGGCCCACATTCTGGGCTCGCTCGACAGGCAGAACGCCACGCTGGAGCTGGTGGCGCGGGGGCTCTCAGCTTCGGAGGAAGGCTCGGTGGTCGGCCAGCTGAAGATGGTCCGGACCGACATCTCCGATGGAGTCGCGCAGCAGAGAAAGGCGCGGGAAGTCTTTGAGGCTCAGCTCTTCACAGAGATGGGTAACTTCGCAGCGCTGCTCTCGAAGTCGGCCACCGAAGTCGTGATCGAGGCGCTTCGCCAGGTCATTGTGGATTTCAATCGAAACCTCACTGAGCAGTTCGGCGAGAACTTCAAGGCGCTTGACGAGTCGGTCAAGAAGCTCGTCGATTGGCAGGCGGAGTACCGCGGTCAGGTCGAGGAGATGGGTCTTCAGTTCCAGCGAAGCGTCGATGCCGTAGACAGCACAAAGCTTGCGATCGAGCGGATAGGCGAGGACTGCCAGCGTATCCCGGTGGTAATGGGAGAGCTCAGGGACGTCCTGGAGGTCAACCAGCATCAGATCGCCGAGTTGCAGCGGCACCTGGAAGCCTTCGTCACCATGCGCGACAAGGCTGTCGAGGCGGTTCCTGAGATCCAGCGTCAGGTCGTTGGGGTTGCCGACCAGCTGGGGGCGGCTGCCATCGAGATGAGTGGGGTCTTGGCAGAGAAGTCGGAAGTGTTCGCCAATCACGTCAACAGCACCAGCCGCGCTGTCCTGGAGATGGCGACCGAGGTCTCCAACTCGTCGGACAAGCTCCGTGATGATCTGGCGGCCTCGGCACGTGAGCTTGAGGCCGCGACGCGGGAGCTGGTCAGGGGACTGGAACAGGCTGGCAAGGAAGTGCACGAACAGGTGGGGGCATGCACCCAGGCAATGGCCGAAGCGGTCGAGCGTGATACCGGTCGTGCGCTCCAGGGAGTGGAGCAGCAGGTGAAGGTTGCTGTCGAGCGCACCGGCGAGGCGGTGAATACGCAGATGGCCGTGCTGGACAAGGCTGTCGCGCAGGAGCTTGAGCGTGTGATGGGCCGTTTCGGCCAGTCCCTGGTCAGGATCTCGGACGCGTTCAGCTCGGACTACGAGCGCCTGATGAAGCGTTTGTCCGAGATGTCTCGCGTACATGGCTGAGGGCTGACGGATGCAGAAGATCCTGGGGTGCAGCTCTTCGGAGTCGTCTGACAGCGAGCACTGGATGAGTGTCTCCGACCTGATGGCCGGATTGATGATCGTCTTCCTGTTTGTCGCCGTGGCGATGATGCACTTCGTGCGCATCGAGCGTGACCGCATCAAGGAGATAGCGATGGCTTACCGCGATACACAGGTAAGCCTGTACAAGGACCTCCAGGCGGAGTTCGGGCCCGACCTGCCGGGGTGGGGCGCCGAGATCGACGCGCAGACCCTGGAGGTGCGGTTTCTCAATCCTGACATGCTTTTCGAGCCTGGGCGTTCGCAGATGCGGCCCGCGTTCCGTGAGGTGATGCGCGATTTCGTGCCCCGGTACTTCCAGGTAGTGCTCCGTTACCGCGACAAGGTCGAAGAAGTGCGGATTGAAGGGCACACCAGCAGCGACTGGCGTGGAACCGCAACCGTCGAGGCGGCGTATTTCAATAACATGGCGCTCGCCCAGTCACGCACCCGGGAGGTGCTGGAGTTCGCCCATGCCCTCGCGAAGGACGAGGACGAGCGCAGCTGGGTTCGCAAGAAGATTGCGGCCGTTGGCTACTCATCGGCCAAGCCTGTTCTGGATGAGCATGGGGAGGAAGATGTCCTCCGCTCGCGTCGGGTGTCGTTCAAGGTGATCACCGACTCCGAGACCCAGATCAAGCGGATCATCCACGACCGGCCTGGGGCCTGACATGCACCTCCGCGTCGACTTCTCCGCGCTCGAGAAAATCGCCAGTAGATTCAGCTCTACCCGTACGTTCGAGCTGGGTGTGCAAGAGGATATGCCGTGGGATCCGGTGGACATCGCTCTGCAGAGCGGTGTGGAGATCTCACTGGACGAACTGGACATCGTAGACGGCTTGCTGTCGTACCAGGGCAGGCATGTCATCTTGTACATCCGGGACCATGGCGCCAACGTTCTCGAGGCCATCCAAGTACCTAGCAAGGGTCGGAAGTACCATTTGGCTGATTGCGAGACGCTGGTCGGGATGAGGGCGAAAGGGCGGTTCAACCGGTATGTGGTGACGCAGGCCGCGTCGGGTGAGTTCGAGATTTCGGGGTATGACCAGGCCAGCCGCAAGGAGATCACGGGTCTGGCCCGCCTGCAGGTGTGCATGAACTGCCTGAAGCTCCTCAATTACAAGTCGAGCCTGATCGTCGCAAATGGCGTCCGGAGCCAGATCAGAGATGCGTTTACCCTCCTTGAGTTCTTTGAGACATACAGCACGCGCTTCAAACACCTGCCATCGGGCCTCGCCGCCAAGGCAGGAGCCTCGACCTACACGGACGACTGGGGCGAGCTATCCCAACGGTTGCGTGCCGAGAGCGGGTTCACCTGCCAGGACTGTGGCGTATGCCTGGAACAGCACCGGGCGCTGCTGCACGTCCATCACGTGAACGGCATCAAGAACGACAACAGCCGCGGCAATCTCCAGGTGCTTTGCAAGGACTGCCACAGAAAGCAGCCGAACCACCAGCACATCTTCATGAAGGCCAGCGAGATGACGGTCATTAGCAAGTTGCGGCGCCAACAGCGAAAGGTGGAGCGAACCTGGCCGAGTGTGAAGCGCCATGCAGATCTGGCCCTTCAGCCGCTGCTGGAAGTCGCCGAGAGAGTCGGCCTTGAGCCTCCGGACCTTGGTGTCGAGGCTGAGGGCGCGGCCGGCGTGTCATTCGACGCGGCGTGGCCGGAGAGCCATCTTGCGGTGTCTTCCTCCATCGCCGATGCAGAGGTGGGGCGATGGAAAATCACCCGACCGGGAAAGCTGCTGTCCGAGCTGGCAACCAGGCTCTAAAGGGCCAGAGCGGGCGGTCGCCCCGGTGGCCGCCCCGTCACTGTGGTGGAACGTCCTGGAGTCACTATCATTGGGACTTTGCGCTGGCTGCTCCCGGGCGCTTCACGATGTGGGTATCCCATTGAATCAACAGGCACTTTCCTCCTTCATCTGGTCCGTCGCGGATCTGCTGCGCGGCGACTACAAGCAATCCGAATACGGCAAGGTCATCCTGCCGTTCACCGTGCTGCGGCGTCTGGACTGCGTGCTGGCGCCGACCAAGGCCAAGGTGCTCGCCGAGGGGGAGAAGAAGGCCGCCGCGGGCCTCAATCCCGATCCCTTCCTCAAGCGCATCGTCGGCACCGCGGGCTTCTACAACACCTCCAAGCTGGACCTGACCACGCTGGCGGGCGACCAGGACCACATCCGCCAGAACCTCTACGCCTACATCCAGGGCTTCTCGCCCGAGGCGCGCGACATCTTCGAGCGCTTCGAGTTCATCGCCCAGGTCGAACGCCTGGCCAAGGCCGGCCTGCTGTATCTGGTGACCGAGAAGTTCGCCAACATCGACCTGCATCCGGACCGCGTGGACAACGCGCAGATGGGGCACGTCTTCGAGGAGCTGATCCGCAAGTTCGCCGAGCTCTCCAACGAGACCGCCGGTGAGCACTTCACCCCGCGCGAGGTCATCCGGTTGATGGTCAACCTGATCTTCATCGAGGACGACGACGTGCTCACCCCCGGCAACGCCGTGGTGCGCACCGTGTATGACCCCACGGCCGGCACGGGCGGCATGCTGTCGGTGGCCGCCGAGCACCTGCTGGCGCACAACCCGGCCGCGCGCCTCACCCTGTTCGGCCAGGAGCTCAACGACGAGTCCTACGCCATCTGCAAGGCCGACATGCTGATCCGCGGCCAGCCGGTGGAGAACATGGCGCCCGGCAACACGCTCAGCGACGACGGTCATGCCGGCCGCCGCTTCGACTACATGCTCTCCAATCCACCCTTCGGCGTGGAGTGGAAGAAGGTCGAGAAGCTGGTCCGCGCCGAGCACGAGCGACAAGGCTTCGATGGCCGCTTCGGCCCCGGCCTGCCGCGCGTGTCCGACGGCTCCATGCTGTTCCTGCTGCACCTGGTGGCCAAGATGTCGCCGGTGGTCAACGGCGAGGGCGGCAGCCGCTTCGGCATCGTGCTCAACGGATCGCCGCTGTTCACCGGCGGGGCGGGCAGTGGCGAGAGCGAGATCCGCCGCTACCTGCTGGAGAACGATCTGGTCGAGGCCATCATCGGCCTGCCGACGGACATGTTCTACAACACCGGCATTGCCACCTATGTGTGGATCGTCAGCAACAAGAAGCCCGACGACCGCCGTGGCCAGGTGCAGCTGATCGACGCCAGCAGCTTCTGGCGCAAGATGCGCAAGAGCCTCGGCTCCAAACGCCGCGAGATGGGCGATGACGACATCGCCACCGTCACCCGCCTGTTCGGTGACTTCACCGAGGCCGAGCGCATCACCGTGCTCGATGCCGAAGGCCGCGAGCTGGAGCAGCGCATCGTCACCGGCACCGACGACGTGCCTGCAGCGCCCGAAGGCGGCCGGCTCAAGCGGGTGCCGATCAGCCGCATCTTCCGCAACGAGGACTTCGGCTACACCACGATTACCGTCGAGCGCCCCCTGCGCGACGCGGCAGGCGAAATCGTGCTGGGCCAGAAGGGCAAGCAGAAGGGCAGGCCGCAGGCGGACAGTGCATTGCGTGATACCGAGAACGTGCCGCTGGGCGAGGATATCGAGGCCTATTTCGCGCGCGAGGTGCTGCCGCATGCGCCGGATGCGTGGATCGACGAGGCCAAGACGAAGGTGGGCTACGAGATTCCGTTCAACCGCCACTTCTATGTATTCGAGCCGCCGCGTCCGCTGGAGGTCATCGACGCCGAGCTGAAGGCCGTAACCGCCAACATCATGCGGATGCTGGGGGAGATGGCGGAATGAGTCTGCCGAGGTATCCGGAGTACAAGGACAGTGGGGTGGAGTGGTTGGGGAGTGTGCCGGCCCATTGGGAGGTCGATGCGCTCCGTCGCCGTGCAGCACTGAATCCCAGTAAGGCCGAGGTTCGCGCAGTTGAGGCCGAGAAATTCGTGTCTTTCCTCCCGATGGAGGCTGTCGGTGAGCGCGGAGAGCTAGACCTGTCACGTATGAGGC
>JAEZHZ010000157.1 GCA_023436745.1 Pseudomonadota bacterium | reverse complement strand
GATCTCGGTGGCGAGATGCCCTTCCCAGATCGGATCGCGACCGAACTTCTCGCCCATGAACATCTGCAGGAGCTGTTCGCGGATGGGCTCGATGGTGGCGTAGGGCAGCAGGATCTCGACCTTGCCGCCGCGGTCGTCCATCTCGATGCGCAGCTCGATCAGGATGGCGGCATTGCCTGGACGGGAGATGGCGGCAAAGCGCGGATTGGTTTCCATCCGCTCGAGCTTGAAGTTCACCTGCGTGACCGGCTCGAAGGCGCGGTGGGTGTCCTCGAGGATCACCTCGATCATGCGGCGGGCAAGCGCCAGCTCGATGGTGGTGTAAGGCCGACCTTCGACCCGGATGTTGCCGCCGACCCGGCGACCGCCGAGCAGCACGTCGATCATCGAGTAGATGAGGTTCGAGTCGACCGTCAGCAGGCCGTAATTCTCCCACTCCTCCGCCCGGATGACCGAGAGGATGGCCGGCAGGGGAATGGAATTCAGATAGTCGCCGAACCGCACCGAGGAGATCGAATCCATGGTGACTTCGACATTGTCCGACGTGAAGTTGCGCAGCGAGGTCGTCGCGAGCCGCACCAGGCGGTCGAAGACGATCTCGAGCATGGGCAGGCGTTCGTAGCTGACCAGCGCCGAGTTGATGAGCGCCTGTACGCCGGTAAGCTCGACATTGTTGCCGATGCTGGCGTCGAAGCCGAGAAGGCTGTCGATCTCGTCCTGGTTGAGAACGCGGTCGCCACCACCCTCCCCGTCGCCATCGGCGCCTTCGAGCATCGCAGCCCACTCGGCCGCCGCAGCAGCAGCGCGCTCCTCCTCGCTCAGGTCATCGACCATGTTGGCGAGATCCGGCGCCGGCTCGATGTCCTCGAGGCCCCAATCATTGCTGAGCTTGTCCTGATCCGAGGGGCCAGCCATCACTGCACCAGGATTTCCTTGAACAGCACTGACTCAACGCGAGAGGGGTAGATGGCGACGTTGACGCGCCGCAGCAGCTCTTCCTTCAAACGGTAGATGCCGGCCGAACCCTCGAGGTCCGACTTGCGCAGTTCTCGCAGGTAGACCTGAAAGGCATCGATAACCTTGGCCAGCCGCGGCTGGATTTCCACCATGGTTGCCTCGTTGGCGACTTCCAGGGCCACCGTCAGCTTCATGAAGGCCTTGTCGCCTGCCCCGTCGCTGTTGAGGTTCACCGTCATGGTGGGAAGGTTGAAGATGAAGGTCTGTGCCGGCCCGGCCGCCGTTGCGTCAGCTTCGTGGCTTTCCGCCGCCCCACCCTGAGAGGACAGGTAGACGAACAGCCCTGCCCCGCCGAGCAGCACGACCAGCGCAGCCGCACCAACGATGATGAAGAGCTTGGGAACGCCCTTCTTGTCTGTCGTGACGTCCCCGCCTTCAGCTTCCGCCGCCATAAAACCTTGAGACCCCAGCGATTCCGGACAATTCCGGCTGCCGCCCAGCTAAGCGGCCGATGGTTAACGAGTCGTTACCAAGAGCCCTTCATCGGCAGATTTTGCCGGGCAGGTTTTTCCTGCCGGTCTGGCGACGAGCGGATTCAACCTGGCACCGATCGGCGCTAAGTCCCTGACTTTACGCAGTTTCCGTCCTTGGCATGGTTTCTGCAAGGTTACCGGCGAGGCCACCGGCTTGGGGAAGCAGGCGGTCTCGGGGACAAAGAACCGGGGATCAGCAATGATCGAGAACGCGCAACTGATCGGCCTGTCACGGCAGATCGCGCTGCAGCGCCAGATGGACGTGGTGGCCAACAACATGGCCAACATGAACACCACTGGTTTCAAGGCCGAGCAGCTCCTGTTCGAGGAGTATGTGATGCCGGTTGCCCGCAACCGCGACTTCCACACGCTCGACCAGCCCCTGTCTTTCGTGCAGGACTGGGCCACCGTCCACGACCTGTCCGCCGGCACCCTGCAGCAGACCGGCAGCGAACTCGACGTGGCGCTCAATGGCGACGGCTTCTTCGCCGTCGAGACCCCAGCCGGCCAGCGCTGGACCCGGGCCGGCAGCTTCCAGATCTCCTCGAACGGAACGCTGGTCGACAGCAACGGCAATCCCGTGCTCGGCGAGGCAGGCCCCATCGCGTTCGGCCCCGACGAGAGCGGCATCCTGATCGCAGCGGACGGCTCGGTCAGTTCCAGTGCCGGAGCCAAGGGGCGCCTGCGCATCGTCGAATTCGCCAATGCGCAGGAACTGACCCGCCTGGGCAGCAACCTGTTCGCCGGCGGCACCCCGCGGGCCGCGACGAATACCCGAGTGATGCAGGGATACGTCGAGGGCTCCAACGTCTCCGGCATGGCCGAGATGACCGAGATGATCCGCGTCACCCGCGCTTACGAATCCATCGCCTCGCTGGCGCAGAAGCAGGACGAGCTCCGCCGCTCTGCCATCCAGCGCCTCGGCGACGCCAACTCCTGACGGGAAAGACCAGATGAAAGCCCTCTACATCGCGTCGACCGGCATGGCCGCCCAGGAACGCAACGTCGAAGTCATCTCCAACAATATCGCGAACATGCGCACTACCGGCTACAAGCGGGCCCGCGCAGAGTTCGAGGACCTGCTGTACCAGCAGGTCACCCGCGCCGGCTCGGCGACCTCCTCGACCGGCACGATGGTTCCTGCCGGCCTCGAGATCGGCTCCGGCGTGCGCACGGTTTCCACGCCGCGGATCATGAGCCAGGGCAACGTCAACGTGACCGAGCGCGAACTGGACGTGGCCATCCGCGGCGAAGGGTTCTTCATGGTGGAGCTGCCGGACGGGCGCACCGCCTATACCCGCGACGGCTCGCTGGAGCGCGATCCGGACGGCATGCTGGTGACGTCTGCCGGCTATCCGCTCGATCCAGGCATCAACATCCCGGGCAACGCCACCTCCATCGCCATCTCTCCGGACGGCATCGTGTCCGCCTATCTCGACAACGACACCATGCCGACCCAGATCGGGCAGCTGCAGCTCGCCCGCTTCGTCAACAAGTCGGGCCTCGAGTCGATGGGCGACAACCTGTTCCTCGAGACCGCCGCCAGCGGACCGGCGCAGGTCGGCGTGCCCAATACCGACGGCACTGGCAACCTGCTGCAGAACTACCTGGAAATGGCCAACGTCAACTCGGTGACCGAGATCGCCGACCTGATCGCGGCCCAGCGCGCCTACGAGATGAACGCCCGAGTGATCTCCGGCGCCGACCAGATGATGCAGGCCACGAGCCAGCTGCGTTGAGGAGGCGGACCATGAAGCGTTTAACCCTCTCCATCCTGATCGCCGGCCTGCTCTGCGGCACTGCCGCCGCCGACCCGGTGCTGAAGGGCGACATCGTCGTCACCGGCCCGATCGTCACCGTCGGCGACATGTTCCACGAGGCCGGCGAACTCGCCGAACAGCCCCTGTTCCGTTCGCCCCGTCCGGGCACGACCGGCAACGTCGCCCTCAGCGACATTCGCGCTGCCGCGAATCGCGCGGGCATTGCCGGGTTCGAGAGCAACGGGATCGCGACGGTGGGTGTGTCCCGCGCCACCGCCGTGGTGGATGAGATGGTGCTCGCCGACCTGATCGCTGCCGAGCTCGCCGCCCGCGGCATCCTCGCCGGCGGCATGAGCGCCAACACCCACTTCGACCGCCCGGTCTCGGCGATCAACGCCGAAGCGGTGACGCAGCCAGCCAGCGTCACCAGCCTGCGCTACATGCCGGGGTCCGGCGCCTTCACCGCCCGCGTCGCCATCGCCGGTGTGGAACAGCCGCTCGACCTGTCGGGCACGATCGAACTGATGATCGAGGTGCCGCACCTGACAACCACCCTGCCCGCGGGCGCCGTGCTGGGTCCCGCCGACGTGGAGATGCGCCCGGTGCCCCTGCGCTATGCCGAGAGCGTTGGCGTTGCCACCCCGGACGACCTGATCGGCAAGGCGCTGACCCGCCAGAGCCGCGAGGGCATGCTGCTCAAGGCATCCGACGTGGCCGTACCGCAGGTGATCGGCAAGAACGACCTCGTCACCATCTACTTCCGCAAGGGACCAATGACGCTGAGCGTGAAGGGGCAGGCAATCACCGGCGCGACCGCCGGCGGCCCGCTGCAGGTCCTCAATCTCATGTCCAAGCGGGTGATTACCGCCACCGCAATTGCTGCCGGTGCCGTGCAGGTGAGCGCCGAGCCGCTCACCCTGGCCGGCCTGTAGGAGAAACACCGATGACCTTCCACAAGCTCCTCGCCCTGGTTGCCCTCAGCGCCAGCCTCGCCGCATGCAGCACCATGGATCGCCTCGCCGAAGTCGGCAAGGCGCCGCCGCTCACGGCAATCCAGGACCCCACCACGCTTGCCGGCTACCAGCCCGTGCACATGCCTATGCCGGAGCCGATCGCCGACACCTATGCGCCGAACTCGCTGTACCGCACCTCGGCCAAGGGCTTCTTCAAGGACGAGCGCGCCCATCGCGTCGGGGACATCCTGACGGTGATCGTCACCATCGACGACAGCGCGCAGATGAACAATTCCACCCAGTCGGGCCGGTCCGCCAGCAACACTGCGGGCATGGGCGGCATCCTGGGGGCTGCCGTCGACCGCATTTCTGATGGCTCGATCGATGCGACCGCCGCGGTGGACTTCACCTCGGGCATGCAGAACACCGGCAGCGGCTCGGTGAACCGCAAGGAGAGTCTCGAGACCTCGGTGGCCGCGGTCGTCACCCAGGTGCTGCCCAACGGCAACCTGGTGATCGAGGGGCGTCAGGAAGTGCGGGTGAACTTCGAGGTGCGCGACCTGATCCTCGCCGGCATCGTTCGCCCCTCGGATATCCAGGCAAACAACACCATTCCTTCGCACAAGATCGCGGAGGCCCGCATCTCCTATGGCGGCCGCGGCCAGATCACCAATGTGCAGCAGCCGCGCTACGGCCAGCAGATCGCCGACGCCATCCTGCCCTTCTGATCCCTCTTCCCGGCTGCGCCCGTCCCCGGCGCAGCAGGTCTCCCCGCGGTGCGCCAGAAAGGTCTGCCGCCGGCTGGCTCCAGAACAGAGACCGGCTCCTCCCCGAGGCGCAGCTTCCCCGGCTGCGCCTCTCCCCATTCCGGGAACCCGGAGGTCCACAGCGATGTTCCCCCGCTGGAACGGGAGAAAGAGCATGAACGTGGGCACCGGCGTCGCCATCGGCGTGGCTATTGGAGTCGGCATCGGCGTGGTGATTGACAACGTCGCCATGGGCATTGCCATCGGCATTGCGATAGGGATCGCCGCAGGCGGCGCCTGGACCGCCTGGAAGAGCGACAAGCCCGACCGCTAGGCCCTCGACGCCACCGAAGCCCTGCCACCGGCAGGTCTAAGGGCGAGATCGCGCACGAAGCGGTGCAACAGCTGGTTGAAGGCGACAGGCTGCTCCCAGAAAGGCGCGTGGCCTGCTCCGGCAACAAGGTGGCAACGGCCGCGCCAGAGATGCCCATAGGCCAGGTGGTCGACATAGCTGCGCCGCACGATCGGGTCATGCTCCCCATCGATCATCGCGACGGGAAACACTGCCGTCTCCACGACGTGCTTCTGATCGACCCCGTCCCCCCGCATGAGGCTGCGCAGGAATTGCTGGCGAAGGCGCCCGTCGCTGCGCACGATGTCCGCAAGCACATCCGCCGTCCCCGAATGACCGTAGCACAGGCGCAGGAACCGCTCGGCGTCGGCAGGCGAGAAGCGGACCTTGGAGGCCAGCAGCATGTCCCAGCGGGCGTGGAAGCCCCGAAGACTGGCGATGGCCCCCGGCCCTACCGGCGGGGTGCCGGTCAGCGCCAGCCCGGCAATGTCACCACGCGTCGCGGCAAGCTGAATGGCAACATGCCCGCCGAGCGACCAGCCATAGACAGCCGGCGCTTCGACCTCCAGTTGCTCCATCACCGCATCGATGATGCGCGCGAGGCCGGCGACGGTGTAGTCCGCGGCGGGATCGGGGGAATCGTCCGATCTGCCGTGCCCTGGCAGATCAGGAGCGACCAGGCGGAAGGTCTCGCCCAGCTCGCCCTCGAACTGGTGCTCGAACACCCGCGAGGAGGCACCGGAGCCGTGCAGCATCAGAACGGGACGGCCACGACCGCGACTGATCCGTACAGCAATATTCAGGCCCTGCACCGCCAGACTAACATCGGTAGTGGACATCTCTGCCCCGTGCTGTTGAAACTCCAGGGAGTTAGGCGCTGCAGCTGCTAATTTGGAGTTCGCGCAGGCGGTTAACAAACGGGGGAAACAATACGTGGCATTGATACTCGACCTCCTGGTCGCGGTGGCGGGACTCGCGATCTTCGCCCAGCATGTTCTGGCCCTCAGGGGCCACTTCGCTTCCACCAGCATGAGCAGCGGCGCCAAGGCCATTTCGGCAGGCGCACTCGCCTCCCTGGCCATAATGCTGTTGCTGCTGTTCCCTGGGGACCAGCCGCTCCTCGCACAGCTCGCCGGCCTCGCCGTCATGGCTGCAAGCCTGGTGCTGTTCCGTGCGGCCGTGACTGCGTCGCGGGCTGCCCGGCTGCGCTTCGCCTTCGACAACGACCTGCCCGACCAACTGGTGACGCTCGGGCCGTACCGCACCATCCGCCACCCGTTCTACACGTCCTACCTGGTGTATTGGGCTGGCTGGGCCATAGCCGTGTGGTCGGTCTGGGCCGTGCTGCCATGGGCTATCATGGCGGCGCTCTACACCATTGCCGCGCGCCACGAGGAGCGGCTGCTGTCGGACAGCGGCATGGGTGCAGCCTACGCCGAGTACCGCCAGCGCACCGGCCTGTTCTGGCCACGCCTGTCCGCGCGATAGGGCTTGCCGGGCCCGCTGCACGTATGGGACACAAGCTGCCCGCATCAAGGAGCAGCCCATGTCCTACGCAAAGCTAGACGCTCTCGGCCACCGTCTCGAAGCACTGGATCACGCCCTCTCCATCCTGGGCGCGGATGAGGCGACGCACATGGCGGTGGGTGGCGGCGGCAAGCGGGCCGAGGCCATGGCAACGCTATCCGGCATGTACCACGCCGAGGCCTCTGCCCCGGCGGTTGCCGACTGGATCGAGGCCGCGAAGGCGGAGCCGCTGTCCGAGGACCAGCAGCTGGCCCTGGGGGAGTTCGAGCGGAACTACCGCAACCTCACCTGCCTTCCGACCGAGTTCGTCGAACGCCGTACCACCGCGACCATGCGCAGCGAACAACTGTGGCGCGAGCTGCGGCCGACCGGTGACTGGGACACCTTCCTGCCGGCCATCGAAGGTGTGGTGGCACTGGTGCGCGAAGAGGCGCAGCTGCGTGCGGACGCCTCCGGGCTCTCGCCCTACGATGCGCTGATGGATCAGTACGACCCCGGCAACCGCACGGCGGACCTGGACGCCACCTTCGGCGACCTCAAAGCCTTCCTCAAGGACTTCGTGCCGGAGGCGCTGGCGGCCCAGGAGCGCCGGCTTGCGGAGCGTCCGCGCAAGTCGCTCAACCCGCCCTACCCGAACGAGAAGCAGCGGGAACTGGGCCTGGCAGCGATGCGCGCGGTCGGTTTCGATTTCACTCATGGCTCACTGGCCGTGTCGCACCACCCCTTCTGCGGTGGGGTACCGAGCGACGTGCGCATGACCACCCGCTACCGCACCGACGAATTCCTGACATCCCTGATGGGTGTTCTGCACGAGACCGGCCACGCGCTCTACGAACAGGGCCTGCAGAAGGAATGGTCGCACTGGCCACTCGGCAAGGCCCGCGGCATGGGTATTCACGAGTCGCAGTCACTGTTCGTGGAGATGCAGCTGGCGCGCAGCCCCGAGTTCTGGGAGTTCCTGCTCCCGCTCGTTCACCTGCACCTCGGTGACGACGCCATTCCGGGCTGGGACATTCCCGACGTCCTCAACGAGGTGAACCATGTCGAGCGGGGATTCATCCGCGTCGACGCCGACGAGGTCACCTACCCGCTGCACGTGATCATGCGCTACGAACTGGAGCAGGACCTGGTGACGGGCAAGCTCGAGGCCAGCCAGATCCCGGAGGCGTGGGACGCCAAGATGACCGAATATCTCGGCATCTCGACGATCGACGACATGAAGGACGGACCGATGCAGGACGTCCACTGGCCAGCCGGTTTGTTCGGGTACTTCCCGAGCTACACGCTGGGCGCCATGATCGCGGCACAGCAATGGGCGGCGCTGGAAAAGGACGTGCCGGATGCGCGCGAGCAGATGCGGCGCGGCGACTTCGCGGCCATCAATGGCTGGCGGGCGGATCGCATCTGGTCGCAGGGCTCCCGCTGGTCCACGCCTGAGCTGATCACCCGCGCCACGGGCGAGCCGCTCAATGCCGACTACTTCAAGACCCATCTGAAGCGGCGCTATCTCTGAGGATGAACGGAAGCTGAAGCCTCGCTTCAGCCCCGGTTCCGGATCGGAGCGATAATCCTTGTGCATCAACGCGGCCGGAGGGGCCGCCAGCCCAGGGAGACTCCTATGATCCGCACCGTCATAGCCACCGCCGTCACCGCCCTCGCCATCGCCACCGCCGCCGTACCGTCCAGCGCCAACGACATCTTCATCGACCAGTCCGGCTTCAGCAACGAGGTCGGCGGCAGCCAGACGGGCTGGCGCAACAAGTTCGCCGTGAAGCAGAACGGCTGGTGGAACCGGGCGACCAGCCAGCAGTCGGGCGGCAACAACACCTCCGCCGTCGGCCAGCAGGGCAACAGCAACCGCGGCGACATCTGGCAGAATGGCTGGAACAACCAGGCGGGCGTGGGCCAGTTCGGCGACAATCACAACGCCATCCTCACCCAGGACGGCAACGGCAACATTGCCGCCGGCGTGCAGGTGGGCAACGGCTGCAATGCCAACGTGGTCCAGCACGGTTCCGGCAACGTCACAGCCTTCGTCCAGGCTTGCCCGTGACCGGGTCGCGCGCCGCGGAGCGACGCCGATCCGTCGCCCTTTGCCAGTTGTGCCAGGAGGACACCATGTTCAAGCCAGTTTTGACCCTCGCCACCCTGCTCGGGCTCGGCACCCTGACCCTTGCCGGGGCCGGCGCCACGCCCTCCCCTGAGGGCTTCTCCTGTGGGGTCGCCAGCGAGCGGCAACAGGGACTGCTGCGTGTCGAGGGCAGGCTCACGAGCTCCGATGCGCTCAGCGGCGACTACCGCTTCACCCTGCAATCGAAAAGTGGCGGCGGCTCATCCAGCATCAGCCAGGGCGGCGGCTTCACCGCGCCCGCCGGCAAAGAGACGACGCTTGGCAGCGTCACGCTCAATGCCGACGCGAGCTACCAGCTCTCGTTCACGGTCTCGGCCCACGGCAAGAGCTACGACTGCAGCGGGGACTTGCCCCGGCGGCTTTGAGACGGGTCAGGGGCTAATGCGGCGGATGAAGCCGGCCATCAGCCCGGTGGCCTCACGGGCGTGGGTTTCGAGCAGGAAGTGGCCGCCATCGAGCACATGCGCTTCCATGCGCGGCAGATCCTCCATCCAGGACTGGACTTCCGCCAGCGCGAAGAAGGCGTCGTGGCGGCCCCACAGCAGCACCGCCGGCGGCTGATGGGTGCGCAGGTAGTCCTCGATCTCGCCGAAACGGGCGGTATAGCGCCCGTAGTCGGCGACCAGCGCCCGCTGCGTTTCCATGCGTCCCGGCAACTGCATCACGCGCCAGTCCTCCTCCCAGACCGAGGGTGAAATGCGGTCGGCGATGTCGGGGGGAACGCCCGCAACGTATTGATCCCGCGTGCCTTCCAGCGTGAGGTGAGCGGTGGCGGCGGCGAGATTCTCAGCGGTGGGACTGTTCCAGAAGGCATGGGTGGCATCCCAGCCGGGGCCCTGCCCGCTTGGATGCGCATTGGCGTTCTGGATGATCAGCCCCCGCACCCGGTCCGGCGCGCGCATGGCGAGATCGAGCCCGACCGGAGCGCCGAAATCGTGCAGGTAGATGATGAGGCTTTCGATGCCAAGGTGTTGAAGGAGCTCTGAAATCGCCTGCGAGAATGCGGCGAAGCCCGCCTGCGGCAGTGGCTCGGAGTGCCCGAACCCCGGCAGGTCCGGGGCAATGACCCGCGCCACCTGCGAGAGGATCGGGGTCACCCGGCGGAAGGTGGCGGATGAACTCGGAAACCCGTGCAGAAACAATATCGTAGGCCCCGGGGACGGGCCGGTGTCGACATAGGCCAGCTCGGTGCCGCCGGACCATCGGAAGCGCTTCAGTGGTGTCCGCTGAGGCATCGTCCCGCTCCTGTCCTGCATGGTCCCTGCCCTGCAAATGCCGGCGGAACGCCTGCGTTCCCGCGCCGAAGATGAACGAAGATGAACGAAGAATAAGCGCAGGTGAACGCCATCTGAATGCAACGCTCCGCGAAGGTTCAGCCGACCTGCACGAAGATGAAGCCATGATGACAGCCGGAACGGTCCGGCGCCCGAGGAGATCCGAGATGAGCACCCGCCTGACCAACACCGTCGCCGCTCTCGCCGCTGCCGCCGTGATCGGCGTCACCAGCCTCGCCGCACCGCCGGCGATGGCCGCCGGCCAGATCTCCTTCGGCTTCAGTCCGTCGGACCCCGGTCAGAGGCAGGCGCTGGGACTGGGGCTGCAGGTGTTCTCGCTGGTGCAGGGCCTGTCCACCACCGGCGCCAACGCCTACCAGAACGGCACCGGCAATGCGGCGGGCTTCACCATGGGCGGCTCCGGCAATCACGGTCTCATCTACCAGGACGGCAACGGCCACAATGGCACCATCCAGCAGAGTGGCGGCAACAACAGCTGCGGCCTTTTCCAGTTCGGCCGGAACACCAGCGGCCAGTGCTTCCAGAACGGCGGCGAGAGCGGCATCACCACGGTGTTCGGCTTCTGAGCGGGGATCGCTGCCGGCAACAAAAAAGCCCGCGGTGAAGCGGGCTTCTTTGGTTCGGCGGAGTGTATCCGCTACTCGTCGCGATAGACCTTCTCGCGCCGCTCATGCATCTCCTGTGCTTCGAGACTGAGCGTTGCGGTGGGTCGTGCGTCGAGCCGGGCGATCCCGATCGGGTCGCCGGTTTCTTCACAATAGCCGTAGGTGCCGTCCTCGATCCGCTTCAGCGCCGCATCGATCTTGGCGATCAGCTTGCGCTGGCGGTCGCGGGTCCTGAGTTCAAGAGAACGGTCGCTCTCAGAACTCGCCCGATCCGCCATATCCGGATGATTTTGCGATTCTTCCTGAAGGTTTTCGAGAGTCATGCGGCTCTCCCGCAATATCTCGTCCTTCCAGTTCAGAAGCTTCGTCCGGAAGTATTCCCGCTGGCGTGGATTCATGAACGGCTCGTCTTCACTCGGCCGGTATTCCGTCGCTTCAACAGAAGACATGAATGAATTCGACTCCCATGCGCCCCTCGCGGGCCTTATAGGCTCCTCGGCCTAGCCCCGCAAGCAGTGAGAACACTCACGGCCAGTGCCCCAAAGGCCCGTTGGGTCAGCCCCATGGCACATGACTGACGACAATTTGATGAAGCCGGTTCACGCGGCGACGTAGCGACCGTGCTTTGCCAGTTCAACGGCGACCCGCAGCTCGATCTCGTCGAGGACGGCATCAAGACCCGGTTCGCTCCGTTCGCGCAGGCTGCCGACCAGCGCCGAAAGGGCATCGAGGCGTCCGGGAGCAATCCGGCCCAGCAGCAGGTCGGCCTTCATCGCATCGAGCTCGTCGAGCAGG
>JAEZHZ010000334.1 GCA_023436745.1 Pseudomonadota bacterium | reverse complement strand
CGCCTATGCAAGGCAGAACGGCGCCCGTTTGCTCGAGGCCTACCCGGTCGACCCGGACTCCCCCAGCTACCGCCACATGGGCTTCGTCTCCTCGTTCGAACGCCTCGGGTTTTCGCCTCAGGGAATGGCGGGCTCGCGCCGCCACGTTATGCACCGTTCTCTGTGAAGTGAATCACGGCCCGGGATCGCAAATCCCTAACATATCGTTACTGTCTGGCACGCTGCTTGCCCCATAGCGTGCAGGAGAGGGAAATGTCGTCCCGTTTCGGGACAATGTTCTCCCTGAGAGACAGTTCGAGGCGGCCATGGCCGAGTTTGAGACAGACAGGCGCGACGTGCGGATTACGCTGGAGGGGCGTGCGCGGCCCTCTCTGGTCTCGAGCACACCCGACTCAAACTTCGTCAGCCAGTTGCTCGCCGCTCACGTCGTTCTGCCGCCCCTGCGCGAACGCCGCCGCGCCAATGCCGAGGGCGCCATCGGCGCCTACAAGGCCGGTGCCCGCATTGCCGTTCGCCGCATGCCCGCAGGCTACCGCACGACCATCGTCGCTTAGCCCCTCCGGCGGCGCCGACGAGCGAACGATACGGTAAATCCAGCCACGACGTCGATCAGGCTCATCACGGTCAGCAGGAAGAACACCGAACTCGCGGCCGCGCCGACGAACAGGAACTCGACGAGAAACAGCACCAGCACCGCCAGCGACAGGACATGCTCGATGAGGGGTATGTGCGCGGTGTTCGTCGACTTCAGGACTTCGATGAAGAGCAGGACGATCCCGACCACCAGCAGCAGGTCCCCCGCCGTTATGGCCCAGGGCATGCCCGATGGCATGGGTATGGCGAACATGCCCGCGCCCCAGTTCACCGGGTTACCGCGAAACAGGGTGAAGACGATCAGGTTGTAGGCAACAAGCGGAAATACCAGCAGCGGAGGTATGTATTGCTCCCGCCGCCGCGGTTCGTTCTGGTCGGGGGTGATCACGGTCTCGGTCATTGCACGGATCTCCGCAGAGCCGGATGATGCCAGACCCGTGGGTCCGGCGAAAGGCTGCGCTGTCGAAAGCTGTCGGCGGAGGTGTTCAATCGGCGAGTGCCGGTTCGTCGTCGGTATAGCCGCGCCATACCGTCGCGTGAGAGACTGAACCCGGAGAGGAGAACAACGATGTCCAACGCCAAGAATACCGTGTGCATCTGGTACGACAGCGGAGCCGAGGAGGCAGCGCGCTTCTATGCCGAGACTTTCCCCGACACCCGCGTCACCGGAGTCCACGCCGCCCCCGGCGACTACCCGTCAGGCAAGCAGGGTGACGTGCTGACGGTGGAATTCACCGTGATGGGCATTCCCTGCCTCGGCCTCAATGGCGGCCCGGCCTTCAAGCACACCGAGGCCTTCTCGATGCAGGTCCAGACCGAGGACCAGGAAGAGACGGACAGCTACTGGAACGCTCTCGTCGGAAATGGCGGCGAGGAGAGCATGTGCGGCTGGTGCAAGGACCGCTGGGGCATCTCCTGGCAGATCACCCCCCGGACACTCAACGAGGCGATGGCCACCGGAGGCGAGGAGGCACAGCGCGCCTTCAACGCCATGATGAGCATGAAGAAGATCGACGTTGCCGCAATCGACGCGGCGCGCCGCGGCTAGCGCCACCGAGCACTAGCCGCCTGAACATGGGTGAGACCTACTTCTTGAGCTTGAGCGGACCAACCATCTGCTCGGGCTTCACCTCGGCGTCGAACTCCTCGCCGGTGAGCAGGCCCAGCGCGATGGCTTCCTCGCGCAGGGTGGTGCCGTTCCTGTGCGCGGTCTTGGCGATCTTGGCGGCGTTGTCGTAGCCGATCTTGCGGTTCAGCGCGGTCACCAGCATCAGCGACTGGTCGACCAGCTGCTTGATGCGCTTGCGGTCCGGTTCGATGCCGACTGCGCAGTTGTCGTTGAAGCTCTTGGCGGCATCGGCCAGCAGCCGCACCGACTGCAGGAAGTTGTAGGCGATGACCGGCTTGAAGACGTTGAGCTCGAAATTGCCCTGCGAGGCAGCGAAGCCGATCGCGGCGTCGTTGCCCATCACCTGCGCGACTACCATGGTCATGGCTTCCGACTGGGTCGGGTTCACCTTGCCCGGCATGATCGAAGAGCCGGGCTCGTTCTCCGGAATGGTGATTTCGCCGAGGCCGGATCGCGGACCGGACGCCAGCCAGCGCACGTCGTTGGCCACCTTCATGAAGGCCGAGGCAAGCTGCTTGAGCGCGCCCGAGCTGCCGACAAAGGCGTCATGGCCGGCCATCACCGCATACTTGTTGGGTGCGGTGACGAATTCCTGGCCGGTCAGCCGCGAGATCTCCGCCGCGACCGCGGTGGCATAGTCCGGATGGGCGTTGAGCCCGGTACCGACCGCAGTGCCGCCCAGGGCGAGTTCCCTGAGCTGCGGCAGTGTCGCGTTGATGGCCTTGAGGGCGAGGTCGATCTGCGCCACCCAGCCGCTCATCTCCTGGCCGAGCGTCAGCGGGGTCGCATCCTGCAGGTGCGTCCGCCCGATCTTGACCACGTCCATGAATTCCTCGGACTTGGCCTCGAGCGTGTCGCGCAACAGCTTCACGCGCGGATAGAGATAGTTCACCACCGCCTCCACCGCGGCGATGTGCATCGCCGTCGGATAGGTGTCGTTGGACGACTGGCTCATGTTGACGTGGTCGTTGGGGTGCACGGGCTTCTTGGAGCCCATGGTGCCGCCCGCCATCTCGATGGCGCGGTTGGAGATCACCTCGTTGACGTTCATGTTCGACTGCGTGCCCGAGCCGGTCTGCCACACCACCAGCGGGAAGTGGGCGTCGAGCTTGCCGGCAATGACCTCGTCGGCGGCGGCGACGATCAGGTCGCGCAGCTTGTCGTCGAGCAGGCCGAGCTTGTTGTTGGTGATGGCGGCCGCCTTCTTGAGGATGGCGAAGGCGGTGACGATCTCCTTCGGCATGCGTTCGCCGCCGATGTCGAAGTTCATCAGGCTGCGGGCAGTCTGGGCGCCATAGTACTTGTCGTTCGGCACCTCGATCGTGCCCATGGTGTCCGATTCAACGCGCGTGCTCATGGCATACTCCCCGGTAGCCGCCCCCGGCGGCAAGGCAAAACAAAGCGGCCGATCCCGCTGGGACCGGCCGCTCAATATCAGATAGAGCGCATCCGCGCCGCCTCGCCTTTCGGCTTACTTCTTGACGGCGAGAATCTGCCGGCCGCGATACATGCCGGTCTTGAGGTCGATGTGGTGCGGACGGCGCAGCTCGCCCGAGTCCTTGTCTTCGACATAGGCGGGGGCGGCAATCGCGTCGGCCGACCGGCGGAAACCGCGCTTCATCGGCGAGGTCTTGCGTTTTGGCACTGCCATGGTTCGGTCCTTCTCAAAGTCACTACGCCGCCGGAAGCGGCCAGAGAGCTTGTCTCTGTTGGGATTTGGCCGGTGCTATAGAACAAAGCCCGCCACTTGGCTAGGGGGTTTGTCGCCCTAGAGCGCGAGCTTTCCACCCTCGCCCACGCAGCTCGCCCGCTGCCCGTACTGCTGCGCCCGCTCCGCGATGATCCCCGCGACACGGCTCATGTTGGCCGTGGGCTCCGCGGGCGTGCGCAGCATGGGATTGGGCAGCGCTGCCGCAAGAAGCGCCGCGGTCCGCCAGTCGAGGTTCTGCGGCGCGATGCCGAAGGCCCGCCGGGCGCCGGCGGCAACCCCGAACTGTCCCTCGGGGCCCCATTCCGCAATATTGAGGTAGATCTCCATGATGCGCCGTTTCGGCATCACCAGGTCGATATAGACCGCGAGCGGGATCTCCGCGGCTTTGCGCAGGTAGCTGGGGGCATTGGTGAGGAACAGGTTGCGGGCGACCTGCATGGTGATGGTCGATGCGCCGCGCACATCGCGCCCTGCCAGAAGGTCCCTGACCTCCTCGCGCAAGGCCCCGACATCGACGCCCCAGTGGCGGCAGAACTGGCCGTCTTCCGAAAGGATCACCGCCGCCTTGAGCCGGTCTGAAATGTCTTCGATCGAACGCCACTCGCGATCCACCGGACGGCCAGTGACATAGCGCTCCAGCATCGGCACCGAGACGGGGTTCACTACCAGGTAGACGGGGGTGAGCACGACCGGAACCGCGACCAGCACCACCATGACGGTGAGCGCGATGCGCAGGGCGCGCCAGAGGGGTGTCTGTTTCCGGGCCATGCCGTTGCATAGCGGCACGCTGCCCTTGGGGCAAACGGCACCTTGCCGCCCCCCTGCCAAACGGCTAGCAACGCTGTCATGTACGACTTCCAATCCGACAGTGCCGACTGTGCCCGCGAGGTGGAGAAGGGCCTGGCCGCATGGCTGGGTACCGAGCGCCTGTCCGGACCCGGTCCTGCTCCCGAGCGGCTGATCGCCGCCATGCGCCATGGCAGCCTCGAGGGCGGCAAGCGCCTGCGTCCGCTGATGGTGCGCCAGGCGGCGGCAGTGTTCGGCACGCCCCCGGCCGCGTCGGCCCAGGCGGGGCTCGCGGTCGAAATGGTCCATTGCTACTCGCTGATCCACGACGATCTGCCCGCGATGGACGACGACGACCTTCGCCGTGGGCGCCCCACGGTCCACCGGGCCTATGACGATGCCACCGCGATCCTTGCAGGCGATGCCCTGCTCACGCACGCCTTTGGCCTTTTGGCGGATCCCGCCTGCCACCCCGAGGCAAACGTGCGCGCGGCGCTCGTGCTCGAACTTGTGGCCGGTGCCGGCGCCGGCGGAATGGTGGGTGGCCAGCTGCGCGACATCGAAGGCGAGACCACATCACTCGCGCCTGCCGACATCTCGGTCATGCAGGCCATGAAGACCGGCGCGCTGATCCGGGCGGCCGTGCGCATCGGC
>JAEZHZ010000081.1 GCA_023436745.1 Pseudomonadota bacterium | reverse complement strand
GTGCTCGACGTGGTGAAGCAGAAGATAGCTCCCGGGGCCGATCGTGGCCACGCGCTTCGCCAGGCCCTGCTCGCCTGCCGGAAGGGCGGGCGCGTCTCCGTGCCCGGCGTCTATGGCGGCATGCTCGACAAGTGGCCGCTGGGCGCGATGATGGAGAAGGGCCTCACCATCAAGACCGGCCAGACCCACGTGCAGAAATACACCCATGACCTGCTGCGCCGCATCCAGGAAGGCGAGATCGACACCACCTTCCTGATCAGCCACCGACTGTCACTCGAGGACGCGCCGGAGGGCTACAAGCAGTTCCACGACAACCAGAACGAGTGGATCAAGGTCGTCATGACGCCTTAACCCAGGTTAATTCCGGCAGCGTCGGGAGGTCGGCGGTCATTGGCCTCCCGATTGCGACGACACGTTTCAGCAAGGACTTTTCAATGGATTCGATTACCGACATCTACGTCACCGGCCTCAAGAATGCCCACGCCATGGAGCACCAGGCGCTGTCTATCATGCGCCCGCAGGTTGCTCGCATCGAACACTATCCCGATGTGCTGGCGCGGCTCGAACAGCATATTCGCGAGACCGAAGGCCAGATCGAGCGCCTCGATTCCCTCCTCGATTCCGTCGGCGCCGACCGCTCCGCCATCAAGGACACTGCCCTCAGCATCAGCGGCATGATGGCCGCCATGGGTCACACCTTCGCCCCCGACGAGATCGTCAAGAACAGCTTCGCCAACTTAGCCTTCGAGAACTTCGAGATCGCCGCCTACAAGTCGCTGATCACGCTGGCCGGCGAGGCGGGACAGGCCAATGCCGTCTCCCTGCTGCGGCAGAATCTCGATGAGGAGCTGGCAATGGCCAACTGGCTCGACAGCAATATCGAGGCAGTCACCCTCAAATACGCAGCGCTGCGCGTCAGCGGCGAACAGGCCAAGAAGTAGGCCCCCGATGGACCGGAAGGATCCGGGCCGGACCAGCAAGGAACATGGCCGCCGGCAGGATACCGCCGGCGCCACTCCCCGGGAGAAGCAGGACAGCCTCGCCGAACGCGGGGTGAGTGCCCCGAAGCCGCACGATGCGACCCCGGCGCCCACCGACAACGACAAGAAAGCCTGAGGCCTACTCATGCCCGCCGCCCACAGCGTCACCACCTATCTTCTCACCCGCGACGTCGCCGCCAGCACCGAGTTTTACGGTGCTCTATGCGGCTATCTGCCCGTACATCGCGGGGGCTGGTTCACCCTCATCGCACCGTCCGCCGATGTCGGCATGCAGATCGGTCTCGTTGACTGGGTAAGCGAGTTCGTGCCGCGCGCCGCCCGCGGCGATGCGCAGGCGCACTACCTCGAAGTGGTGGTGGACGATGTCCATGCAGCCCTTGCGGCCGTCGAGAGTTACGGCGTCGAGATCATCGAGTACCCGATCGAACATGGCGCCCAGGCCCGCGCGGTGCTGCGGGACCTCGATGGCCGCGTCATCACCGTGGTGACGCCGACCAGCCGCTTCCTCGAACCGCCTCGTCAACACGCAGGGTGAGCCAGGTGCCCGACAAGGACAACAACACCCGTTCCGAGACCGACAAGGTGCTGTCGGACCGCGCCCGCGGTCCGGCGGAGCGCGCGGTACTCGGCGACAGTCCCACGGGCTCGATCATCCGGCTCGTGGTGTTCGTCGTCGTGTTCATCGTGCTCGCCGGCACCATGTTCTACTTCCTCGCCCGCTAGGGGTTGCGAGGGCGCCGGTTCTCGCGAAGCACCGGCTTCTTCATGTGGCTGTCGGACGGGCCGAGCCATTCATGCTCCGGGTCCTCGGGCACCGGCAGGTCCTCCAGCGCATCGCTTTCGTGCTCACGCTCGAGTTGCTCCTGTGCAAGCTGCTCTGCCTGCGCAGGATCATCTGTCACGAGGTCGGCCGCCTTCTCCGGCGGCACGCCGAACTGCTCGGCGAGGAACTCGACGTTCTCGCGGTCGGTGTCGTCAGGCTTGCCAGCCATGTCTCGTCTCCGTTGGTTCAGGCCAGCGCCAAGCCGGCCAGGATCACCAGCGCTGCGCCCAGCGCGGCTGCGATAGCCCCGTAGAGCATGGGACCGGAAAGCTTCGTCCGGCGTGATTCTGCCGCCGGGCTCGTGCTCGCCGCATCCGGGGGAAGCTCCGGCCGTGTGCCCGCAGCCTCCTCGTCGGTGCCGCGCGGCGCAGCCGCCGCGTCGGGGAAGGCGACCTTGTCGCCGGTTTCGCCGGCATCGATGCGGCGGCGATATGCGTCTGTGGTTGTTGCTGTCATGGCAGTACCTCGCCTGGGGTAAACCACCTCGGCACCGCATCAGTTGCGGTCCGCGTCATGTTATCCCCCGAGGCGGGCCAATGGGTTGCATCATGCGCCCATGCTCTCTATGTGAGGCTCATCGTTTGTTCCCCGGCGCCTGTCGCCGAAGCGAGGTGGGTTGCCGGATTGACGATCGAGACGCCCTATTACCTTGTCGACAAGGCGGCGTTGCTCGCCAATCTGGAGAAGATCGACCACCTGCGCCGGCGTTCCGGTGCCAGGTGCCTGCTCGCGCTCAAGTGCTTCGCCACCTGGTCCGTGTTCGATCTCATGTCGCAGTATATGGACGGCACCACGTCCTCTTCGCTCAATGAAGTGAAGCTCGGTCGCGAGAAGTTCGGCGGGGAGACGCACGCCTATTCGGTCGCCTACGCCGATCACGAGATCGACGAGGTGATCGCCAATGCCGACAAGGTGATCTTCAACACCATTG
The DNA here is from genome assembly GCA_023436745.1 of Pseudomonadota bacterium. GTDB lineage: Bacteria > Pseudomonadota > Alphaproteobacteria > Rhizobiales > Devosiaceae > Devosia. The sequence continues at coordinate 2,214 of JAEZHZ010000081.1, read as the reverse complement.
GCCAGCTGGAGCGCTTTGCTGACCGGGCCGGCGACCGTCCGGTCGGACTGCGGCTCAACCCCCAGGTCAGCCATTCCGGCTTCCTGCTGGCCGATCCGGCGCGCCCCTTCAGCCGTCTCGGCGAATGGGACCTCGAGCGCATCCTGCCGGTCGTGGACCGCATCAGTGGTGTGATGATCCACTGCAACTGCGAGAACGACAGCTTCGACAGCTTCAACACCATCCTCGGCCAGATCGAGGAGCGGTTCGGCTCGGTGCTGGAACGGCTGGACTGGGTCAGCCTGGGCGGCGGCATCCACTTCACGGGTGAAGGCTATCCGCTCGACGCGCTGGCGGATCGCCTCAAGGCCTTCGCGGACCGGTACAGTATCCAGGTTTATCTGGAGCCCGGCGAGGCAGCAGTCACGCAGTCGACCACGCTCGAGGTCAGCGTGCTCGATACCCTGAACAACGGCAAGGACATAGCCGTGGTCGACGCCTCGATCGAGGCGCATATGCTCGACCTTTTGATTTACCGGCTCGAGGCGAAGGTGAAGCCAAATGCCGGTGACTACGTCTATATGGTAGCCGGCAAGTCGTGCCTTGCCGGGGACATCTTCGGAGAGTTCCGGTTCGACGGACCACTCAAGGTAGGCGATCGCATCTCCATACAGGATGCGGGGGGCTACACGATGGTCAAGAAGAACTGGTTCAACGGCGTCCAGATGCCCGCGATAGCCGTGCGGGAACTGGATGGTCGGGTGAGGCTCATCAGGAGCTTCACCTACATGGATTATGCACAAAGCCTCTCCTGAGGCCGCATCGTCCAGCGTAGCCACTGCCGGAGGCCGCTCAGGCGCCGGTGCCGATTGGGAGCGTGATCACAGGGCCGGTCAGGAATCGAGCCGATCACGCAGTACAAAGGTGTTTCGTGACAATTGAAAAAGAACATCCTCATCATCGGTGCGGGAGGTGTGGCGCAGGTCGTCGCGCATAAGGCCGCCCAAGCCAACGACGTCCTCGGCGATATCCATATCGCTTCCCGTACCGTGTCCAAGTGCCACGCCATCGTGCAGAGCGTGCTCGAAAAGCGCTCGCTCAAGATGCCTGGCGTGCTTCAGGCGCATCAGCTCGATGCCCTGGACGTGGAAGCGACCAAGGCGCTGATCGACAAGACGCGCGCCAGGATCGTGATCAACGTGGGCTCTGCCTTCCTCAACATGTCGGTGCTCCGCGCCTGCATGGAGACGGGAGCCGCCTACATCGACACGGCCATCCACGAAGATCCCGCAAAGATCTGCGAAACGCCACCCTGGTACGGCAACTACGAGTGGACGCACCGGGCTGAATGCGAACGGCGGGGCATCACCGCCATTCTGGGTGCCGGGTTCGACCCCGGCGTCGTCAACGCCTATGCGGCGCTGGCGGCAGAGGCCTATTTCGACCGCATCGATTCCATCGACATCATCGATGTGAATGCGGGCTCCCATGGCCGCTACTTCGCCACGAACTTCGATCCGGAGATCAACTTCCGCGAGTTCACCGGCAAGGTGTGGAGCTGGCAGAACAGCCAGTGGACGCAGAACCGCATGTTCGAGGTCAAGCGCACTGACGACCTGCCGGTCGTTGGCTCGCAGACCACGTACCTGACGGGGCACGACGAAATCCACTCGCTGTCGGCCAATCTCGACGTGCCCGACATCCGTTTCTGGATGGGGTTCGGTGAGCACTACATCAACGTCTTCACCGTGCTGAACAACCTCGGGCTGCTGTCCGAGCAGCCGGTGACGACCGCCGAAGGCGTCGAGGTCGTGCCTCTCAAGGTGGTCAAGGCCGTGCTGCCTGATCCGGCTTCGTTGGCCCCCACCTATACCGGCAAGACCTGCATCGGCGACCTGGTGAAGGGCACCAGGGACGGCGTGGAGCGCGAGGTGTTCATCTACAACATCTGCGACCATGCCGAGAACTATGCAGAGGTCGGCAGCCAGGCCATCTCCTACACCGCCGGCGTGCCGCCGGTAGCCGCCGCGATCCTGATCGCGACCGGCGAGTGGGATGCCAAGCGCATGGTCAATGTCGAGGAACTGCCCCCGCAGCCGTTCCTGTCACTGCTTGACCAGATGGGCCTGCCAAGCCGCATTCGCGACGCCGATGGCGACCGCGAGCTGACCTTCGATCCCGCACCGACCAGCGGTGCGGTCAAGGTGGCAGCCGGCGGTTGACCCCGCGTATCGA
>JAEZHZ010000059.1 GCA_023436745.1 Pseudomonadota bacterium | reverse complement strand
AGTTGAAGTCGTCGCCCGTATACATCTTCACCGATGCCGGTAGGCGGCGGCGCATTGCGATCTCCTTCTCCGCAGAAAGGAGCGAGATCTTGATCCCATCGACCTTGGCCGCATTCGCCGCGATGACGTCGAGGCAGACATCCATGGCTGCGTCGTGGTCTGCGCTGCCCCAGTAGCCATCGAGGGCCGGATCGAACATCTCCCCAAGCCAGTGGAGGATAACCGGCTGGCGCACCTGGGAGAGAATGTGGCCATAAACGCGGGCGTAGTCGTCGGCAGACCTTGCGGCGGCGGCCAAGGCGCGGCTCGCCATCAGGATAACACGGCCGCCCTGCCCTTCCACGAAGCCGACCTGTTCTTCATAGGCGCGAATGATGTCGTCGATGGTGACGTCCGGGCCCGCGGCGAGGTGGTCGGTCCCGGCGCCATAGGCGATGAGCGCATCGTCGCGGGTGCGGGCCTCTGCCTGGGAACGGCGGATCAGTTCCTGGGCGTCCGTCCAGGTCAGCCCCATGCCCCTCTGGGCGGTATCCATGGCTTCGGCCACGCCGAGGCCGAGGTCCCAAAGCCGATGACGGAAGGCGACAGTCGTGTCCCAGTCGATGGCGGGGGACAGCCAGGGATCGTTTGACGCCAGCGGGTCAGCGACCACGTGCGCCGCAGCAAAGGCAATGCGCGGAAAGTCGGTGGCCTTGAACCCGACAAAGGGAATGGGGGTGCCGGTCAACGTGTAAGGGCTGACAGAGCGGTCGGGGTTGGGGAGGTTGATCGTTGGCATGGCGGGCTCCGGTGGCTCAAGCTCGATGTGCGTTCCGCGGGCGGGGCCATCCGCAGATCCTGTCACCATTGGGGGCGCCAAGATCCGGGAGGCCCCCGCTCACTGGGGGTGACATCCGGTGGAGGTGTGGGCACGCCGGTGCCCACACTCTGCGTCAGAACTGAAGTTCCGGCACGTCGAGCCAGCGGCGCTCCGCCCAGCTCTGCAAGCCTAGCTCGGCCAGTTGCACGCCCCTGGCTCCGGCCTCGAGGCCGAACTCCCACGGCGCGTCCTCGGCGACGTGCCTGAGGAACATCTCCCACTGTGCCTTGAACCCGTTCTCGGCCGGCCAGTTGTCAGGCACTTCTTCCCAGTCGTCGAAGAAGTTCATGGTCTGCGGCTGGTCGGGATTCCACACCGGCTTGGGCGTGTTGACGCGGTGCTGGGTCCAGCATTTGTGGAGACCGGCTACGGCGGAGCCGAGGGTGCCGTCGACATGAAAGGTTACGAGGTCGTCGCGGCGGACGCGCGTGGCCCAGCTGGAGTTGATCTGGGCGATGATGCCGCCTTCGAGTTCGAAGGTGGCATAGGCAGCATCGTCGGTGTCGGCCTTGAAGCGGTTGCCCTTCTCGTCGACGCGCTCGGGAATATGAGTGGCACCGAGGCAGGAGACGGATCTGACCGGTGCGAAGGTATGATCGAGCACGTAGCGCCAGTGGCAGAGCATGTCGATGATGATGCCACCGCCATCGGCCTTGCGGTAGTTCCAGCTGGGGCGCTGGGCCTTCTGCCAGTCACCCTCGAACACCCAATAGCCGAACTCCCCACGTACCGAGAGAATTTCGCCAAAGAACCCTGAATCGCGCAGCATCTTGAGCTTCATCAGGCCAGGCAGGAACAGCTTGTCCTGGACGACGCCATGCTTCAGGCCGGATGCCCGCGCCTTCCGCGCAAGGTCGACGGCGACATCGAGCGAATCCGAGGTGGGCTTTTCGCAGTAGACATGCTTGCCGGCGGCAAGGGCCTTCTCGATCAGGCCGGCGCGCATGAGCGTGGTACCGGCATCGAAGAACACGGTGTCTTCCGGATTGGCGAGAGCCGCGTCGAGGTCAGTGGTCCAGCGCTGGATACCGTGCCTCTCGGCGAGGCGCTGCATCTTCTCGCGATCACGCCCGACGATGATCGGATCGATCACCAGCCTGTCGCCGTTGGCAAGCGCGACGCCGCCCTGATCCCGGATCGCGAGGATCGAGCGCACCAGATGCTGATTGTAGCCCATGCGTCCGGTGACGCCGTGCATGATGAGACCGAGGCGCCGTTCCGCCATAGTTCCCCCTCCCTGTGTAACTACCCAGTTACTTACACGTGCGTGCAGCGGGCCGTCAAGCGGAGCGAACTAGAGGCCGAGCACCATCTTCAGGCCGATGGCGGCCAGGAAAAACAGGATCATCCGGTCAAAGGCGCGGCGGCTGAGGCGCCCGCCGAGCCACTGGCCGAGAGGCATGAAGACAAAGATCGGCACCAGCGCCAGAACACCCTGCAGCATCCATTCGGGTTGCAGCACTCCGGCGATCCAGAGCGACGGCAACTGCACGGCCGCGAGGACGAAGAACATGGCCGAGACCGCAAACACCATCGCTTCGCGCTCAAGCGCCATGGCGTGGATGTAGGTCATTCCGATCGGACCCGACACACCCGTCGCGCCCTGAAGGATACCTCCACCGACTCCGGTGAAAGGGGCGAGACGGCGGGCGACCGGAAGCGGCAGCGACCAGTGGGGAGTGGCGAGGCGCAGGCCCACATAGGCCAGCAGCAAGCAGCCGAGGCCGAGGACGAGCAGGCGCTCGGGGAGGCTGGTGAGCGCCCATGTTCCGAGCGCGATGCCGATGCTGCCGGTGACAAGGAACACCGGCATGAAGGCAAGGCGGGGGTTCCCCGCTTCCCCACGGAATCGCCACACCTGCCACGCGTTGGTGACGATCAGCGGGATGACCATGAGCCCTATGGCGTGCTGAAGGCCGAAGAACGCGGTGATCACTGGCAGGGCTATCAGAGGCAGGCCCATGCCCGAGGCGCCCTTGACCACGGCACCTGCCGCAAGCGCGAGCACCATCACCAGAACGCCGGTCCACTCCATTCATGCTCTCCCGATACCCACGCCGGCACGTGGGCGGGCGAAAGGGACCAAACGGCCCAATGACCAGCAGAATCGAGCCGCGCCACGACAGTGTCAAGCTAACCGTGCGGTTACTTGGTTGACAGCGTCCACAGGCGGCAGCACTCTGGATGCAGTTGGCCGAAGACGTAAACACGCGCGGCTGGAGGAACAGATGGGAGGATTGAATGACACGTTTCGCGCGCCCATTGCTGGCGATCACGTCGGCATTGATGCTGACCACGCCCCTTGCCATGGCCCAGGAATGGCAGCCTGACCGCCCGATCAACCTGATCGTGCCATGGGGTGCCGGGGGCTCGACTGATCAGGTGACCCGCGTGACCGCGCCTATCCTCGCGGAAGCGCTGGGCGTGGAAGTCGTGGTCGTAAACCAGCCGGGGGCCTCGGGTGCGATCGGCACTCAGGAAGTGCTCAACGCTCCCAAGGATGGCTATACCTGGACGGCCAACGCCATCGCCAACAATGCCACCTATTCGGTGACGGGACTGCTCGAGGGCACCGACATCGACGACTGGCACATCTACCTGTCCGTCGCGAACGTGCCGGTGGTGAGCGTGCCGGTGGACAGCGAGTTTGAGGATTTTGGCCAGTTGCTGGAGGCCTTCCGCACGCGCGGCCAGCAGATCACCGTGGCGACGGCCGGCATAACCTCGTCGGGCGGAACTGCGATCGGCGCGCTGAGCGGGGCCGCCGATGGCTTCGACTACAACATGATCACCTATGACGGCGGCGGCCCCGCGGCGATCGCGACCGCATCGGGCGAGGCCATGGTGACCACGCAGCTGGCGGTGGAGCAGACCGAACTCATCCGCGGCGGACGCCTGAAGCCCCTGGCGGTGCTGTCGGACGAGCCGTTGGCGCTCGACGGCGTCGAACCCATTCCTCCGATCACCGATTGGCTGCCGGAGATGGAACTGGCGCCGGATTACTTCGGCGTCTTCATTCCGCGCGGCGTGCCGGACGAGGTCATCACCACAATGGATCGTATCTGGGCCAACGAGGTCATGAACTCGGAATCCCTCAAGACCTATGCCGAGACCTACGGTGCCGTGTTCGCTCCCTCGTTCGGCGACGAGGCGCGGGCGCTGGCCATGCCAGTCGTCATCCTCGAGGCCTGCGACGCCGTGGAGCGCGGTGAAGCGGTGAACGACCCCTCCACCATCGGCATCGACTGCAAGGCCCGCACGGAAGTCGCGGCGCAGTAATGCCACACAGCCACGGGCACACGCCCGTGGCTCCCTGCCCGACCTTCAGACGAGGCCGGGGCGAAGCGGCGCCGTAAACGGGATGCGAGGGCGGCGACCGACCATGACGATGGACCACCAAAAATGTACACACCCACTCCTGACGACGCCGTTCGCGCACGAGCGGACCTGATCACGGCCCTGGCGTTCGTCGCGCTGGGGCTGATGGTGGTGTACCTGTCTTGGACGATGCCCCGCCTCGAGGCGCGGCGGATACATCCGGCCACGATCCCGGGGCTGGTGCCCCTCATACTCGGAAGCGCGCTGACATTGTGCGGCGGGTTGCTTGCCTATCGTTCGGCACGGCTCGGCCAACCCGGTGCATGGGCGGGGCTCTGGGCGCGCCTGACGTCCTGGGGCTATGTGCGCGTGGCGGTCATTCTGGTGCTCTCCCTGATCCACACGCTGGTTCTGCTCGGGAACATGCCGTTCTGGCTGGCCTCGGCGTTGTTCATCTTCGCCTTCATCATGCTGTTCGAGACGGTACTGGCAGAAGAGCGGCGGCCACTGCTCTCCAGCCTGCTGTGGGCGCTTGGCATCGCCGTCGCTGGCAGTGGTGCCATCTTCTATGTCTTCGAGCGCATCTTTCTCGTGCGCCTGCCTTAGGAGCCAGCTATGTTTGAAGGCCTCTCGCTCCTAGGTCAGGGCGTCGCCCACTTCCTCACCCCGGCTTCGCTGTTCAATGTCGCCTGGGCAACACTGCTCGGTGTGGTGATCGGCATCCTGCCCGGACTGACTGCCACGATGGGCGTCGCGCTGCTGGTGACGCTGACCTACAAGATGGCGCCGGACCAGGCCATCCTGACGCTGATGTGCGTCTATCTCGGCGCGATCTATGGCGGCAGCCGCACGGCCATCCTGCTCAACATACC
>JAEZHZ010000367.1 GCA_023436745.1 Pseudomonadota bacterium | reverse complement strand
CCGATCAGGTACCCCCGATCGGCTCACGGCTCAATGGGCTGCGACGACTGGTCCTTCGCCGGAAGCGACGGCCCAGGGCCGTCTATTCGGCGTGGGCGGCGCTCGGGGGCGTGGCCTCGTCGTCCAGATCGCCCTCGGCTGCCATTGCAGCATCGCGAAGGCTCGCCTGGGCCGCCAGCGCCGGAGCGGTTGAGGTCAGTTCGCCAATCGGTTCGCCCCGCGTCAGGATCGCTGCGAGCGAGCCGATCGTCGAGCGCAGGTTGTGACGGTGAACCACCATATCGACCATGCCATGCTCGTAGAGATACTCGGAGCGCTGGAAACCCTTGGGCAGTTTCTCGCGGATGGTCTGCTCGATCACGCGCTGGCCGGCAAAGCCGATCAGTGCGCCCGGCTCGGCCAGGTGCACATCGCCCAGCATGGCGTAAGACGCCGTCACCCCGCCGGTGGTGGGATTGGTCAGCACCACGAAGAAGGGCAGCCCTGCCTCGCGCAGGCGCAGCACCGCGACAGTGGTGCGCGCCATCTGCATCAGGCTCAGTATGCCCTCCTGCATGCGGGCGCCGCCGGAGGAGACGAAGAGGATGAAGGGCGTCTGGCGCTCCACGGCCGTCTCGAGGCCGGTGATGATCCCCTGCCCCGCGGCCATGCCGAGCGAGCCGCCCATGAAGTCGAAATCCTGGATGGCGACGGTGACATCGCGCTTGTAGAGCTTGCCAGTCGCCACGATCACCGAGTCATCAAACCCGGTCTTGGTGCGGCTTTCCTTCAGGCGGTCGACATAGCGCTTCTGGTCGCGGAACTTGAGCGGATCGACGGGAACGCTCGGAACGGACACCAGGTCATAGGCGCCATCGTCGAGGAAGGTCTTCAGCCGGTCCGCCGGCTTGATCTTCATGTGGTAGCCGGAGTTCGGCACGACCCACTGGTTCACCTCGAGATCGCGGTAGAACACCATCTCGCCGGATTCGGGATCCTTGACCCAGAGGTTCTCGGGCGTCTCCCGCTTGTTGGTCAGGAGCGAGCGGATTTTGGGGCGGACGAAGTTGTCGATCCAGTTCATGGCGCGGCCTCGTGTGGCGGTGACGATGAGGTAACCGTCAATTGTGGCGATTGTTATCAGGGCCTTGGCATTGCGGCCAAGCCCAAGCGGTGCTTTCCACCGCGATCAGCCGCGGGCGCGCTTAACGCCTGCAGCAAGGTCGGCGACGATGTCGCGGACGGCAGCCACCGTCCGGTCGGTCGGCCGGCCATTGTCGAGTGACGTGCGCACCGCCTCCACCAGGACGGAGCCGACAACGATGCCATCGGCATGCCGCCCGATCTCCGCTGCATCCTCGGCGGTCTTGATGCCGAAACCAACCGCGACCGGCAGCGGGCTATGCGCCTTGATCCGGTCCACAGCCTCGCCGACAGCGGTTCGCGACTCGATGGCAGCGCCGGTAACGCCTGTCATCGACACGTAATAGACGAAGCCCGAGGTGTTCTTCAGCACGGCCGGGAGCCGGCGGTCGTCGGTGGTTGGGGTGGTGAGGCGAATGAAGTTGATCCCTTCCGCAAGCGCCGGCAGACAGAGTTCCTCGTCCTCCTCCGGAGGCAGGTCGACGACGATCAGTCCGTCGACCCCCGCGGCCTTGGCGGTTGCAAGGAAGCGCTCGACCCCGAAGACATAGATAGGATTGTAGTAGCCCATCAGCACGATGGGCGTGGTCTCGTCCTTGCGGCGGAAATCCTCCACCATGCCGAGCACGCCCATAAGCGTCTGGCCCGCATCAAGGGCGCGCCGGCCGGCGAGCTGAATGGCGACACCATCCGCCATCGGGTCGGAAAAGGGCATGCCCAGTTCGATCACATCAGCGCCGGCCTGGGGCAGCGCCTCGAGGATCGCCTGTCCGGTTGCAAGGTCCGGATCGCCGGCCATGACGAAGGTCACGAGCGCGGGGCGGTTCTGTGTCTTCAGTTCGGCAAAGCGCCGCTCGATACGGGAAGTCATGATCTAGAGCAGCCCCAGGTGCTTACCGACACTTTCAACGTCCTTGTCGCCGCGCCCGGACAGGCACAGCACAACGGACTGCTCCTTGCCCATGGTGGGCGCGAGCTTGATCACCTGCGCGAGGCCATGGGCGGATTCAAGCGCCGGAATGATGCCTTCGGTTCGAGTGCACAGCTGGAAAGCCGCGATCGCCTCATCGTCCGTCACCGGCGCATAGGTCACGCGCCTTGTGTCGTGGAGAAACGAATGCTCGGGGCCCACACCGGGATAGTCGAGCCCGGCGGAAATCGAGTGCCCCTCAAGAATCTGCCCGTCGCTGTCCTGCAGCAGGTAGGTGCGGTTGCCGTGCAGCACGCCCGGACGCCCGCCGGTCATGGAGGCGGCATGGCCATTCTCGACATCGATGCCGTGTCCGCCAGCCTCGGCGCCGTAGAGGGCAACCTCGGGATCATCGAGGAAAGCATGGAAAGTGCCGATGGCATTGGACCCCCCGCCCACGCAGGCGACCACGGCCTCCGGCAGCTTGCCCTCGGCCGCGCGGAACTGCTCCTTGAGCTCGGTGCCGATCACGGACTGAAAGTCCCGCACCATCTCCGGATAGGGGTGCGGACCGGCGGCGGTGCCGATCAGGTAGTAGGTGCTGTCGACGTTGGTCACCCAGTCGCGCAGGGCCTCGTTCATTGCGTCCTTGAGGGTACCGGCGCCGGCGGTGACCGGCCGGACCTCGGCGCCGAGCATCTTCATGCGCAGGACGTTCGGCATCTGTCGCTCGACGTCTGTGGCGCCCATAAAAATGGTGCAGGGAAGTTCGAACTTGGCGCAGACCGTCGCCGTCGCCACGCCGTGCTGGCCGGCGCCGGTCTCGGCAATGATGCGGGTCTTGCCCATACGCTTGGCGAGCAGGATCTGGCCAAGGCAGTTATTGATCTTGTGGGAGCCGGCGTGATTGAGCTCCTCGCGCTTGAACCACACCTTGGCACCACCCAGGTGCCGCGTCAGCCGCTCGGCGAAATAGAGCGGGCTCGGACGACCGGTATAGTGAGTGGCGAGGTCGCTCAGTTCGGCGGCGTAGGCGGGATCGGCCCTGGCGGCGCGATAGTGCCGCTCGAGGTCAAGGATCAGCGGCATCAGGGTCTCGGCAACGAACCGGCCGCCATACTGGCCGAAGCGGCCGTGTTCATCAGGGCCGTTGCGCAGGGAGTTGATGCCGTCCATCGCGGGAGTCCTACTTTGCTCGGCTCTCCTCGGGCTCGAGGGGAGCCTCTCGAAGAGCGTGCCCTGCAAGGGTGCAGGACAGGTCTTTGCCACCGACCCTCCGGTACGACAAGGTCAACGCAAGGTCTAGGGGATTCCGCCTACTGGGCCGAGCGGACGTTGCGGATGAACGCCTCCACCAGCCGCTTGTCCTTGACCCCGGGAGCCGATTCCACGCCCGAGGAGACATCGACGCCCATTGGAAGGACGCTGCGGATGGCGTCGGTAACAGTGTCCGGTGTCAGCCCGCCCGAAAGCATGAAGGGAATGGAAGGGTCGAGCGCCTTGAGCAGATTCCAGTCGAAGGCGCCGCCGTGCCCGCCGGGCCGGTCCGCACCCTTGGGGGGCTTGGCATCCAGGAGGATACGGTCGGCTACATCGACATACTGGGCAACGTTCGCAACGTCCTCTGCCGAGCCGATCGGCACGGCCTTGAGAACCTGCACGCCGGCTTCCTCGCGTATGGTTTCCACGCGATGCGGTGTTTCGGGCCCGTGAAGCTGTATCCAGTCCGGGGCCAGCGCAGCTACTTCCGCGACGCAGCTGTTGTCGGGATTGACCAGCACCACGCATGTCTCGATGCGGCCGCGTGCCTGCCCGATAAGATCGGACAACTGCTCGATGCTCACGTGGCGCGGCGAACGAACGAAGTGCATGAAGCCAACCATCTCCGCTCCGGCAGCGATGGTTGTCTCAAGCAGGTCGGGGGTCTTGATGCCGCAGATTTTGACGATCACAGGATCGGCCATAGGGCTTCAGCGTAGCTCCAGCAGGTCATCGAGGTCGTTGGCGGGACGGGTTTCACCATGGCGGCGGCGGAGGCGCTCCAGCTCCTCGCTGAGCTGCTGGGCTTCGCGGCGCCAGTGCTTCTCGCGGCGGCGGTGTGGCCCCTGGGCAAACCATGTCGCGATCCCTCCGGCCAGCACCCCGATCAGCAGCATGGCGTAGAGCACTACGAACAGCGGCACGCCATAGCCAGGGGCGGGATCACCCGAGGTGGTAACGAACGGGTTGAAATTGAGCGCGACGAGATGGCGGTTGGCGAGCGCAAACAGAACGAGCACCACCGAAAGCGGGACCAGGATCAACCAGCCGACGATTTTATTGACCATGGAATCTGCCGTGGAGCCCTTGCCCCGTTGGTTCTGGCGTTAGCGCTTCCGAACGGGAGAAGTGGCGACACTTCCCTCGGACAATCTAGCTGCGGTTCAGGCGCTCGCGGATTTCCTTGCCGGCCTTGAACTGGGGAACGTACTTTTCCCCCACGTCCACCTGCTCGCCCGTGCGTGGGTTGCGCCCGACGCGGGCGGGGCGGTTCTTCACCGAAAAGGCGCCGAAGCCGCGCAGCTCAACGCGATCGCCGCGCGCCATGGCGTCGCCGATCTCGTCCAGTATCGCGTTGACGATGTTCTCGATGTCGCGCTGGAACAGATGCGGGTTCTCAGCGGCGAGTTTCTCGACGAGTTCCGACTTGATCATCCCGGGCTCCGATTGCGAGGGCCGCTCGGCCCCACTTCAAGGCGCCCGGTCAACCTGCCAAAGCGCGACCAGCCCGTCAAGCGCAACCGAACCCGACGGGGGCAGCCCAAGCGCCGCACGCAGCTGCCCGCCGAGGACGGCGCCAATCCAGTCGAACCCCTGCTGCGGGGGCGGCCAGACAGTCACGATCGGCAGGTCCGCTGCCACCGCGTGCTCGCTCTGCAGCCACTCCAGCGCTTCCGTCTCCCCGCCAATGGCGTCGGTCAGCCCCAGCTCCAGCCCGACGCGGCCAGTCATGATGCGCCCGTCGGCCAACTGCAGCACCCTGTTGCGGTCCAGCCCGCGGCGCTCGGCGACCACATCGACGAACCACTGGAAGCTGTCATCGACCAGGGCCTCGATCTCTGCACGCACCGGCCCCGTCACCGGCTCGTCATAGTCTGGTTCCGCCTTCAGCGGCCCCGAGGCCACCTTGTCCAGTTCGATGCCGATCGTGTCGAGGAGCTTTCCGGCGTTGACGTGCTGGAACAACACACCGATCGAGCCGACGATCGACAGGCGCCGGGTAAAGATGTGGTCGGTAGCGATTGCTGTCATGTAAGCCGCTGACGCCCCAAGCTCCTTGACCACCGCCACCGTCGGCTTGGCCTCACGCAGGCGGCTGACGGCCTCGTAGAGTTCCTCCCCGCCGGCCATGGTTCCGCCGGGCGAGTTGATGGCAATGATCACCGCCTGGACCGTGTCCTGCTCGGCGAGGGTCTTGAACATCTCGAGCCTGCCGGGATCCGTGGCGATGGTACCGTCGAGATCGACCCTGGCTATGTGGTCACCCACCCCGGCCTCCGGCAGGGCGAAGCGTCCGGCGGCAACAAGCACCACGAGCGCCAGCGCCAGGAAGGCCACCAGCCGCCAGCGGCCGCGCGAGGTGCGGTAGGCTTCCGCAGCGACAGCACTGTGAGGATCGTCTGGGGATACAGGGCGGCTAGCGTCGGTCATGGAGCTGGTCCTCGCGATCGGCCCACAACCCCTAGTCGGCCGCGGCCGCAGGAGCAAGCTGGCGCACCATGAAGCGGGCGCTGTCCTCATAGCTGCGCAGTTTCGCCGCCAGTTCAGGGCGATCCTCAGGAACGAATCCGTGCCGCGCCCAGAACGCCACGGAATTGTTGACGGCGACGAGGCTGGCCGTCTCGAAGCCCTCCCGCGCCGCATGGTCAAGCATGTCGTGGACGATCAGCGCCGCGGCGCCCGAGCCCCGTGCCGTGGGCAGCAGGGCAAGGTCGTGAATGTAGTAGGTATCAGCATCGGCTGGAATGCCGCCGAGGCTGGAGTTGAGGGCAGGAATCCGGCCGAGGCGCCAGGGATGCGACAGGATGTAGCCGGAGGGCCGCCCCGCCAGTTCGAGCAGGCGCGTTCCGTCCGGGTAGAGCCGCTGCCGTTCGGCGAAGACCGCGGTGTCCTCGGGGAAATCGGGATGGACCTCCGCCGCGATCGATTCAACGGCCGGCAGGTCGAGCGTGGTCAGGGAACGCCAGTGGATGGGCATGTTCAGGCTTCCGAAACAAAGAAGGGGCCCGCACGGAAGCGCGGGCCCCTGATTTTCAAAGCGTCGCGCCAGACTTAGTTGCTGTCGCGGCCCTTGAGGGCGGCACCGAGGATGTCGCCGAGCGAAGCGCCCGAGTCCGACGAACCATAGGCAGCCACGGCTTCCTTCTCCTCGGCGATCTCGAGCGCCTTGATGGAGAGCTGGATGCGGCCGGTCTTGCGGTCGTACTGAGTGACGCGGGCATCGACCTTGTCGCCCTTGGCGAAGCGCTCGGGGCGCTGGTCGTTGCGATCGCGGCTGAGGTCGGCGCGGCGGATGAAGGCCGTGACGTCGCTGTCGGCGATGCGGACTTCGATGCCGCCATCGTTGACTTCCACGACTTCCGTGGTGACCACGGCGCCCTTCTTGAGGCCGCCTTCGCCAGCAGCAGCAGAGGAATCGGCCAGGTCGTCAGCCGCCAGCTGCTTGATGCCGAGCGAGATGCGCTCCTTCTCGACGTCGACGTCGAGAACCTTGGCCTTGACGATGTCGCCACGGTTGTAGTCGTCGAGCGCGACTTCACCCGACTTCTGCCAGTCGAGGTCGGACAGGTGCACCATGCCGTCCACATCGCCTTCGAGGCCGATGAACAGACCGAACTCGGTCTTGTTCTTGACTTCGCCTTCGATGGTGGAGCCAACCGG
>JAEZHZ010000194.1 GCA_023436745.1 Pseudomonadota bacterium | reverse complement strand
CCTTTGGGGCGGCCCTTCTGATCTAGTGCTTCAGAGCGTCACGAACGGTATCCTTGGCTTCGCCGACCTTCTGCTGCAGTTTGCCCTCGGCTTTGTCCATCTTGCCTTCGGCCTGGAGCTTTTCGTTGCCGGTGAGGCCACCAGCAGCGTCCTTCACTGCACCCTTGGCCTGCTTGCCCATACCTTTGGCTTCATCTTTGTGCATTGCACATCCTCCTTTTGATGCAGGTTAAACCCTCTCGTGGCGCTTACCGTTCCTTCACGAGAGGCGGCGCGGCTTTGAGACGGGGCAACATTCTGCTAGAGCCTCGCTGTGACCGGACCCATGCCCACACTTCTCGATTATCGCCCACCGATGGAGCCCTACCTCAACGTGCTCCATGTCGATGACGATATACTTGTCGTCGACAAGCAGAGCGGGTTGCTTACCGTGCCCGGCAAGGATCCCTCGCTGTGGGACTGCATCGAGCACCGTGCGCGACAGAAATGGCCGACGGCCGGCATCGTACACCGGCTGGACAAGGACACATCCGGCGTACTGGTGCTGGCGCTGAACAAGCGCGCACATGGGCGGATCGGCTCGCAATTCGAGCACCGGAAGACCACAAAGTCATACATCGCACGGGTGGCTGGGCTGATGCAGGACGATACCGGACTAGTTGATCTGCCGCTGGCAACCGACTGGGCGAACAAGCCGCGGCAGCGCGTCGACCATGAAAACGGCCGCCCCTCGCAAACCGAGTGGCGCGTGCTTGAACGTGAGCGCGAGGCCACGCGAGTGCACCTGCATCCACTGACCGGACGCACCCATCAGCTCAGGGTTCACATGAAGGCCATTGGCCATGTGATTCTGGGAGATGCGTTTTATGCTGGCCCAGAAATTCGTGCCGCTGCCGACCGCCTGCAGTTGCACGCGGCCGAGTTGGGCTTTACGCACCCCACCACCGGGGAGTTTACGACCTACGCCGCACCCATCCCCTTTTGAGGAGTCAGCTTTCCCCGAGCGACTCCGTTGCGGCAATAGCAGCCATGTTGACGATGCCGCGACTGGTGCTGGAGGGCGCCAGGATGTGCGCCGGCGCCCTGGTGCCCATCAGGATGGGACCGACCGACAAGGCGTGGTTCATTTCCTTCAGCAGGGTCATCGATAGATTGGCGGCGTCCAGGTTGGGGAACAGCAGCAGATTGGCTTCGCCCCGCAGCACCGAGTCCGGGATATAGCGCTCGCGCAGTTCGCTGTTCAGGGCAAGATCGCCTTGCATCTCGCCTTCCACGATCATGTTCGGATCAATTGCCTTCAGCCGCTGGTAAACCTCCCGCATCTTCACCGCGCTCTGGCCATCGCGCGAGCCGAAGTTCGAATAGCTCAGCAGCGCAATGCGCGCCTCCATGTTGAAGCGCTTCAGGTGATCGCGCGCTTGGAGAGCAATGCCAACCAAAGCATCGGCCGATGGATCGATATGGACGTAGGTGTCGGCCAGGAAGAACACACCCCGAGGCATGATCAACATCGACAGCGCCGATACGTCCTGCACACCATCCTGCAGGCCGATTACGGATCGGATGTCGCGCACATGGCGGATATAGCGTCCCTGAAGGCCGCAGATCAGCGCGTCAGCCTCGCCGCGCTTCACCGCCAATGCGCCGATGACCGTCGTATTGGTACGCACGATAGTGCGTGCCGTCTCTGGCGTAACGCCACTGCGGCCGACCAGCGAGTGGAACAGGGTAACGTAGTCGCGATAGCGCGGGTCATCCTCGGGATTGATGACCTCGAAGTCCGTGCCGGGCCGCAGGTGAAGACCGAAACGCTCGATCCGGGACTCGATCACTGACGGGCGACCGATCAGGATCGGCCGTGCGATGCGCTCCTCCAGCAGCACCTGGGTGGCGCGCAGGACGCGTTCATCCTCGCCATCTGCAAAGGCAATGCGCTGACCACGGCCCTGAGCACGATCGATGATCGGCTTCATCACCAGCCCCGAACGGAAGACGAAACGGTTCAGGCTATGGTGGTAGGCATCCCAGTCAGTGATCGGCCGCTTGGCAACACCGCTGTCCACGGCAGCACGAGCGACAGCCGGAGCAATGCGCAGGATCAGTCGCTGGTCGAACGGATTGGGAATGATGTGATCCGGCCCGTAGACCGTCGGGGCCCCGGACGGCGAAACCTCCAGTCCCGGCTCGTGCGCGAGCTTCGCGATCGCGCGCACGGCGGCAAGCTTCATCTCTTCATTGATGGTCGTGGCCGCCACGTCGAGTGCACCACGGAAGATGAAGGGGAAGCAAAGGACGTTGTTCACCTGGTTCGGGTAATCCGAGCGACCAGTACAGACCATTGCGTCCGGCCGCACCTCGCGCGCGACTTCCGGCATGATTTCCGGATTGGGATTGGCAAGCGCCAGGATTAGCGGCCGTGGTGCCATGCGCTCCAGCATCTGCGGTGTAAGCGCGCCCGCCGCCGAAAGTCCGAGGAAGACGTCAGCACCGTCTATAACCTCGGCGAGCGTGGTGGCATCGCTCTCGCGACGAAACTGGCCGCGCCACTTGTCGTTGACGTCGTTACGCTTGTGGGTAACGAGGCCGTCCTTGTCGGCCACCCAGATGTTCTCGTGGCGGGCGCCCAGGGCGACCAGGATGTTGAGGCACGCGATTGCTGCAGCCCCTGCCCCGGAAGTACATATCTTGGCATCCTCGATGCGCTTGCCCGCAAGCTCGAGGCCATTGAGAACAGCCGCGCCGACGATGATGGCGGTACCATGCTGGTCGTCATGGAAAACCGGGATTGGCATGCGCTCGCGGAGCGCTTCCTCGATCGCAAAGCAATCCGGTGCCCGGATATCCTCGAGGTTGATGCCACCGAAGGTAGGCCAAAGTGGAGCCACTGCCTCTACGAACCGGGATGGGTCGAGTTCATCGATCTCGAGGTCGAAAACGTCGATGCCGGCAAACTTCTTGAACAGTACCGCCTTGCCCTCCATCACCGGCTTGGACGCGAGAGCACCAATGTTGCCGAGGCCAAGGACGGCCGTCCCGTTGGAGATGACCGCCACCAGGTTCTGGCGCGACGTGTACCGAGCAACGCTGTCCGGATCCGCCGCGATTTCTTCGCATGGCGCTGCCACGCCGGGGGAGTACGCGAGCGCAAGATCGCGCTGGTTGCCCAGTGGCTTGATCGGCTGGATCTCGAGCTTGCCTGGCTTCGGATATTCATGGAAGTGCAGGGCCGCTTCGCGCAGGGCCTTGCGCTGTTCGTTGGCGTCGGTAGTCACGAAGTATATCTCCCTAGCCTGTGGCGCGTTGGCGGCAGCACAGACTTGGCGTTCGTGCCACCAAACGGCGTCGATGAAAAGGCAAACTTGCCGTAGCCGACAAGTCAGGCCGCGGCAGGCCGATCCGCTGCATCGTCACGCACGCGCGGAGCCGCAGGCGCATGCAGGGCGGTGGCCAGTTCGCGGAACGCGCCAACCTTGAGAGCCGGCGCAAAAAGGAATCCCTGAGCCTGTACGACGCCATGTGCCCGCAGATAAAGCGCCTGCTCCTCGGTTTCGACGCCTTCTGCCACGATCTCGCAATTGAGGTCCTGAGCCATCACAATGAGACCATCCAGCACGGGAACCTGGGTGGTACCAGGCTTGATCATGTCGATGAAGATGCGGTCGATCTTGATGATATCGCAACCTAACGTCCCCAGATACGCAAGGTTCGAGTGCCCGGTCCCGGCGTCGTCCAGCGCGAGGCGCGAGCCCAGGGCATGGAGGCCGGATATGACGCTCTGCGCCACCGCCGAGTTCCCGAGGGGATGACGTTCGGTGATCTCGAACACCAGCTGGCGGTAGCTGATGGCAGAATTGCCGAAAATCGCTTGCACGTCGTCGACGATGCTGCCGTCGCGGAAGTGACCTTCGAAGAGATTGATGGAGATCTTGAGGTCCGGCATCATCTGCGCCAGGTCGCCGAGGTCGTACTTGACCTGCTGCATCAACGACAGCGTCATCGGGATGGCGAGACCGGTCACCTCCGCATAGTCGATGAAGGCGCCCGGTGGCACAACCTTGCCATTCTTCTTCTCCCAGCGGCAGAGCACCTCGCAACCCTCGAGCGCGCCAGTGCGCAGGTTGATGACCGGCTGATAGTAGGGTTTGATCTCGCCACGCGCGATCGCACGCTCCAGATCGAATGCGGGGACTCGGGAGCGCCGGACATACTGCAGCGCCAGTACCAGGAACGCCCCGCTCATGAGGCATGCAACAACGGTGAAGGCCACATCAATGTCCGCGTAGTCCGCGCGCGCAATGGCGAACGGCACCGCATACTCCAGCTTGATCGGCAATTCCCCCGCGAACGCCTGGCCATGGACGAATTCGAGACTGCTGGTGCGACGATCGAAGGAGTCAGTGTCCCCGATCCCGAGCACCGGCTCGCCGTTGGCGAGAACTACTCGCATCATGCTGCCACTTCGCATGCCGCTTGCGATGGCATGGGTACCCTGCGCCAGCAGCGGCAGGAATGCGGATACCTTCCGGGTGAGACCAAAGGATTGGGTGATTTTGAGGGCTGGCATCTCCAGACCTGCCAGCATCACCACAGCGACGGTTTCCGTATGACCCGGTATCGGCAGATCTTCGGAAAGGGGGGAATACTTCACACCACGACCGAAGGCGTCGCAGTACTGAACCCCGTCGGCGTTCTCGACCAGAATCTGCCTGATGTTGAGACTTGATTCCATCGCCGCTTGGGCGTTGGCCAGAAAGGTCGGCGTGCACAGTGACGGACTGTCGGCAAGAACGCTCCGCAGCGCCCTAACGGAGCTCCCTACGGAGGACTCTATCTGGGAGGCAATCGCCGTAGAGTACAGTTCCGACGTCGCTTTCTCCCGCACGCGAACGTACGAGTCGAGCAGGTAGTCCACTGCAAGTATCGGCGCGAACGCGAGGATCGCGCCGATCAACATCAAGGCATTTGAGTAGCGCGACCGCACACCGCGAATCCGACCAGGACAACAGAGCCCAGCGGTAGCAGTGCGGCGTTAACACACCATTAAGGCTAGTTAACCGCTCGTGAGCGGCTACTGGACGTTGAGGCGAAGGCTCAACTCGCGCAGTTGCTTTGCCGAAGGAGTGCTCGGTGCACCCATAAGCAGATCTTCTGCCTGCTGGTTCATCGGGAACGCCGTAATCTCGCGCAGGTTCTGCACGCCGCACAGCAGCATGACGATGCGGTCGATGCCGAATGCCGCGCCGCCATGCGGCGGAGCGCCGTACTGGAAAGCGCGATAGAGCCCGCCGAACTGCTCCTCGACCTCCTCCCGGCTCTTGCCGGTGAGCTCAAAGGCGCGAACCATCAGGTCGGGCAACTGGTTACGGATGGAGCCGGACGCGATTTCGTAGCCGTTGCATACAGCGTCGTACTGATAGGCCTTGATGGTCAGCGGATCCTGGCCGTCCAGCGCTTCCAACCCTCCCTGCGGCATGGAGAATGGGTTGTGGGCGAAGTCGATCCGCTTCTCCTCCTCGTTCCACTCGAAGAACGGGAAGTCCACGATCCAGCACAGGGCAAACTGCTCGGCGTCGACGAGGTTGAGGTCGAATCCGACCTTGTTCCGCGCCTCGCCAGCAAACTTGTAGAACTTGTCCGGACGACCGGCGACGAAGAACACAGCGTCTCCGTCCTGGAGGCCCAATTGCGTGCGAATGGCCTCGGTGCGCTCCTCGCCGATGTTCTTGGCGATCGGCCCGCTACCGGCACCCTCCTTGAAGAAGATGTAGCCGAGACCGGGCTGCCCCTCCCCCTGCGCCCAGGCATTCATGCGATCACAGAAGGCGCGCGATCCACCCGTTGGTGCAGGAATGGCCCACACTTCGACCTTTGGGTCAGCCTCGATCTGGCTCGCAAAAACCTTGAACCCGGAGCCGGCGAAGTGCTCGGTAACAGCCTGCATCTCAATGGGGTTCCGCAGGTCGGGCTTGTCCGAACCGTACTTGCGAATAGCGGTCTGGTAGGGAATGCGCGGCCAGTTCTTCGTGACGCGCTTGCCATCGGCGAACTGCTCGAAGACCGAGGTCATGACCGGTTCAACGGTGTTCCAGACATCTTCCTGGGTGACGAAGCTCATTTCGAGGTCGAGCTGGTAGAACTCGCCGGGCAGCCGGTCGGCGCGCGGGTCCTCGTCACGGAAGCACGGAGCAACCTGGAAATAGCGGTCGAAGCCAGCGACCATCAGCAATTGCTTGTACTGCTGCGGCGCCTGCGGCAGCGCGAAGAACTTGCCGGGATGAATGCGGCTCGGCACGAGGAAGTCACGCGCTCCCTCTGGCGACGAGGCAGTGAGAATGGGGGTCGAGAACTCGGTGAACCCGGCCTCGCCCATGCCTGCCCGCATCGAGGCGATGATCTTGGTGCGCTTGACAATGTTGGCGTGAAGCTTCTCGCGGCGCAGATCGAGGAAGCGGTAGCGCAGACGAATGTCTTCCGGATACTCCTGATCGCCGAACACCGGCAGAGGTAGTTCCTTGGCGGCCGACAGCACTTCCAGTTCGCGGATGAACACCTCGACCTTGCCCGTGGCGATGTTGGGGTTGATCGCGGCAGCGTCCCGCAGCTTGACCTCGCCATCGATGCGCAGCACCCACTCGGAGCGCACCTTCTCCGCTTCGGCAAAAGCCGGCGAGTCCGGATCAACAACGCATTGTGTAATGCCATAGTGATCGCGAAGGTCGATGAACAGCAGGCCACCATGGTCGCGGATACGGTGGACCCAACCGCTGAGGCGCACGGTCTGACCCGCATTGGCGTCGGTAAGGGCGCCACAGGTGTGCGAGCGATAGCGGTGGAGGGTCATGGCATACTCTGGGAAACAGCGGAATCTGGGGCGGGTAAAGCACACGCAGGCCCCGCCTTGTCAAGGCGCGCACACCCGCCCTCAGACATCCCATTCGTGTGCCAAGGAAAATCGGTGGAGCCGATGGCCCGAGCCTGATAGGAAGAATGCCGGCTTTTTTGAGACCGAAGTTTGACGGACCACAGTATGGATCTGATCGGCACTACCGACGTGCTGGCGGAATTCTGTGAGCGCGCCCAGAAGTTTGACTTCGTCACCGTCGATACGGAGTTTCTGCGAGAGACGACCTACTGGCCGAAGCTCTGCCTGATCCAGGCGGCGACAGACGATGAAGCGGTGCTGATCGATCCGCTCGCACCGGGCCTCAATCTCGCGCCGTTCTTTGCGCTGCTCGCCAATCCGAACATCACCAAGGTGTTCCACGCAGCACGGCAGGACGTCGAGATCTTTGTGAAGCTGACCGGTGCTGTGCCACACAACATCTTCGACACTCAGATCGCCGCCAGCGTCTGCGGGTTTGGCGACAGCATTTCGTACGACAATCTGGTTCGCTCGATAGCGAAGGTGGAACTCGACAAGTCGAGCCGCTTCACGGATTGGTCGGCACGCCCGCTCTCGGAGAAGCAGCGGCTGTATGCGATCGCCGACGTGACGCACCTGCGCGACATCTACCGTGAACTGCGGGAGCAGGTGGATCGCACCAAGCGGTGGGACTGGGTAGAGGACGAACTCGGCGTCCTGCGCAACATCGACACTTATGTGGTCCGCCCCGAACGCGCCTGGGAGCGCCTCAAGATGAAGGTCAGCCGGCCGCGCGATTTGGCGGCACTGCAGAAGCTGGCCGAATGGCGGGAGCGGAAGGCGCAGGAAACCGACCAGCCCCGCAGCCGCATCCTCAAGGACGACGTGTTGTTCGAACTCGCGCAGCAGCGGCCACTGACGCCAGATGCGTTCGAGAAGCTTCGCGCTGTTCCGCGCGGCTATGGCCGCAGTTCCGCCGCGGCCGAGATCATAGGGCTGCTCAAGGATGTGGAAGCGCTGCCGAAGTCGGCATTGCCACCTGCTCCGGAGCGCTATCGCGGCCCCTCGCCCAAGGGCGCAGTCGGTGACCTGCTGCGCGTGTTGCTGAAGTCTGTATCCGAGCAGCACGGCGTCGCTGCGCGTATCATCGCCACGTCGGACGATATCGACGCAATCGTACTCGACGACGATGCCGACGTACCCGCCATGCGTGGCTGGCGGCGCAAGCTCTTCGGTGACAAAGCGCTCGACATAAAGCACGGCCGCATCGGACTGGTGGCCACCCGCAAGGGCGTGGTGGAGTTCGAGGTCAAGCAGGCGGAGCCGGCCGAGTAGTTACTCGGCGTCGCTGAGCCAACCGACGGTGATCCGCTGGAACAGGTGACCGGGCTTCATCGTCGCAAGCCAGCTATAGAACTCGGCAAGGTCCGCGAAGCCCGCCCGCTGGGCCTCTCGAAGAGCCACATCCTCGGGGCTCACATCATCGATTGCCTTGATCGAGAGAACGCCGAGCTTGGTCTTGAGCGTGCCGCCGGCCTTCACCGTTGGACGGCTCCAGCGGCGGAAGATCAGGTCGACGTTGCCCGCCCTTATCTCTTCGAGCAGTTCACGCTTGAGCAACATCAGTCCAGCACCGCCGTAGCCAGCATCTCGACCCTGAGGCCCGCAGCGAGCAGTTCCTTGACCACCACAGTGGCGCGTACCGGATAGGGCGCGGCAAAGAACTCGCGATAGACCTCGTTCATTCCCGCAGCGTCGGCACTGTCCACGAGGAACACTTGCACCTGCACGACATTGGCCAGGGTACCGCCTGCCGCGCGGACCGCCATGTCGAGGTTTTGGAGCGTCCGCCGCGTCTGCACCTCGATACCGCCTCCGACGATCTCGCCACTCTCGGGATCTTCTGCAATGGCGACCAGCCACAGGTGTTTGCCGACCCGCACGGCGTCACTCACGGGCGACGATGACGGCGCGATGCCGGTGGGTATGGATTCGATCGTCAAGGTTCCCTCGATAAGTCGGCACGTGTAGCGGCTGCAGACGCAGTGGTGATGCCTCTATAGCAGCGCCCCCGCCCGCGCCAGATACGAGGAGGCCGGATCATATCGTGGCAGTGTCATCACCGCTTGGTGGTCGCACCACCAGGATGTCGGTTGTTACGGACTCAAGAATCCGCGGCCCTTCGCCTCCGAGCAGCGCATGAAACAGGCGCCCCCTCTCATAGGCTCCAATTACGGTGAGATCGACCTGGTGGTCGAGGCCGTAGCGGAAGAGCATCTCCGAGGGCGGACCATGCTCGACGAGCGTCTCGACGTTCCCCCGCACCGATTCCGGCAGCCGTGCCTTGCGCACGAACGCATCGATGGTTTCACGCTCCATCGACTGAAAATCACGGCCAAGACGATTGTCTGCCATGAGGGAGCGATACGGTAGCTCGAAAGCGTGCATGAGGGTGAAACTCGCCGCAGGAAAGAGCTGAGCCGCTGTCTCAAATCCTATTAGGGCCTCGTCCGTGTAGTCGGTTCCGACCAGCAATCGCCGGTACGGCCCTCGCACCCTCTGCTTGGCCACAAGCACGGACACTGGCGCGCTCCTGAAAAGCTCACTGAGTGTCGCGCCCAATCCACCCATCGGACGGTGTCGGCCCTCCCCGACGACAATCAGGTCGCACCTGTCTGCCTTAACTGCCGTGAGTACGGCTTCCGCTGCGGGCCGTTCGACAATGCGAACCTCCCCCGGCACAAGATCGGCGAAATCCTCTCTAAGTTGCCTTTCAATCCGCGCCGCAAGGTCTGGAGGACTTTGCCATGACGGAACGAGCGCAGTGTCGCGCCAGGGGGCGATCTCCTCAAGTGCGTGCAGCACCACCAGTTCCGCATTCCATATGCGCGCCAGTTGCGCAGCGCGATCGGCGGCGCGGTCCGCCTGCGCGCTGAGATCGGTCGCCACCAGGATACGACTTGGCGGTACGGCGGGCCATGCTGCGTCAGTCATTCCCAAGCTCCTCTAGACGAACGATTCGGGCGGAGGGCAGCCGAACATCCATGCGAGCTTAGGGTTGCGAGCGCTCGCGGGGCAAGTGCGGTGGCCGCGTCAACGGGGAATCTGTGCCGTCACGTTTTTTTTGGACTGAAAACCATCGACCAATGGCTGCTTGAAGCCCTTCCAGTCATTGTGCAGTAGGGATCAGTTCCTTAGGTTGCGCCCATGTCCGAACTCATTATCACCCTGCTTTGGGCGCTGCCATTTGCCGCCAGCGTCGTGGCGATCCTCCTGCCCAATTCGGCACGCAACGGAGCCGCTTGGGTTGCGGGAAGTACCGCCGCAATAGGGTTCGTCCTGACCGCCATGCTCTTCCCGGCAGTGAAAGACGGCGGCGTGGTGCGAGTGGGGATCGAATGGATTCCGTTGGCAGGCCTTGATCTTCAGTTCCGGGTCGACGGCCTGGCGTGGCTGTTCTGCGTGCTCATCACCTTCATCGGACTGCTGGTGGTGCTCTATGCTCGCTACTACATGTCCCCGCGCGATCCGGTGCACCGCCTCTATGCACTATTGATGGCCTTCATGGGCGCAATGATCGGTGTGGTGCTGTCGGGCAATATCATCCAGCTGTCGATCTTCTGGGAGGTGACCAGCCTCGTCTCTTTCCTGCTGATCGGATACTGGTACCACCGCGGCGAAGCACGCGACGGTGCCCGCATGGCCCTGATTGTCACTGGAGCCGGCGGTCTGGCCCTGTTCTTCGCGATGCTGCTCATCGGACACATGGTCGGCAGCTATCAGCTGGACGACGTGCTTGCTTCCGGTTCGCTGATCGTCAACCACGAGCTCTACCCCGTCACGCTGGCGCTGTTCCTGGTCGGGGCGTTCACCAAGAGCGCTCAGTTTCCGTTCCAGTTCTGGCTGCCCAACGCAATGACGGCACCGACGCCGGTGTCGGCCTATCTGCATTCGGCAACCATGGTGAAGCTCGGCGTGTTCGTCCTCGTCCGCTTCTGGCCGGTGATGTCGCAGTCCGATCTGTGGTTCTGGGTAGTGACCTACACCGGACTGATCACCCTCTTGGTGGGCGCATACACGTCATTGTTCCAACGTGACCTGAAGGGTCTGCTCGCCTATTCGACGATCAGTCATCTCGGCCTGACCACCACCCTGCTCGGCATGGGAACGCCGCTCGCCGCGGTCGCCGCGATCTTCCACATCGCCAATCACGCCACCTTCAAGGCCTCGCTGTTCATGGC
>JAEZHZ010000174.1 GCA_023436745.1 Pseudomonadota bacterium | reverse complement strand
GCCCTCGACTATGAGCGGCAGGTGAACGGCGAGAAGCTGGCGCTGATCGTCGACCTCGGCGGCGGCACCTCGGACTTTTCGCTGGTACGGGTGGCGCCGGAACGGCGGGGCCTTGCCGACCGATCTGGGGACATCCTGGCCACGGCGGGCGTGCATATCGGCGGCACCGATTTCGACCGGCTGCTGGCGATGGCGCGCATCATGCCGGAACTCGGCCTCGGCACCCGGACGCGCGACGGCAAGCGCCACCTGCCCGTGGCGCCCTATGTGGAACTGTCCACCTGGCACCGGATCAATCGCCTCTATGACGCCAAGGCGCTGCGCGATCTGCGCTCCACCCTGCGCGAGGCGGCACACCCGGAGCAGGTGGAGACCATGGTGATGCTGGTCGAGGACCGGCTGGGTCATCGGCTGATCGGCGCGGTGGAAGAGGCGAAGATCGCCCTCTCCTCCGCTCCGGAGGTCGGCTTCGACTTTCCCGTGCGGGACCGGCGCATCGCCGCCACCGTCACCGCTACCGAACTCGGGGCGGCCCTTGCCGCGTCCATCCGCCGGCTCGAGACCACGATCGGCGAGACGCTGCGGCGGGCCGGAGTCGGCGCCGCGGCGGTCGACAGCCTGATCCTCACCGGCGGCTCGACGCTGGTGCCGGCGGTTGCGGGCGAGCTGCAGGCGCTGTTCCCCGATGCCGAGGTGGTGCGGACCGACGTTCTGGGCAGCGTCGGGCTGGGCCTCACGCTCGAGGCGGAGCGGATATTCGGGCCCGCTAGCGCCGCTCGATGATCTCGGTGACCAGCGCCTCGATGTCCTCGCCGGCGTCGATGACGATCTGGCCATCGAGCAGCAGCACGGCGAGGCCATGCACCCTCGCCCATGCGGCCAGCGCCGCGACGCGGTTCTCCCTGACGTCGCCGCCGATGACATGGCGCAGCGTCCTGAAGGCGGCATCGGCTGCCATGCGCAGGCCCGGCAACCTGTCGCGCCGCAGTTGCGGGGAAAACATCAGCCGGAACAGGTTGGGGTTGTCGAGCGCGAACTTTACATAGGTCCGGCCCATGGCCGTCGCGGGGTCGAGCGTGTCGGCAACGGCCACGGCCTCCATCGCCTCGGTGAAGCGCCGGTAGCCGGTCACCGCCAGGGCTTCCAGCAGCGCGGCGCGGCTGGCGAAGTGCCGGTAGGGCGCCGCCGGTGACACACCCACCGCCCGGGCGAGGTCCCTCAGTCCAACCCCGGCCTCCCCCTCCTGCTCCAGCATGACAAGCGCCGCCTCCAGCAGGGCCTGGCGGAGGTTGCCATGGTGGTAGGGGGCATTCGGACGCGAAGTTGACATTGTTCACATGACATGCTGACTATGTGGGCACTGTTTACATGAGCGGTGGGGATTGGCAATGGACTGGGACCTGTTTCTGGCTGGCGCGCATCATCTCGCAGTGTTCGCGCTGGTGGCCGTGTTCGCGGCGGAGTTCGCGCTGCTGCGGCCCGGGGTCTCCGGTGAGCGGCTGACGCAACTGGCGCGAATTGACGCCGCCTATGGCGCGGTCGCGACGGCTGTGATCCTGGTCGGGATCATCCGCGTGATCTTCGGCGCATCGGGCTGGGAGTACTACGTCGCCAACACAGCCTTCTGGGCGAAGATGGCGGCCTTTGGGGTCATGGGCGCGCTCACGGTTCCGCCGACCCTCGCGATCCGGCGCTGGGTCAAGGCCGGTGGCGGTACACCACCGGTGGCCGAGATCGGCGGCGCACGCCGCTATCTTCACCTGCAGGCGGCGGTGCTGGTGCTGATCCCGCTGTTCGCGGCGGCCATGGCGCGCGGCTACGGGCTTTGACAGGCGCTAGGCGGCGCTGCCCTTGGGAGCCGGCGTCTTCGGCTCATAGCGGCACCACTGGCGGATGGGGCAGCGCCAGCATTCCGGCCGGCGGGCCTTGCAGATATAGCGCCCGTGCAGGATCAACCAGTGATGAGCGTGGAGCATGAAACGCTCCGGCACCACCTTAAGCAGGGTCTGCTCCACTGCCAGCGGCGTTTCACCTGCGGCAAGTCCGGTCCGGTTGCAGACGCGGAACAGATGCGTGTCTACGGCTATGGTGGGCTGCTTGAACCAGATGTTGAGCACCACGTTGGCGGTCTTGCGCCCCACCCCCGGCAACGCCTCCAATGACTCGCGATCGGCCGGAACTTCGCCGCCGTGGCGGTCGAGAAGCTGCTGGCTGAGCGCCAGGACGTTCTTCGCCTTGGTACGGAACAGCCCGATCGTCCGGATCTCGGTCTCGATGCCATCCAGTCCCAGAGCAACCATTGCTGCAGGGGAAGGGGCAAGCTGGAACAAACGCTTCGTCGCCTTGTTGACTCCTGCGTCGGTTGCCTGCGCCGACAGCACCACGGCAACCAGCAGGGTGAAGGCGTTGGAATAGTCGAGTTCGCCCTTCGGCTCGGGCTCGATCTCGTGAAACCGGGTGAAGATCGCCTCAACGTCGGCGGGCGGAAGTGATTTCACTTTTTTGGAAGCGGGCATTCTCATCGTCTCGATTCTGGGCCTATAGTTAGCGCGAAGAGATCACCATGCCCATGCAAGTCACCAAGACCACGCCGCTGTTCTCGGCGGCCTTGCGGCCCGACACCACTCTGCGCGCCACTGGCGGCTGGGTGGCTCTGGCGGTTGCAGCGGTGGTGGGTGCCCCCATCGTTGTGGCGGTGCCCGAGTTCATCCTGCCGACCGCGGCAGCGTTCGGGCTCACCGGGGGCGGCCTTCTCGCCGTCAGCCTGCGGCACGCGCGCCGGCGCAAGCTGGTCGAGCACGTCACCCTCTGGAACGACCAGCTCGAGATCAGCACCGTCGACGCCACCGGCACGCGCCAGCTCAAACGGTTCGAGCCGCAGGCGGTGCGGCTGATGCTTGAGCGCGACGAATACGAACGGACACAGGCGATCCACCTGCGCGCGCCGGACGAGATCGTCGAGATCGGCGCCTTCCTCAGCACCGACGACAAGGCGAGCTTTGCCAAGGCGTTCGGTTCGGCATTGCGCCGCGCCCGGCGGTAGTATCTGGTCAAACGTCAATTCCGGGTCGCTCCCTGTCGCCGGCAGCACTAGACCGGGTTCGATTCACGTTTCCACGGTGCTGCCATGAACCAGATGACCGCGCTTTCCCCCGCCGGCGATTACGACATCGTCCGGCTCGCCATCCAGCAGCTTTCGTCCGGGGGCGAGACATCCGATGTCAGCAGCCTGGCGCGATCCCTCGGGCTCAGCGAACGGCAGCTGACCGACCTGTTCAGGCGCTGGTGCGGGCTCAGCCCGAAGACCTTTGCCCAGGCGGTGGCGCTCGACCACGCCAAGGCGCTGCTGCGCGCCAATGCCAATGTGCTGGACACCGCCTACGAGGTGGGGCTGTCCGGGCCTTCGCGTCTGCACGACCTGTTCGTCACCTATGAGGCCATGCCTCCCGGCGCCTTCCGGGCTGGCGGCGCTGGCATCGACATGGTGTGGGGCGCGGCGCCCTCCCCGTTCGGCACCGCGGTCGCCACCACCACCGAGTACGGGCTCTCCGGTCTCGGCTTTGCCGACGCCGACACCTCGGTGGAGCAGGCCTTCGAGGACCTGGCGCGACGCTGGCCCAACGCCCGGTTCCGGCGGGACGACCAGCGCGTCGCGCCGATGATCGCCCACGTCTTCGACCCGGCCCGCTGGTCCCCGGCCCATCCGGTGCGGGTGGTGCTGATCGGCACCGACTTCGAGGTGCAGGTGTGGGAGACGCTCCTGAAGATCCCCGTCGGCAAGGCGGCTACCTACCAGCAGGTCGCCACGCGCATCGGCCGGCCCGCGGCGAATCGGGCGGTGGGAGCCGCCGTCGGCAAGAACCCCATCAGCTTCGTGGTACCCTGCCACCGGGTCATCGGCACCTCGGGGGCGCTGACCGGCTACCACTGGGGCCTGCCACGCAAACGGGCCATCCTCGGCTGGGAAGCGGGCGTGATCTCCGCCGCCCACTGACCTCCAGGGCGCCAGTGTTCCACGTGAATCCGCCCCGGCGGAACCAAGCCACGCGGATCGGGCTTACGCTGGGGCGAGGACAGACATGGCCGACGGCACCCGCCCCATTCTGATTGGAATATTCGTTGTCGCCGGGCTGCTGATCGCCTGGCAGGTGTCCCACATCCTGCTGCTGGTGTTCGCCGGCATCCTCATCGCGACACTGCTCGACGCAGCCGTCCACGCGATCCGACGAATCGTCCCCCTGCCCCGCCCGCTGCTGGTGGTCACGGTCGCCCTGTGCATCCTGGTGCTGCTGGGGGTGGGGCTGACCCTCGGCGGCGCCAGCCTGATCGAGAGCATCAACCAGCTGTGGGACATGCTGACAGATCAGGCGGAACGGCTCTCCGATCAGTGGGACCAGCTGCAGAACGGCG
Organism: Pseudomonadota bacterium; assembly: GCA_023436745.1. Taxonomy (GTDB): domain Bacteria; phylum Pseudomonadota; class Alphaproteobacteria; order Rhizobiales; family Devosiaceae; genus Devosia. The sequence continues at coordinate 2,746 of JAEZHZ010000174.1, read as the reverse complement.
ACGCCGAGGGCGAAGAGAACGGCTCGTTCCTCTCAAACATCCTGCCGGGTGCCGGGGAACTGTTCAGCCAGGCCGGATCGCTGTTCAGCCTGACGACGGGCGTCGCGAGCAACTTCATCATCATCTCCTTCCTCGGCATCTTCTTCGCACTGAACCCGCCCGGCTATCGCGACGGGTTCCTGCTCCTGCTGCCCAGGGCACACCGGAAGCGTTTGCGGCACGCCTTCTCTGCCACCGGAGAGGCGCTGCGCGGGTGGCTCGTCACCCAGGTCGCGATGATGATCCTGATCGGAACGCTGGTCTACGGGCTGCTGAGTGCGCTTGATGTGCCCAATGCACCATTGCTCGGGGCGGTCGCCGGAGCCTTGAACTTCGTGCCGTTCCTCGGCCCGATCTTGTCGGCAGTACCGATCCTGCTCACGCTTGCCGCCGAGGACATGACCACCCTGTTGCTCGGGGCGGTGGGGCTGCTGGTGATACAGAACCTCGAGGGCTACATCCTGACCCCGATGCTGCAGCAGCGGATCATCAACCTGCCGCCGGCATGGTCGCTCACGGTCATGGCGGTCATGGGCGCGCTGTTCGGCCCGCTCGGGGTCGCCCTGGCGACCCCCGTCTTTGCGGTGGCGCGCACGCTCACCAACGAACTCTACATCGACCCGCGGGAGGAGGACGAAGCCTCAACGCCCGAGGTCGATCAGAGCACCACCCTCTCGACCAGTTCGCCATCCGATCCGATCCTGTAGACCGTCGGCTCGCCGGTGGCGATCTCGCGCGCAAGAATCTCGTCGGGGGTCAGCCCCTCTATCGCCATGACCAGCGCCCGCAGCGAGTTGCCATGAGCGGCGACGAGAACCGTCTTGCCCTGCTTGAGCGCCGGAAGGATCTCGCTCTCGTAGTAGGGCAAGGTGCGGGCGGCCGTGTCCTTCAGCGATTCCCCGCCCGGCGGGGGAACGTCGAAAGACCGGCGCCAGACATGCACCTGTTCCTCGCCCCACCTGGCGCGGGCATCGTCCTTGTTGAGACCGGCGAGGTCGCCGTAGTCACGCTCGTTGAGGGCCGTGTTGCGAACGATGGTGACGTTGTCGATCCCCATCTCCTCGAGCATCAGGTCGAGGGTGTGCTGGGCCCGGCGCAGGGCCGAAGTGTAGTAGAGGTCGGGCACGATGCCGGCGCTCTTGAGCTTCCTGCCCGTGGCGCGGGCCTCCTCGATGCCCTGCTCGGTGAGGTCCGGGTTGCGCCAGCCGGTGAACAGGTTCTTGAGGTTCCATTCGCTCTGGCCGTGGCGGACCAGGATCAGGGTGCCGGTCATGTGTGTCGTTTCCCAGGTTGTCAGTTGAGGCCGAGCACGTCGACCATGGAATAGAGCCCGGCCGGCTGCTGCGCCGCCCAGAGCAGCGCCCGGATGGCGCCATTGGCGTAGATGGTGCGGTCCTGCGCGCGATGGTTCAGCTCGATCCGCTCGGACTGGCCGGCAAGGATGACCATGTGATCGCCGATGACGTTGCCGCCGCGCAACGTGGCGAAGCCGATGGTGCCGGCCTCGCGCGGGCCGGTATGGCCGTCGCGCACCTTGACCCACTTGTCCCTGAGCGCCACGTGCCGGCCGCGGGCGGCAGCCTCGCCCAGGATCAGCGCCGTTCCGGAAGGCGCGTCCACCTTCTGGTTGTGGTGCATCTCGAGGATTTCGACGTCGTAGTCGGCGAGCGCGGCGGCGGCCTTTTCGACGAGTGCCGCCAGGGTCACCATGCCGGGGGAGAAGTTGCCGGACCTGACGATGCGGGCGCCGCTCACGGCTGCCGCGGCGATGGCGGCGTCATCCGCCTCCGAAAACCCCGTGGTGCCGATGATGTGGATCAGCCCGCGCGCCGCGGCGGCGGACGCCAGTTCGACACTGGCGGCAGGCGCGGTGAAGTCGATGATGGCATCGGCGCCCTCGAGCGCCTGCTGGAGGTCGCCGGTAACCGGCACGCCCATCGGCTCGAGCCCCGCAAGGCTGCCGGCATCACGGCCCAGAGCGGCACCCGGGCGATCGAGCGCTGCCACCAGGTCGAGCTCGGGGGCGGCGGCAACGGCGCGGATGTTGGCCTGCCCCATGCGCCCGCCTGCACCCGCGATAACTACCTTCAGCCGATCCATGCCAAGTCTCCCCGTTTGTCCCGGCTATAGCAGCGCCGCAGGACGCCGCCAACCGCCATGGCCTTTGGCGCAGGGCATGATAAGCTCCGGTGCAAATCAGGCTCAGCCCCCAGAGAGGCCATGACCATCACCAATGCCCTTGCCGGCATCGCGGTGGACGACATCGCCGAAGCCACCGACTTCTACGAACGCCTGTTCGGCCGCGAACCCGACGCCCGTCCGATGAAGGACGTGGCGGAGTGGAAGCTGACGGGGGGCGGCTGGGTACAGGTCCATGCCGATGCCGACCGGGCCGGCGCCGCGGTGCTGACCCTCATCGTCGACGACATCGCCGAGGAACTGGGGCGGCTGGGGCTGCACGGCCTGATGCCGGTGTCGAAATCGGTGGGCGACTTCTTCAAGACCGCCAAGTTCCGCGACACCGATGGCAACACCATCATCCTGAGCCAGCCGCAGGCAGGAACCTACTAGGCCTAGACCCGGCGCAGCCGCACTTCCTCGATAAGGTGGTTGCCACCCTTCTTAAGGATCAGGTCCGCGCGCCCCCGTGTCGGCAGGACATTGTCAAGCAGGTTGGGCAGGTTGATGGTCCGCCACACCTGCCGGC
>JAEZHZ010000149.1 GCA_023436745.1 Pseudomonadota bacterium | reverse complement strand
CAGCAACGAGCTTTTCCACAGCCCATGCCAGCCATTCGCTTTCCGCTCGCCGCTCTGATCCTGATGACCACCCTGCCCGCGGCGATGATCGGAGCGACCCTCTGGGTGGTCTCCGACCTCGTGCCCGCCTGCACCATCGCCGAAGGGACGAGGGCAACCGCGCCCGACGGCCGTTTCGATCTCGTGACCTTCTCGCGCGCCTGCGGCGAGGATACCCCGGCCAATGTCCAGGCCGTGCTGGTTCCGCCGGGAGAGCCCGTCCCCGACGATGCGGCGAGCTTCTTCTCGATGGCGGGCGCTGCGGATCTCGGTACCCGATGGGACGCCTACGGCAACATCGAACTGACGCTGCCCGAAGGCGCCGAACCTCTCCGGCAGGATGAGTCCGTCGCCGGCGTAACCGTGGTCTATCGCTAGACCTCGACTTCCTTGCTGCGCCGGTAGAGCCGCCAGGCCCAGCCGAGCAGGCCGATGCCGAACACCACCACCAGCACCCCGCCGATGACCACCGCCACCGAAGCGCTGATCATCGGGAAGAACAGGAACAGCAGGCCAAGCAGCACATAGGAAATGCCGGACAGCACCACGGGCCAGATGCGCACATAGTTGTCGCGCTCGCGCACCACGATGACGATCTGCATCACCCCCACCACCAGCGCCGCGACGCCGACCAGCGCCACCATGAAGCTGACCGTGAAGATGGTCGCCAGCATCGGGCTGATCAGGATCAGCACCCCGAGGATCAGCGACAGCGCGTTGCCGACCACGTCGAACCAGTAGTTGCCGCTCTCGCCGCCGCCGAATGTCAGGCTCCACAGGCCCAGGGCGCCATCGATGATGAGCAGTATCCCGCCCACCAGCACCAGCACCGTCAGCGCCGCTTCGGGGAACAGGACAGCGTAGATTCCCGCCACCACCATCAGCAGGCCCCGCAGGGCCGTTACTCCGGCATACCGCCGCATGCTCTGCGCCAAGATAGCCATCTGGATGTCCCTTCGCTGGCCCGGGTCCTGCTGCCCCAGCCTACACCCTGTGGCGGCATTGTCACCGTGTCGGCTGCGAAAGTGAACTACGCCTGCCCGGAGGCCTCCGCCAGCGCCGCGCGCACCTTGCCGCTGGCCTTGCCGAAGTCGATCCGCCCGGGGTACTCGGCCTTGAGATGGGCGATTACCTTGCCCATGTCCTTGGGCCCTTCCGCACCGCTGGCCGTGATCGCAGCCCGGATGGCCGCGTCGACCTCCTCGTCGGTGAGCCCCTTGGGCAGGAACTCGTTGAGGATGTCGATCTCTTCCTTTTCCACCGTCGCGAGGTCGGCACGCCCGGCCTGGGCATAGATCGCGAAGCTCTCTTCGCGCTGCTTCACCATCTTCTGAACGATGGCGAGGATTTCCTCGTTCGTGGCCGGTCCGCGATTCTCCTGGCGGATGGCGATGTCCTTGTCCTTGATGGCCGCGTTGATGGACCTGAGCGTCGCTGTCCGCCGCTGGTCGCGGGCTTTCAGCGCCTGCTTGAGCTCTTCGCTGATCTGGTCGCGCATGGTCGTTTCGACCTCCTTGCCATGTCCTGAGCGGGCACCATATAGGCGTGAAACGCCGATCGCGCCACTTGCGCGGCTTGGCCGAGCCTCTTAAGAGGAGGCCTCAACCACATCGACCCGGGCGCGTTACAGGAAAGCACGAGCTTTCCTTCGCACTGCGCGACCCAAACCCTGGAGGCCCACCGTGACCGGCTGGCAGCAATCCCCCGCGACCGCACTTCTGATCCTGTCGGACGGGACCCGCCTCGAGGGCCGCGGAATCGGCGCCGTCGGCCACGCTGCCGGCGAAGTGTGCTTCAACACCGCCATGACCGGCTACCAGGAGATCCTCACCGATCCCTCCTATGCCGGGCAGATCATCACCTTCACCTTCCCCCATATCGGCAATGTCGGCACCAACGACGAGGATATCGAGACCGTGAACATGGCCGCCCTGTCGGGCGTCCGCGGCGTCGTCCTCAAGGCCGACATCACCAATCCCTCCAACTATCGCGCCGCCGAAAAGCTCGATGCCTGGCTCAAGAAGCGCAACATCGTCGGCATCGCTGGCGTCGACACCCGCGCACTGACCGCCCGCATCCGCGAGAACGGCATGCCCAACGGGGTCATCGCCCACGAGCCGACCGGCATGTTCGACGAGGGCTCGATCATGGCCGAGCTCAACGCCTTCCCCGGGCTCGAGGGCCTCGACCTCGCCAAGGAAGTCACCACCGCCCAGACCTATCACTGGGACCAGACCGGCTGGACCTGGGGCAAGGGCTACGGCACCCTCGACAAGCCCGACTTCCACGTCGTCGCCATCGATTTCGGCGCCAAGCGCAACATCCTGCGCTGCCTTGCCGACCAGGGCGCCAAGGTCACCGTGGTATCGGCCACTGCCACCGCCGAGGAAGTTCTCTCCCACAATCCCGATGGCATCTTCCTTTCCAACGGCCCCGGTGATCCGGCCGCGACCGGCAAGTATGCCGTCCCCACCATCCAGAAGCTGATGGAAACCGGCAAGCCGATGTTCGGCATCTGCCTCGGCCACCAGCTGCTCGGCCTCGCCCTTGGCGGCAAGACCGGCAAGATGCACCAGGGCCATCACGGCGCTAACCATCCGGTCAAGGATCTCACCACCGGCAAGGTCGAGATCACCTCGATGAACCACGGCTTCGCCGTTGATTCGGAAAGCCTGCCGGCCGGCGTGACCCAGACCCACATCTCGCTGTTCGATGGGTCCAATGCCGGGCTTGCCGTCGACGGCAAGCCGATCTTCTCGGTGCAGTACCACCCAGAGGCGAGCCCTGGACCGAAGGACAGCCACTATCTGTTCACGCGGTTCCTCAACCACGTCCGTGAGCAGAAGGGCATGGCTCCGCTTCCCGAGCACAAGCCGACTGCTGCCTGATCCCCCGACCCGGTGACATTCCGGGTCGGCATGGTCTAGTAGTGGCGGCATGAGCCTTGCGGGTCACCGAGTCGACCAGTCGCCGGCTCGGGCAAATCCACTCCTTTGGACCTTGGCATGACCCGCCCTGATATCCTTGCCGGCATACGGAGCGGCCTCGTCGTCGCCGTGTCCGCAGCCCCCTTCGCGGTTCTCTTCGGCGCCATCGCCGTTGAGAACGGCCTTTCGGTCTTCGACGCCGGGTTGATGAGCGCCACCGTCTTCGCCGGCGCCAGCCAGCTCGTCGGCATCGAGCTGTTCGGCAGTCACGTGCCGGGCTGGCTCATCGTCCTGTCGGTGCTCGCGGTCAACTTCCGCCACGTGCTGTACTCTGCCGCCGTCGCGCCGATCTTCGGTCGCTACACCCTGCCGCAGCGGCTCCTCGCCTTCTTCCTGCTGACCGATCCGCAATATGCCGATACGGCCCGCCGCCACGAGGCGGGGCTGTCCACCAGCTTCACCTGGTACATCACCTTCGGCATCGTCGTTTATGTCCAGTGGGTGGCCTTCAGCGTGCTCGGCGCCTGGTTCGGGGGCCTGCTGGGCGACCCGCAGACCTTTGCGATCGACGTGCTCCTGCCGATCTATTTCCTCGGCCTCGTCATCGGCTTTCGCAAGCGGCCCGGCTTCTATCCCGTGGTGGCCGCGAGCATGGCAGGGTCGATCCTCGCCTACTACCTCGTCGGCTCGCCCTGGCACGTCAGCATCGGCGCGCTCGTCGGCATTCTCGTCGCCGTAGCCCTCCCCCTGCCCGCCGGCACCACCGCGGCGCTTGAGCAGGAGCAGCACTGATGACCCACATGGCCATGCTGGCGCTCATCCTCGCCGCAGCTGCTGCGACCTACATGACGCGCATTGGCGGCTACATCCTCATCACGCGGATGAAGACCATTCCCCCGCGCATGCAGGCGGCCCTGAATGCGGTGCCGGCAGCGGTGCTCACCACGCTGTGGGCGCCCGCCTTCTTCATCGAAGGCTGGGACATAAAGCTCGCCCTGATCGCAGCAGGGCTCGTCTCGCTCCGCTATCCGGGCCTGATCATGCTGCTCGCCGGCTGGGCGACCGCCATGGTCGCAAGGCACGTCTTCGGCCTCTAGCCCGCAGGTCTGCGCCGCACGAGGCAGTTTGCCCTGGTGAGTTCGAAGCCGAGCTTGCTGTAGAAGGCGACGCTGGTGTCGCTCGCGAGCAGGAACACCTGGTCCACGGCCACAAGCCGCTCGATCAGCCGCCGCATCATCTCCGTGCCGATGCCGCTCCCCCGCTGCCTTTCGTCCACCACCACGTCATCGATCAGCGCGCGGAAGCGGCCATCGGTCAGGGCCCGGGCATAGCCCACGAGCCTGTCTCCCTCCCAGACGCCCAGTTGCACCGGCGTGTTCTCCATGAGCTGCCTCAGCTCGTCGTCTGTTCTGCCGCTCGCCCAGTCGGCCTGGCCCAGCAGTGACTTGAGAGCCGCCACGGGCACCGGCCGTGAGAACGAGTACTCGAGCGCCACCCCGCTCACGATGCGTTCCACGCAGCGGCCAGCCTTCCGCCCCGCCCGTCCACCGGGTCACTCTCCGGCATCGGCACCTGCGCGATGTTCTCGTCCGCCTTCGGCCTGTCGGCGGGTTGCCCGCGAAGGGTATCGTAGTCGTCCTGTCCCGGCGGATAGGCGCCCACCACCATGAAATCGGTGCTGGCCACCACCCTCTGGTGCGCCACCCCGGCCGGGATCACCACCACGTCTCCGGCTTCGACACGCACTTCCTGTCCCGCGGGGCCGCCGAATCTCAGCGTGGCGTGCCCCTGTGCGACGCCGAGGCATTCATGGCTCCGCGAGTGATAGTGGTGGAAGGTGAAGACGGTGTCGCGCCACTGCGGTGGCCATCCGTTCTTCTCGAACAGCGCCTCCAGCGGCTCCGGCCCGTCTCCCGCAGTCGCCCCGCGATAAAGCAGCAGCGGCAACCGGCTGTTGGGAAACACGCCATCGTCCTCGAACCGCATCTCCACGATCTCGTCAGCCATCAGACGTTCCCCGAGAACGTATCGCACACACCCGGATCGCCACCGCGATAGCCGCGCTCGAACCAGGTCTTGCGCTGTTCGGAAGTGCCGTGATTGAAGGTTTTCGGCACCACGAAGCCCTGCGAGCGACGCTGCAGCGTATCGTCGCCGATCTGGATGGCCGCGTTGATGGCCTCCTCGATGTCGCCGTTCTCCAGCAGGTCCTCCTGGCCTGCATAGGCCGCCCAGATGCCGGCATAGCAGTCTGCCTGCAGTTCCACCCGGACCGAATAGGCATTGGCCTCTTCCGCGCTCATGCTCTGGCGGCGCTGGTTGAAGTCCCCGAGCACTCCGGTCAGGTTCTGCACGTGGTGTCCCACCTCATGGGCCAGCACATAGGCCTGCGCGAAGTCGCCGGGCGCGCCGAACTGGTCGCGCAGCATGTCGTAGAAGCCGAGGTCGATATAGACCTGCTCGTCGACCGGACAATAGAACGGCCCCGTGCTCGCATCCGCCGTCCCGCAGCCGCTGTTGGTCCTGCCCGTGAACAGCACCACAGTCGGCTCCGGATAATCCTCGCCGATCTCCGCGAACTCGGCGTTCCACAAATCTTCCGTTTCCTGGATCACCACGCCAACGAACTCCCGCAGTTCGTCGGAACTGCCGTTCTGCGGCCTGAAGCTCGATGAACTGACGGCGCTGCTGGAGCCTGACCCGCCGGTCATCATGTCGATCGGGTTGGTCCCGGTCAGCAGCCAGATCAGGCCCAGCACCACTACTATGCCCAGCAGGCCGCCCATCCCGCCACGGGCCGTGCGGCCGCCCATGGGAATACGCAATCCGCCGCCGCGACCGAACTGGCTGCCACCCAGACCACCGCGCAGGCCGCCGCTGTTGGGGCCCCGCCGATCCTGAATGTTGGAACTCTGCTGGCGACCGCGCCACTTCATGACTTCATCCTCCTCGACCCCGCTCCTGTAGAAGCCTGCCGCCCCGCTCCCGGTTCCAGCACGCTTGGCGGCGCACCATCGCAAATTGACCGGCTGGTCAAATCTGCACTAGCCTCGTCTCCGCGTCGTCATCCCAACGTCACCCGACGACGGCATGAGCATACCGGCCCTCGTTGGCCGCCGGACCCGCCAGGGTCCGCTCTGGGT
>JAEZHZ010000142.1 GCA_023436745.1 Pseudomonadota bacterium | reverse complement strand
GCGCCGGTGGGCAGCAGGGTGTCGGGCAGGGAAACGCCCTTCTTGTCACTGAGCTTGCCGCCGTAGATCACTTCGGTCTCGATGGCACCGCCGCCGACGCGGGTGGCCTTCAACTGCAGCTTGCCGTCATCGAGCAGCAGGCGGTCGCCCACCGAAACGCTCTCGATGATCTCGGGATGGGGCAGGTAGACGCGTTCGGAGTTGCCGTTGTCGTCCTGCTGGCTGTCGAGCGTGAACTTCTGGCCGGCGACCAGGTTGACCGAGCCTTCCTTGAATTTCCAGACGCGCAGCTTGGGGCCCTGCAGATCGACCAGCACGCCGAGCGGCCGCTTGATGCGCGCCTCGACGGAGCGGATGCGCTCCACGGTCTGGCGCATGAGGTCGTGGCTGGCATGGCTCATGTTGATGCGGAAGACGTCGGCGCCGGCCTTGGCCAGTTCCTCGATCATCTTTTCCTCATGGCTTGCGGGCCCGAGGGTAGCGACGATCTTCGCGCGTCTCATCCGTCTCATTTTGTGTCGTCCAGTCAGTTGCTTGCCGGTAGGGCGTCGCCCGGTGGCGGGGGTGGCACGGAAACTCCGTCGAGTGGCGTCGCGCCATCCTCAGGCGCATCGATGGTCACGTCATCCGGATCGATCGTGAATGCCGGATCCTCGAGGTCTTCCCCAGCATCCGGGCCGACGACTGCGGGAGCGCCCGAGGTCTCGGTCAACTGCAAAGTCCAGTCGGAACGGCTCTGGGTATCGATTTCAAAGAACCCGGTGCGCTCATAGCCGCGGGCGAGGCAATCCTCAACCCCGAATATGGTGAAGGTCTCATCACGAGTGCACATAAACACCTGGCCGTCCCAGGCGCCGCCGCCGATGTCATCGACCGCGTAGATGTAATAGAAGCGCCGCTCCAGATCGCCCTGGTAGAGCACGCGACACTCACCCGCTGGGGTCTGCCACCAGCCCTCGCTCATCCAGCCCCGCTCGGCACGGTAGCCCAACGCGACCGATACTGTGTTGCCGGTCTCGTTGCAAACGCGCAAGTCAGCATGCGCAGGTGCCGAGAAGGCAAGAATGCCGACGAACGCGCCAATCAGGGGCAGGCCAAGACGGAGAAGGGACAAGTGGGAGCCGTCAGACACGGAAAATACCTCCGGGTGTTTGAGCGCAAGGGGCTGGCGGGGTCAATGGCTAGGACGGGGATTTGACCGAAATAGGGGTATGCGGCGCTGCATGTGGATTGATCCACAAAGGGGTTGAACCGTGGGCCCCGCTGGGGTTGAACGGGCGCCAAGACTAGGAAGGAAGCAGCATGGCCGTCGAAGACAGCGTTGCCCAGGATCAGCTCAGAGCGTTCGTCGAGCGCATCGAGCGGATGGAAGAAGAGAAAGCGGCCATCGCGGCCGACATCAAGGAAATCTACGCCGAGGCCAAGGGCAATGGCTTCGACATCAAGATCCTCCGCCAGATCATCCGCATTCGAAAGCAGGATGCCAATGAGCGCATGGAGCAGGAAGCCCTGCTGGACCTCTACATGAGCGCACTCGGAATGCAGGGCGCGCCGGCGGACGACTGACGCCACACGCACAATCCCAAGGTGGCGCCGGGCAGAGCCCGAGGCGCCACCGGGGACATTAGCTGATCTTTGCCAGAGCCGCCGCCATGGCGGCTTCGTCGTATCCGAGGGTTGTCAGCGCCGTCGCGACGATGCCAGCCCGATCGAGTCCCGCCTCCGCATACATGTCCGCCTGCGATGCGTGCTCCACGAAGGTGTCGGGGATCATCAGCGGACGGAACCGCAGTCGGCCGTCGAGCAGGCCGTTGGTGGCGAGGAAGGTCGCGACGTGGCTGCCGAAGCCGCCGATGCCGGATTCCTCGGCGGTGATCAGCACGTCGTGCCGGGATGCCAGGTCGGCGATGAGTTCGGTATCGAGCGGCTTCATAAAGCGCGCGTCGGCGACGGTGGCGTTGAGGCCGAGAGCAGCCAGACGATCGGCGGCTGCCAGAACCTCTGCCAGGCGCGTGCCGTAGCTCAGCAGCGCAATCGTGCTACCCTGGGTGATGATACGACCCTTGCCAATGGGAAGGCGTTCGCCCCGTGCGGGCATGTCCACGCCCATGCCGTCCCCGCGGGGATAGCGGAAGGCGATGGGACCCTGGTCATAGCCAGCGGCCGTGGCCACCATGTGCCGGAGTTCGGCCTCGTCGGCCGCGGCCATCAGCACCATGTTCGGAATCGCCCCGAGATAGGCGCTGTCGTAGTTCCCCGCATGCGTCGGCCCGTCGGCACCGACATAGCCGGCGCGATCGATGGCGAAGCGAACCGGCAGGCCCTGAATGGCGACATCGTGCACCACCTGGTCATAGGCGCGCTGCAGGAAGGTCGAGTAGATGGCGCAGAAAGGCCGCATGCCTTCGCTGGCAAGGCCGGCCGCGAAGGTTACGGCATGCTGCTCGGCGATGCCCACGTCGAAACACCGGCCGGGGTGGACCTCGGAGAACTTGTCGAGCCCCGTGCCGTTTGGCATGGCCGCGTTGATGGCAACGATGCGGGGATCGTCGTTGGCTTCCTGGATCAGGCTCTCTGCGAAGACGGAGGTGTAGGATGGGGCATTGGACGGCGCCTTGGCCTGGGCGCCGGTGATGACGTTGAACTTGGCGACGCCGTGGTACTTGTCGGCCGAGTTCTCGGCCGGAGCATAGCCCTTGCCCTTCTTGGTGACGACATGGATCAGGATGGGCCCTTCGTCCGCATCGCGCACGTTCTCGAGGATCGGCAGCAGGTGGTCGAGGTCGTGGCCGTCGATCGGGCCGACATAGTAGAATCCCAACTCCTCGAACAGCGTCCCACCGGTGAAGAACGAGCGGGCGAACTCCTCCGTCTTGCGGGCAGGCTCGTGAAGGAACGGGGGCAGCTTCGAGACAACTGCCTTTGCCGCCTCGCGGGTGCCACGGTAAACGGGCCCGGAGACCAGTCGCGCCAGGTAGCTCCGCAGTGCGCCGGTCGGCGGCGCAATCGACATGTCGTTGTCATTGAGGATAACGACCAGGCGCGCATCCATGGCGCCGGCATTGTTCATCGCCTCATAGGCCATGCCAGCCGACATTGCCCCGTCGCCGATGACAGCCACGACATTGCGCCGCTCGCCCATGAGGTCACTGGCAACAGCCATGCCGAGGCCAGCGGAAATCGACGTCGATGAGTGGCCCGCACCGAAGGGGTCGTACTCGCTTTCGGCGCGGCGGGTGAACCCCGACAATCCACCCTTTTGGCGCAAGGTGCGGATGCGATCGCGTCGGCCGGTCAGGATCTTGTGCGGATAAGCCTGATGGCCGACGTCCCAGATGATGCGGTCGTGCGGGGTGTTAAAAATAGCGTGAAGAGCTACGGTGAGCTCGACGACGCCCAAGCCTGCTCCGAGATGTCCACCGGTCACGGACACCGCGTCGATCATTTCATCGCGCAGCTCGTCAGCAAGCTGACGGAGACTCTCGCGCGGCAGTGCGCGCAGATCCGCTGGAGAACCGATGGTATCGAGCAGCGGCGTCTTCGAATTTTCTGCGGCCAAGTGGTTCAGGTCCTTTGCCGAACGGCGAAAAGCTTACTTAGGCGTGCAGCCCGGCCTTTGCAATCGGGCGCGCCGGTCTCCGATCCTGAGACAATGCGCCGGATGTGAGGCGGTTCACTTCCCAGTCGCTATTGGCGGCACTGATCCGAAGGCAAGATGGGGCAGATCGCGCGGACTGCCACCGGCGGTGAGCACCGGCACGTATCGGCCCATGTCGGGCGTCGGGTCGAGGTCCGCCTCGTCGTGGTCGTAGATGACGGCGAAATGGCTCGAGGTCAGGGCCGCGGGGGCGAGGAAGATATCGGCGATATGATCGAGGTCGGGCGCCACCAGGTCGGGCTTGCGCATCCCGGTCGCAGCGCGAGCGACGTGCTCGGCGAGTGCATTGGCCACGGCATCGTCGCTGCTGAGCGCAGCGGCGCCAAACGTGCCGGCAAACAGCGGGTCTGCCGGTGCGGCTCCGCTGGAGGGCACGCCAAGCGAGGCATGCAGGCCCGTGGCGGCCCCTTGGGTGGAGGGCAGGATCGGCAGGCGTGAGAGCGGGTTGGACGTCGGGACCGGGGCGGGCATTGCGGACGCCGGCACGGCAGCGGTGGTCTCACGCTCGATCAAGGCTTCGATCTTGCGTTGAGCGGTGGCGTCCTGCGGCATGGGCGGCAGGTAGGCTGTTACGGCCTGCTGCGCAGCCGGTTCGCTCATGATCAGACGTGGCTGGGGAAAGGGAGCGGCAACCGCTGCAAGGGCGGTCACGGCGTCACCCGAGGGCACCGCCGCCGCGGTCGCCTGCTGCAGGGCCGCAGACTTGATCACGGGGAACGGGATGAACTCGGGCTCGGCGAGTTCCGCTTCACTCAGCGGTGCGCTGCCCACCGTGGAGAACGGAAGCTGCTGTGGGGCAGGATTTGCCTGCTGCGCCGCTGCGGTTGCAAGCGTGGGGCCGCCCAAAGAGGCGGGGCGCATGAGCGGCATTGGCGCCACGGCCTGCGCAGCAGCGGCCGGGGAGGGTGCTGCCGGTGCGGGAGCGGGCTGCGGCGGAGCCGCTGCAACCTGGACCGGCGCTGTCGGCGCGGGAGACGAGGTGGCGGGCGCGGACTTGCCACCGAACAGCATGTCCATCAGCGTGCGGCTTGAACCGGCGTCGGCGACCGCCGTGCCGGAAGAGCTGCCGTTGCACGGGTAGGCGCGGCACCGCTTCCATTCAGCCAGGGCCACCTGGTAACCCTGCTGCGACAGCGGCTTGCCGTCGGTGGGCAGGTGCATGGTTTTTCCGTCAGGGAAGAGGTCCTGCAACTGCGCGCGGGTCATTCGCGGCCAGGCGCGGACGGAGCCGGTGTCGAGATGAACAAAGGGACTGCCGGAGCTTGGATAATAGCCCACCCCGCCAACCTGTTTGCGCATCGCAACGGCGCGAAGCTTGGTCAGGGGAACACCGGGGATGAAGAAATCCATGGCGTTGCCCTTGGTGTGCTGGGAATTCTCGGCAACACCGGAGGAAGATTTCCGCAGCATCTCGTTGGTGGCGGGCGAGCGATAGGCGGAGACGATATGGACGGGCTGGGTTGCGCCGACCTCCTGGTAGACTTCCCAGATCAGGTCGAACAGGCGCGGGTCCATCTTCGCAGGCTCGTTCCGGCGCCAGTCGCGCAGGAACTGGTTGAGTTCGTTCAGCCCGGACTGAACATACTGCCCGTTCCGCTTGAAGACGATGCGGGCCGTCTCGCGAGTGTGCGTGTAATGGAGGTAAAGCGCGCGCTCGCTGGCGCCATAGGCCGGCACCGCTGCCTGAGGCAGGATGACGGTTATGCTCATAAGGGCAGCCATGAACAGCCGCACGATATGGTGCCAGTTCAAGAAGGAAGTCCCCGTCACGCTGAACTCTGCCCGGTTACGCCTACACATCGCGGCAGATTAGCGCTCAATTGGAGCCAATTGATTAACGCTAACGGCTTTGCAACGCCCGACGACCGAACTCCTCACGAGAAAGTCATAGCCCTTAAATAGCGGCGCCACAAAGGCGAAAACGTTAAGGGAATCCTACCGCCTGCTCAGGGGGACAGGGTTGTTGCCGAGGCCGGCACCTGCGCGGCGGCAGCGACGACCTCGGGCGGCAGGTCCGGAAGGTCACCGAGGCCCATGGCCTCGATCAGCGCGGCGTTGTGACCGTAGACGTCGGCAATCGAGACGAGTTCGCCGTCATCGGTCACCCGCACGGTGAAATAGGCGAGATGCACCGGAATCTGCCGGGTGGGGTTCACCCAGCGCTCACTGGATCCGAACATGGCTTCGAGGCTGGCGCGGGATATGTTGGGCTCGTTTGCCATCAACGCATCGGCGAATTCCATGGGGTTCTCGACCCGGACACAGCCATGGCTGAAGGCGCGGAAGTCCCGGGCAAAGAGCGACTTCGACGGCGTGTCGTGCAGGTAGACGTCGTGCTTGTTGGGGAACAGGAACTTGATCTGACCAAGGGCATTGCCGGGGCCCGGACGCTGGCGCACGCGGAAGGGGAAG
>JAEZHZ010000139.1 GCA_023436745.1 Pseudomonadota bacterium | reverse complement strand
GCCCCCACCTAGCCTCCCCCGCAGGCGGGGGAGGGACGCACCGAGTGTGCGTGCGGCACCAGCGTCCACCGGGCCCACTCCTCCCCCTTCAGGGGGAGGTTGGGTGGGGGTGTTCACATTGCCCACTCCTCACTCGTCTCGCAGCAGACGGTCGAGGAGCAGGTCGCGGGTGGCGGGTGGGTCCATGTTCCGGGGGACCCAGAGGTGAGCAGCCAGAAAATGGCCGGTAAGGCGGAAGGCGGCGCGCAGGTCTTCTGGAGAGGCGTTGCCGCGGGCGGTGAGGAAGCTCGGCAGAGGCAGCAGGCGGTCGAGATAGGGCTGGGCTGCGTCGCGGGATACCGCGCGGCCGGTACGGGGCGAAACGTGGGTCAGCCCGTCTACGACGCCGGTCGCAGCGCAGGAGGTGAGATCGAGCCCAAAACCGAGTTCATCGAGCAGTGCCAGTTCAAACCGAACGAGCTCGACGGCATCGGGTGCGGAGTCGATGAGGCGCAGCGCCATGCCGAGAAGGCGATCATGCGGGTCGCGCTCGGGCAGGAGATGGAGGTGCTCGAAGACCAGCTGCGCCAGGTAGAGGCGGTTCGGCTCGGCGATCAGCGCCGCGGCGCGGGAGGTCAGCGGCTCGATGGTGAAAGTGCCGAGATGATCCTCGATGCGGGCGCGCCAGGTGAGCTGAACGGTGTTTCCCGGCTGGAGAGTGGCGGCGAGCCTGGTTGAACGGCCACCACGCACGAGCCCCAGGTTGCGGCCGCGGCCGGCGACCATGGCTTCGGCAATAACGCTTGTTTCACCGTGGCGGCGAACACCTATGAGCAGGGCTTCGCCGGTCCACTCCATCAGCGGCTACAGGATGCATGGAGATACACCCCCCTCCACGCGCGGCGATCTCTCCCTGTCCGGAAGAGGAACGGGTGGTCAGCCTTTCCCACTCGGGTACTCCAGGCCCATCTCGCGGTAGCGCTCGGGATCGTCGCCCCACTTTGCGCGCACCTTCACGAAGATGAACAGGTGCACCGGCACCTCGTACATCTCCATCAGTTCCTTGCGGGCCTCCGCGCCGATTGCCTTGATGGTCTGCCCGCCGGCACCCAGGATGATCTTCTTGTGGGTGTCGCGGGTGACATAGATCACCTGGTCGATCTTGTAGGAGCCGTCCTTCTGCTCCTTGAACGCCTCGGTCTCGACGGTCGCGTTATAGGGAATCTCGTCGTGGATGCGCAGGAACAGCTTCTCGCGGGTAATCTCGGCAGCCGTCAGGGCCAGCGTGAGATCGGTGAGGTGGTCCTCGGGGAAGTGCCAGGGCCCGGGAGGCACATGGGCGGCGCACCAGTCGATGAAATCCTGCACGCCGTCGCCCTTAAGCGCCGAGATCATGAAGGTCGCCTCGAAACGCAGGCGGGAGTTCAGCTCCTCGGAGAGCTTGAGCAGGTTCTCGCGACGGATGGTGTCAATCTTGTTGAGGACGAGAATCTTGGGGTGCCGGACGTTGGTCAGGCCTTCAACCAGCGATTCAAGTTCCGGCGTCAAACCCTTCTCGGCATCGACGATAAAGGCGACGATGTCCGCGTCCCCTGCCCCGGTCCAGGCGCTCTCGACCATGGCCCGATCGAGCCGGCGCTTGGGCGCGAAGATGCCCGGCGTATCGACGAACACCAACTGGGCGGTATCGAGGGTAACCACGCCGCGAATCTGGGAGCGCGTGGTCTGCGCCTTGTGGGTGACAATCGACACCTTGGTGCCGACCAGAGAGTTCAGCAGGGTCGACTTGCCGGCGTTGGGCGCGCCAACCAGGGCAATGAAGCCGCAGGACGTATCGGACGGGGTGAGCTCGGTCATGCGGGTTCCTTCCACACGTTCTGGCGGATCAGGAAGAGCTCGGCAGCCTTGTGCTCGGCGATCTTCTTGGAGGGGCCGATCGCGGTCAGCGGCTCATAGTCGCCAACGTTGACGCGGATGGTGAACTCGGGCGCATGATCGGGACCGGTGCGCTCGGCGAGAGTGTATGTTGGGGGCTCGAGGCCGCGGGCCTGGGCCCATTCCTGCAGCGTGGTCTTGGCGTCGGCCCGGTTCGGCTGGCCGTCGGTCAACAGGTCGCCGAACATGCGCTCGACGAACTCATAGGCCCGTCCGAGGCCGCCATCGAGATAGAGGGCGCCGATCACCGCCTCGGTGACATCGCCCAGAATGGCTTCCTTGCTGGCGCCGCCGGTGCGCGCCTCGCTGTCGCCGAGGATCATCTCGGAGCCGAGATCGAGCTGGCGGGCGATGATGGCGCAGGTTTCCTTGCGTACCAGCGCGTTCAGCGTACGGCTGAGTTCACCCTCGTTGCTCTTCGGGAAGCGCCGGTACAGCATGTCCGCGACCACGAGGCCGAGCACGCGGTCGCCCAGGAACTCGAGGCGCTGGTAGGACCGCTCGATGCGTCGTGCCGGCGAAACGGCGCTGGAGTGCGTCAGCGCCCGCTCAAGCAAGTCCAGATCGGCAAAGCGATGGCCGATCCGGGACTGCAGCTTCTCGTATGACCGTTCGCGTCGGCTCACGGCACGGGAGTCGTATCGTAGGGGACATCGGAATCGACGCCCTGGAACATGCGGTCCCAGCGGACATTTGCCGGCCATTGCCAGATCTGCCACGGCGGAATGTTGTCGCGGATCGAGAAGAAGCGGGCCTCGGCCTTGGCAATCAGGTTCTCGTCGGGGACATAGCCGACCTGCGACAGCACACGGCTGTCGGCAGAGCGGTCGCGGTTGTCGCCCATCATGAAGTAATGGCCCTCGGGCACGACGTATTCGGGCGTGTTGTCCAGCGGGCCGTTGTCGGAGATTTCCTGGATGATGTGGCTGGTGCCCTCGGGGAAGGTCTCGCGGTAGACGCTCACCTCGCGGGTCACGCCCTCGCTGTCGGTATCCTGCGTGGTGCCGAGCAGTTCGCGCTCAACGACGGTGCCGTTGATATAGAGGCGTCCGTCGCGGACCTGGATGCGGTCGCCGGGCAGCCCGACGATACGCTTGATGTACTCGATGTTCTGGGGAACCGGCCGGAACACGGCAATGTCGCCGCGATTGGGCTCGCGGCCGAAGATGCGATCCTCGATCGGCAGCTCGAAATCGAGCAGCGTGAAGTCGCCGTAGCGGCCCAGCGAGAAGGAGTGCTTGCCGTAGCCCCAGACGAACTTGTTGGCGACGAAGTAGTCGCCGATCATCAGTGTCTGCTGCATGGAGGCAGTAGGGATCGAGAAGGGCTGGTAGAGGAAGGAACGCAGCACGATCGCGATCAGCAACGCCTCGGCAATGACCACGAAGGTCTCCCACCACTCGCTGGCGGCGGACTTCTTGACGGTCTTGTCGGCGGACTGGCTCATTGGGCTTCCCGGCTGAAGGGTGCCGAAGCGTTAGGCGTTTGTCGCACCTGGGTCAATCGGCAGGGCTTCGATGATGACGAAGGCTTGAGCAAGCCCGGCGTCGTCGGTGATGGTGAGGTGGATGTGGGGGACGTGGCCCGGTGGCACAAGACGGGCAAGCGCTTTCGCCGCACCATTGGTGAGGTGCATGGTCGGGTTACCCGTGGGCAGGTTCACCACGCCCATGTCGCGCCAGTACACGCCGCTGCTCAATCCGGTGCCGAGTGCCTTGGAGCATGCCTCCTTGGCGGCGAAGCGCTTGGCGTAGGACGCCGCCCGCTCGGCGCGTCGGTCCGACTTGCGCCGTTCGATATCGGTGAAGCACCGGTTGACGAACCGATCTCCGTGACGCTCGAGCACCTCGGCGACACGGTGGATCTGGATGAGATCGGAGCCCAAACCGATGATCATGGCCGAAGAACTCCGTAGCGGCGGTGGCGCCCCCCCCCGAGCGACCTTGCCCCGGCAGGGGCAGGTCGCGGCCGAGGCCGCCACCAAGGACATTATTTCACGCCCTGAATGCCCCGGCTACCGGGCTTCACAGGCGGGATGGCCGCAAGTTCGGGGGGCAGCTGGTCTGCAGGGAACGCAGGCACCTTGTACTCTATCAGCGAGACGAGCGGCACTCCGACATCGGCCTCGCCGCCCGACCGATCGATGAGGCAGGCGGCAGCAACGACGTTGGCGCCGATCCGGCGCAGGGCATCGACACATTCGCGGATAGACAGGCCGGTGGACACAATGTCCTCGACCACGATCACCTGGTCATCGGCGTCGATCTCGAAGCCACGGCGCAGTTCGAACTGCCCCTCCACCCGCTCGGTGTAGAGAGCCGGCACACCCAGGTGCCGGGCAGTCTCGTAGCCGGGAATAATGCCGCCGATGGCGGGCGAGACGACCTTGGTGACGCCAGGAAACTCGGCGCGGATGCGTTCGGCTAGCGCGCGGCAGAGCTTTTCGGTCTGCGCCGGATACTGGAAGACGCGGGCCTTCTGCAGGAAGACCGGCGACCGCAGGCCGGAGGACAGGATGAAGTGTCCCTCGAGCATGGCGCCGCACTCGCGGAAAACGTCCAGAACCTCATCTTTCGTCATCGGCAAACCTCTTGTCTACGCGCCCGTCCCATTCCAGCGTCGAGATCATGGAAGCCTCGCGCACGCCGGCACGCTGCACGGCGGAGAGGCCGGGACTGCGCTTGAGCGTTGCCAGAACATCGGTGAGCTGCGCAAGGTCGCGCACCTCGATCTCGAAGATCATGTGGTGGAAATCGGGGGAGATCATCCGCATGACCAGATTGTTGATGTTGGCATCGCAGGCAGCGATAGCCGAGGAAATCTGAGCCAGCGAGCCGGGCTTGTTGACGGACTCCATGCTGATGACGGTCGGGTAGAGCCTGTCCACGCGCTCGTCGAGGTTCCAGCGCACGTCGATCCAGGCGACATCGCTGTCGTGGAGGTTGATCAGCGCATCCGAGTGGATCGGGTAGACCATCAGCGGCGCTTCGGGCTGGAGGATGCCGACGAGCCGGTCGCCCGGCACTACCCCCTCCCCCGAAACAGTCACAGGGGTATGGAAATCGAGCTGCGCCAGTGCCGCCTTGGCACGGGGACCGGGCTTCTGCCCGCCCGGTGCACGGAAGCGGAACAGGTCGGTGGCCCTGAGGGCGAACCAGCCATGGGCGGTGTCGGCCACCGGCAGATCCAGCTTGCGCCGACGCTTGCGCAGTCCCTTGATCCGGATGAGTTCGTTGGCGAGAGGCTCGGAGCCGACCTTGCCCTCGCCCACGGCCACCAGCAGCTCGCGCCGGCCGGGGTAGCCAAGGGCTTCGGAGAGCGCCTTGTCCTCGGCTTCGTCCAGCATCACGCCCTCACGATCGAGCATCATGTTGAGGACGTGTTCGCCGAGTGCAAAGGCACGCTGTGCCGCAGCGTTGCGCACCGCGCGGCGGATGGCGGCACGGGCCTTGCCGGTGGCGGCGATGCCGATCCAGTTGGGCGGCGGAGAGTGGTTCTGATCGCGGATGATCTCGACCTCGTCGCCCGAGCGCAGCTGGGTGACGAGCGGCAGGATGGCGCCGTTGATCTTGGCGCCGACGCAGGTATCGCCGATGTCGGTGTGCAGAGCATAGGCGAAGTCGATGGGCGTGGCCCCGCGCGGCAGGGCGATCAGCCGGCCACGGGGCGTGAAGCAGAACACCTGATCCTGGAACAGCTCCAGTTTGGTGTATTCGAGGAAATCCTCGGTGGAGATGCCGGAGGTCAGGTGGCCGATGGTCTGGCGGAGCGAGCCATAGGCTTGGGATTCGGCTTCAATACGGCCGAGATTGGCGGAGGCGCCATCCTTGTAGAGAGCATGGGCGGCGATGCCGAACTCGGCCACCCTGTCCATGTCCTCGGTGCGGATCTGAAGTTCAACGCGCTGCCGGCCGGGGCCGACGATGGTGGTGTGGATCGACTGGTAGTCGTTGTGCTTGGGGACCGAGATGTAGTCCTTGAAGCGACCCGGCACGACCTTCCACTTGGTGTGGACCAGCCCGACAGTGCGATAGCACTCCTCGACGGAGCCGACGATGACGCGGAAGCCGATGATGTCGGAGAGCTGCTCCAGCGCGATCGACTTGCGCTCGATCTTGTTGAAGATCGAGTACGGAGACTTCACCCGCGCCTTCACCCGGGCGGTGATCCCCTCCGCTGCCAGGCGCTCGGTCAGCTCCGTGGAAATGGTCTCGATGGTCTCACGGTTCTCCGCCTCGAGCTGTGCCAGGCGCGCGGTGATGGCCCTGTAGTGCTCGGGCTGGAGAATGCCGAAGGAGATGTCCTCCAGCTCGCTTCGCATGTCCTGCATGCCCATGCGGCCCGCGAGCGGGGCATAGATATCCATCGTCTCCTGAGCGATGCGCCGCTGCTTGTCCTCCGGCATGAACTGGAGGGTGCGCATGTTGTGCAGGCGATCCGCCAGCTTCACCAGCAGGACCCGGACGTCCTGGCTGATCGCGA
>JAEZHZ010000297.1 GCA_023436745.1 Pseudomonadota bacterium | reverse complement strand
CTGCTCAACATACCCGGCACCCCCGCCAATGCTGCAGCAACGCTTGATGGCCATCCACTGGCGCGGAGCGGCAAGGCGGGCCTTGCGATGGGCCTTGCCACGACCTCATCGACGCTCGGCACGCTTGTCGGCATCTTCTTTCTCGCCATCATCGCGCCCATGCTCGCCGAGGCAGCACTGAAGTTCGGAAGCTACGAGTTCTTCTGGCTGGCTCTGTTCGGCGTCGTCATTTCCGGCCAGATGACCGGTAGCGATACCCCGATCAAAGGCTATATCGCAGGCATTCTAGGGCTGCTGATCGCCATGATCGGCATGGAGACGCTGCACGCGTTCCAGCGCTTCACCTTCGGCATTCCGGGCCTCGGCGGGGGCATCGACCTGATCCCGGCGATGGTGGGGGCCTTCGGCCTTGCAGAAATCCTGTCGAGCCTCAAGCGCAGTGCAATGCCGCACGTTACTCCGGTCAACGACCGGGTCGTGCCGCGGCTCAAGGAGATCTTCCAGTACTGGAAGACGATCATCCGCTCGGGCATCATCGGCACCTTCGTCGGCATCATCCCCGGCGTGGGGGAGGACGTAGGATCCTGGAGCTCCTACGCAGCGGCCAAGAAGCTCTCCAAGCACCCCGAGGAGTTCGGCAAGGGCTCGCAAGAAGGGTTGATTGCCGCCGAGACGGGCGACAACGCCGTGGTCTCCGCGGCGATGATCCCGACCCTGACGCTGGCGCTGCCGGGATCGGCGGCCGCGGCGGTGCTGATCGCGGCGATGATGATCCACGGCATCCGGCCGGGACCGATGCTGATGACGGAGAATCCGGTCTTTCTCTACCAGGTGGTGGCGATGCTGCTCCTGGCAACGATCGCTAACCTGATCTTCGGGCTGTCGCTGACCAAGCTGTTCATCAAGGTGCTGCAGGTTCCCCGCGAACGCCTCATGGCGGTGATCTACATCCTGTGCGTGGTCGGCTCCTTTGCGATCACCCAGCGCATGTTCGATGTCTACGTCATGCTGATCTTCGGCGTCGGCGGGTTCATCCTGCGCGAGATGAAGTACCCCATGGCACCGCTGGTGCTGGGGATCGTGCTGGGCGACCTGCTCGACCTCAATCTCAGGCGGGGGCTGATGCTGACCAATGGCGATCCGACGCCTTTCTTTACGCGCCCGATCAGCGCTGTTATCTGCCTAGTCATCATTCTCACCATCCTGATGTCCATTCCGGCGGTGTCGCGACGTGTCCGAGCCCTCTTCACCCGCGATCGCGCGGCCCCCGCAGCCCAACGCTGACACGGCCAAGCGCACGCGCAACTCTGCCCGCACCAAAGCCGCTATCCTGGTGGCAGGACGTGCAGAGTTCGCCGAACGGGGCTTCGAAGGTGCGCGGGTGGACGCAATTGCCGAACGCGCAGGCGCGAACAAGCGGCTGCTCTACCATTACTTCGGCAACAAGGAGGACCTCTACCGGGCGGTGCTGCGGGATGCCTATGAGGAAATCCGCCGCGGCGAGCGGGCACTAAGCCTCGACCAATACGGCCCGGCCGATGCCATGGACCGCCTGGTACGCTTCACCTTCAGGCACTTCCTCGCTAATCCGTGGTTCCCGCGCCTGCTGGGTACGGAGAACATCGAGAACGCACGCTTTCTCAAGACGCTTCCGGACATCAAGGCGCTGCATTCGCCGCTGGTCGGGCAGATTACCGCCATCCTCAAGCGTGGGGCCGAGAGCGGCATCTTCCGGCGCGACGTGGACCCGGTCCAGCTCTACATTTCCATCGCCGCCCTGGGGTTCTTCTACGTGTCGAACATGGCGACGCTGAGCGTCATCTTCGACCGGGATCTGTCGGGTGTCGCGATGGTACAGGAGCGCGAGGCACAGGCGGTGCAGATGGTGATCGACTACCTAAAGACGCAGCCAGAGTAGCGACGAGAGGCGGGGAAGCCGCCTATTCCTCCAGCAACTGCGCGATCTCCGTGCGCAGGTCGGCGATGCCGTCACCCTTGACGGACGAGGTGAGGATCAAGCGGGGATGGGCGGCAGGGCGCTTGCTGACGGCAGCTTCCGTCGCGCGGATGGCAGCGTCCAGATCGGCCCTGCCCGGCTTGTCGGCCTTGGTCAGGACCACCTGGTAGCTTACCGCGGCCCGGTCGAGCTCATTCATCACCGACAGGTCATTGTCCTTGGGGCCGTGGCGACCATCAACGAGCACGTAAACCCGTCGAAGCGTCGCACGACCTACCAGATACTGATGGATGAGGCTGGTCCAGGCGCGAACCTTGTCCTCCGGTGCCTTGGCGAAGCCATAGCCGGGCATGTCCACGAGACGCAGTGGCTCCGTGGCGCTCTCGAAGATGTTGAGCTCCTGCGTACGGCCGGGCGTGTTCGACGTGCGGGCCAGAGCCGACGTGCCGCACAGCGCGTTGATGAGGCTCGACTTGCCGACATTGGATCGACCGGCAAAGGCCACCTCCACGCGGTCCATCGGCGGCAGGTCGGCAATACGCACGCAGCCCTTGATGAAGACGAAGGGGCGAGCGAACAGAAGCCTGGCGCGTTCGATGGCTTCGGGGGAGAAATCGGGCTTGTCGATCGGCATGGGGTCTCCAGGCGAAAGAGGCGCCTCGCGGCGCCTCCTTACATTCAGCTCTTGGTGGGCTCGGTAGGCTTGGGCTTGCGCCGGATGCTGTCCACGATGTTGCCGAGCAGGTTCACCTCAGCGCCGTGGCGCTTCATGATGAACCACTGCTGGGCGATCGACAGCGTGTTGTTCCAAGCCCAGTAGATCACCAGACCCGCCGGGAAGGTGCCCAGCATGAAGGTGAAGATCACCGGCATCCAGTTGAAGATCATGGCCTGCGTCGGGTCCGGCGGTGGTGGGTTGAGACGCATCTGCACCCACATGGTGATGCCCATGATCACCGGCCAGATGCCGAGATGGAGGAAGCCGCCGATCACCGGGATCACCGTCGGATCCCACGGGATGAGCCCGAACAGGGTGAAGATGTTGGTCGGATCGGGCGCGGCAAGGTCGCGAATCCAGCCGAAGAAGGGCGCATGGCGCATATCAAGGCTGATGAAGATGACGGTGTAGAGCGCAAAGAACACCGGAATCTGGATCAGCAGCGGCCAGCAGCCGGACAGCGGATTGATCTTCTCCTTGCGGTAAAGCTCCATCATCGCCTGCTGCTGTGCAGCGCGGTCGTCCTTGAAGCGCTCTTGGATGGACTTCATTTCCGGCTGTACGCGACGCATGGCGGCCATGGACGCATAGGAGCGGTTGGCGAGCGGGAAGAAGACCGCCTTGACGATGACCGTCACGGCCAGGATGGCGAGGCCGAAATTGCCCAGGATGCCGTAGAGGAAGCTGAGCAGGTAGTACATCGGCTGGGTCAGATACCAGAACCAGCCCCAATCGATCAGCAGGTTCAGCCGATCGAAGCCGTACTCGCGCTCATAGGCGCTGATGACGGACTCTTCCTTGGCGCCGGCGAACAGGTAGCTCTCACGCGTGGCGAAGCCACCTGCGGGGACCACGACAGGGGTCGTTTCGACATAGCTGGTCTGATAGTCGTCGAAGCCGCCGACATTACCCCAGCTCATGCGGGCGTTGATCCCGGTGCCGGCCGGCGGCATGACGGCGGTCGCCCAGTACTTGTCGGAAAAGCCGAGCCAGCCAGTGGTGTTCTCGAAGGTGACCTGCCGCTCGTTCTGCAGGTCGGAATACTTCTTGGACACCAGGTTGTACGAGCCCAGCACGCCGTGTGGGCCTTCATGCTGGATGAAGAAGTTCTGCACCTGCGGCGTGTTGTGCCGGATCACGCGCGCATAGGGATAAAGGGCGACGTCCCCGGCACCAGTATTCTCGATCGTCTGCTCGACGGTGAACAGGTAGTACGGGTCCACCGAGATCGTCCGGCGGAAGATGAGGCCAGCGCCGTTGTCCCATACCAGGGTCACCGGCGTATCGGCCGTCAGGGTGGCGTTGTCACCTTCGACCTGCCAGACGGTCTGCGCGTCCGGCACGGGAATGCCGCTACCGCTGGCGGCGACCCAACCCTCTTCGGCGAAGTAGGCGTTAGGCAGCCCCTGTGGGGACAGCAGCGTGATGATGGGAGAATCAGGATTGACCGTTTCGCGGTACTGCTTGAGGCGAAGGTCATCGATCCGCGCGCCCGTCAGATTGATCGAGCCCTCGAGATCGAGTGTATCGATTGGGATTCGGGGAGTCGCGGCAAGAGCGGCCTCCCGCGTTTCGAAGGCCTGAACAGCACCCGGGGCGGCGGGAACACCGGCCTGACCCGGGGTAGCTGGCGTGGCGAGGGTGGTGTCTGCACCCGCCTGCTGTGCGGCGGCAAGCTCCGCCTGGCGCTGCGCCTGCTCGAGCTGCGGGCCGGCCACGAAATACTGCCAGCCGAACAGCACGAGCATGCTGAGCACGATGGCGAGGATCACATTGCGATTGTCGGTCATTTGGCTGTCAGTTCCGTGGGCCGCGGCCGGAGGCAGGGCGCTCGCCGCCGGGTCGGGGAGTATGCACGCGCTCAATCAGCGCGCCGAGATCGGCAACAAGCTTGTCGAAGGGTTCGGCCAGCGCTTCGGGCCGTCCGAGAAGCACATAGTCATGACCAGAGCGAAAGTCACGCGCGCAAGCTGCCGCAGCCGCTCGCAAGCGCCGTTTTATGCGGTTGCGTTCGGGGGCATTGCCGATTTTCTTTGTGACGGTGAAGCCAATGCCGGCGTCCGGCGCAGCCACGGGCACGACCTGCAGGCCAAAAGCAGACCGCCCGGCGCGAGTGCCCCGGGCAGCCTTCAGAAACTGCGATCTTCTGGTTAGCCGGCGGAGCGGAGGCCGCACCGGTTCCATGGCCGACATCCGGCCAGGATCGGCTTAGGCCGAGAGCTTCTTGCGGCCGTCGCGGCGGCGACGGTTGAGGATTGCGCGACCATCCTTGGTGGCCATGCGGGCACGGAAACCGTGGCGGCGGGCACGCACGAGCTTGGACGGCTGATAGGTACGCTTCATGACATCAAACCGCTATGGTCGCGGTTCCTCTTATATTGGCTGCTTGCAAGCAAATCGTAGCATGCGCCGGACAGCCGTCCCGCGCAGCGCGTTGGTGGGGTCTATAGGGAAAAGCGGCGGGCAAGTCAACGCGCCAGCGCCCGTGCCCGAAATGCTCCTGCCGATTGTGTTCGGCGGCCCATGCCTTCATAAGAACTGCACCTTTTAGGGCAGTTTGACGGCATGGCAGACCTTCTCAGACCCGACCTCTGCATTATCGGCCGGGGCGCCACCGGTATCGGGCTGGCGCTGAGGGCCCGGCAACGCGGGGTAGAGGTGGTTCTGGTTGACCGAGGTGTCCCGGAACCCGGCGACCCGGCACACGGGTTGATCGCACGGGCAGGCCTGTTGGCCAGCGCTTCGCGCGCCCACGCCATCGCGACGGCCAACACCGTGGGTATCGAGGCCGCCCTGCCCCGGCCGTCCTTTCGCAGCATCGGCGAGCACGCCGCCGGGCTTGCCGGCTTTGCCGCTCCCGAACACTCCCCCGAGCGCCTCGCGGCACTCGGCGTCATCGAGCAGCGCGGCAGCCCGGCCTTTACGAACCACGACACCCTGACCTGTGGTGAGACCACCATCCGGGCGCGCCGTTTCGTACTCGCAACGGGAGGCCACCCGGCGCTTCCCGCTGTGCCAGGACTGGCGTCAGTTCCCTTCTTCACGCCCGACACGGTCCACGCAGCGGTGCGCAAGTTCAGCCATCTGGTCGTCATCGGCGCCGAACCGGCAGCACTCGAACTGGCGCAGGCATACCGACGGCTGGGCGCGCAGGTGACGCTTGTCCCGCAGGGGCCGCTCCTGCCCGGGTTCGATCCTGAACTGGTGGCCCTGCTTGCCAAGGCTCTCGCCAGCGAAGGCGTCGACATCAGGACCGGCTTCGAAGCGGTGGCCATACATAAGCGCAGTCAGGGCACGGGCGTCGAGATCAGCGGGCCAGACGGCAGCCACGAGACACTGGCCGTTTCGCACATCCTCGTCGCCAATGGCCGCGTACCTGACCTCACGGGCGACTGGCTGCCCCAGGCCGGCGTGAAGCGCCATCCCGGCAATCCCTCCCTGCTGCTGCTGGACGCCGACGGCACCACCTCCAACCACCGCATCACCGCCGTCGGGGGGGCAGCAGCAGATACGCAAGCTGGCGAGGCGGTTGCAAAGGGCGAAAGGCTGCTCGACCGGCTGCTGGGCGGACGGACGAAAATGGGGCCCGCCACGCGCCACGTCGCAACCGAGCCGGCGCTTGCGGAGATCGGTTCGATCCCAAAGGGCAACAAGCCTCGCCCGGGCTTTGCCATCCATCGCGCGAGCCTCGCAGAGAACAGTTCGGCCCGCGCGCTCGGCGCTACCAGTGGCAGCGCCAAGCTCGTGGTCTCTCAGCGGGGGCAGATCCTGGGCGGCGGCGTGGTCGGTACGGGCGCAGGCGAGACCGTCGCCCTGATCGGACAGGCAATGGCGCTCGGGATACCGGCGGCCCGGCTCGGCCGATTGTCAGTGCCCGAGCCCAGCACTGCCGGCGTGCTTGTGGCGCTTGGGCGGGAGGTAGAGGCGGCGGCGCCGGCCGACCGCCGCCCGGGCGTATTGCGCCGGCTGCTCGGCTGATTTCCCAAACCGGGGCTTACGCGGCAGCGGGGCCCCGATATACTCTGCGGCGATGACCAAGGAACGCAGCGTGCTGCCCGGCCGGTTCTCCGGCCTCTCGATCAAGTTGATCGCCACCATTATCGGGGTGATCCTGCTGGTCGAGGTCGTGGTCTATGTCCCTTCGCTCGCAGCCTTCCGCGCCAACTGGCTCGATGACCGCCTGCGGGTCGGCATCGTTGCCGCCCGAGTGCTGGACGCGGTGCCGGATGTGATGGCGCTGCCCCGCAGCCTCACCGACCGTCTGCTGACATCGGCGGGCGCCAATGCCATCGTCTATCGCCGTCAGGGGCAAAGCCAACTGATCGAACTCGCGATGCCGGTGCGGCCGGACGTCGTCGTCACCGCAGACATGCGCCAGCAGGACGTCATGACGCTCGCGGTGGGGGCACTCGACACGCTCTTTGCCGGTCCCGGACGGACGCTGAGAATCATCGGCGAAGGCGATCTCGATGACAGCCTCGTGGAAATTCTGATGTCGGAGTACCCACTGCGGCAGGACATGCTGGCCTACTCCCGCCAGATTGCAGCGGTATCGCTGGCCATCGCCGCGCTGACCGCAGTTGCCCTATACCTTCTGGTGAGCGGGCTGTTCATCGGCCCGGTTCGACGCTTGACGGAGAACATGCTCGCCTACCGTCAGGAGCCCGAGAACGCAGCCCTGATCCTGTCGCCCTCGGCCCGCCGTGACGAGATCGGCATTCTCGAGCGCGAACTGGCCGCGATGGAGCGCGACATTTTCTCGATGCTGCGCCAGCGTCGGCACCTCGCCGAACTCGGACTCGCCGTTGCCAAGATCAACCACGATCTGCGCAATACGCTGACTTCTGCTCAGCTGCTTTCGGATCAGGTGGCGACACTCGATGACCCAAAGGTCCAACGGCTCGCGCCACGGCTGGTAACGACCCTCGACAAGGCCATCGGCTTTGCACAGTCGGTGCTGGACTACGGACGCGAGACCGCCGCGCCTCCGGTGTTCGAGCCGGTCAAACTGAGGGACCTGGTCGAAGACGCAGCCTTTGAGGCACGGCTGGTCGGCCACCCGGGCATCACCTTCACTAACGCGGTGCCGCCAGAACTGATTCTGTCGATCGATGCGGGCCAGTTCGGACGGGTTCTGGTCAACCTGCTCAAGAACGCCCGCGAAGCGCTCGAATCGCAGGGCAATGGCCATGACCCAACCCCGGAGGTATCCGTTGCCGTAGCGGAGGACGAAGCGCCCACGGTCATCACGGTGGCGGACAACGGCCCGGGACTCGCACCTCGGGCCCGAGCCAACCTCTTCGTTGCTTTCGAGGGCTCGGCCCGTGCCGGCGGCACAGGACTGGGCCTGGCCATCGCCCGAGAAATCGTCGAGGCCCATGGCGGACGTATCAGCTATGTGCCGACCCCGGCGGGCACGCGGTTTGATATCGAACTACCAACTGCCCTCCGCACCAGCCTGTGACACCGCGATCGAAAAAACTGCCAAGGGTGCGCTTGCCAAGCCACAGGACCTTCGATATGGGTTGCGCCGTCTCGGGCCGCTACAGCCGCCCGACACCGCCGTTGATCGGCATGCGCGCCCGTAGCTCAGCTGGATAGAGCACCAGACTACGAATCTGGGGGTCAGGAGTT
>JAEZHZ010000126.1 GCA_023436745.1 Pseudomonadota bacterium | reverse complement strand
AGCGGCCGAGTTCGATCGTGACCGGCGTGGCACCCAGTTGCGGTGACACAACTGTTTCGATGAGTTCAGCCAGGTTCTCCCCTACCCGCTCCAGCGCGAGTGGCCGGTCGCCTTCGAAATAGGGGATGCCGAACCCCCCACCGAGATTCAGGTACCGCACGGGCCCTGGGCAGTAAGGTGCGAGGCGCACCACCAGTTCCACCGACTTGCGCTGCGCCTCGGCGATGATCTCGGCATCGAGGTTCTGGGAGCCGGCGAAGATGTGGAAGCCCAGGAACTCAAGGTCGGCGTCCGCAATGGTGGCAAGGAGTTCCGGCACGCGTTCGACATCGACGCCGAACTGCTGCGATCCGCCTCCCATGCGCATGCCGGAGCCGCGCACCACGAAGTCGGGGTTGATCCTGATGGCGACACGGGGGCGTATCCCCAGCCTCTCCCCCGCCTGGGCAACGCGCCGGGCTTCGCCGAACGACTCCAGTTCGAGTGCTATCCCTGCGGCCACGGCGCAGGAGAGATCGGCATCGGTCTTTCCAGGACCAGCGAAACTGACGGCCGTCGGAGGAGTGCCGGTATCCAGGACCTGCCGCATCTCGTTCGCGGAGGCGACATCGAAGCCGTCGACCAACGACGCCATAAGATGGAGCACCGACTGCATCGGGTTGGCCTTGGCCGCGTACGCCAGGCGCACATAACGCGGCAGCAGCCCGCGCAAGCGGGCGATCCGCGCCTCGATCAGGCGCCGGTCATACGCATAGAACGGCGTGGAGCCTACGCGTTGCGCGAGCCGCTCCAGGGGAACACCTCCGACCAGCAGTTGGCCATCATGCGATGTCCACGATTCAAGTGCTGGATGAATAGTCATGGATTGGCCCTTTCACCGCCAGCGTCGGGCGATGCGGCCTGCGACTGCTGCAACTGCTGGCGCAGCAGGGCCCGGTCGAACTTCCCATTCGGAGAGCGGGGGATGGATGGCAGGGCCACCACGGCCGAAGGCACCATGTAGAGCGGCACGCTCTGCTTCAGCGCCCGAAGCAGGGCAGATGTATCCACTGGACCGTCTTCAGCCGGACCGACCAGAAGTACGATCCTGTGCCCCAGGCGTTCGTCTTCCACACCGAGAGCCACGACGTCGCGCACCAGTCCAGTGGCGAAGGCTGCTTCCTCGATCTCGTTCGGGCTCACCCGATAGCCGGACGTCTTGATCATCTCGTCGCGGCGGCCGACGTAGTAGAGGAAGCCCTCGGCATCGCGCCGGACGATGTCGCCCGAGAACACTGCGAGCTCGGGGCTTCGCCACGACTGCCCGTCGAGCGAAAGAGGGCGGAAGCGCGCTGCCGTGCGGGCCGGATCGTTCCAGTATCCCTGGGCGACCAGCGCACCACGATGGACGAGTTCGCCCTCTTCCTCGGCTTCGCACGGGGTGCCGTCGGGCCGAAGCACCAGAATCTCCGTGTTCGGAATGGCTTTGCCGATCGAGTCCGGCCGACGATCCACCTCCGCCGGGTCCAGATAGGTCGAGCGGAAGGCTTCAGTGAGCCCGTACATCAGATAGGGCAGCGCGGCGGGAAACTGGCGGCGGAGGCGGCTCAGCAACGCCTGCGGCATGCGCCCGCCGGTATTCGCGAAGTATCGCAGCCCCTGCCGCGCCGGATCTGGCCAGTCAAGATCGGCGAGTTGAATCCAAAGTGGTGGAACGGCCGTTATGCCGGTCACGCCGTAACGGGCACAGAGCTTCGGCACGTCGTTGGGCAAGACGTAGTTGAGCAGGACCACATGCGCCCCAACGTGGAATGCCGTGGTGATCTGACTGAGACCTGCATCGAAACTGAGCGGCAGCGCTGCGAGGAGCACGTCGCTACTGGTGTTGCCGAGATAGTGGGTGACGCTCTCGGCTCCCGCCAACAGGTTGCGGTGGCTCAGGACTACCCCCTTTGGCTGGCCGGTGCTACCGGAGGTGTAGAGGATCGCGGCGAGGTCAAGGTCGATCACATCCAGAGGCAGGACGCCGGCGCCCGCGGGGACTGCATCCTCCCAGGAGCGCACCACGATGCGCCCCGCAGTGGGCAGCTGCCCACCATGGTCGACAACGATGGCGCTGGTCAGTTGAGGCGCATCACTGAGGCTGTCGGAGAGGATGCGAAGACGGTCCGATGACGTAATAATCAGGCGCGCGCCGCTGTCCGAAAGGATGTGTGTCACCTGCCTCGCCCGCAGCAGCGGGTTGATCGGCACGAGGATGGCGCCCGCGGCAGAGATACCCAACAGCGCGGCAACCGTTTCAAACCGCTTCTCGAGATAGACCGCCACGCGGTCGCCCCGGGCTACCCCCAGAGCGCGAAACGCCGCGCAAGCGCCAAGCGCCATCTCCCAGAGTTGGGCATAGGTGAGCGTGTCGGCGCCGAAACTTATGGCGGGATTATCAGGATAATCGTTCGCCGCATCGCGCAGCAGGTGGTGAAAGCCGGTCTTCATGTCCATGCCTTTCCGGTTCTACCAGGCGACGCAGGTCAGTTCGCTGTAGAGGTAGTCGATGGCGCTGGGCGGCAGGTCGTCGCTGCCGCGGAACATCTTGTGGCGGTTGGCTGCCAAACGACGCGAAAGCGGCGGCTTCACGTCGGCCACGCGCTGCTCCAGGAGCGTGAACATGATGCCGCGTCCCAGCAGATGCCGGAACACCTGAGCATGGGCGGCACGGAACAGGTCCTCGTCGCTGACATGCAGAATGGTGGCAAACAGCGGGAGGTTCTTGCGTCGATCGCGCCTGTAGATCACGTGGCAGCGCCGCGCCCCATCCACCAGGACAAGCTGGAGTGCCGCCTGCGCGCGATGATGGTCCCGAAATGTCCGAAGATCGCGGCCGGAAAGCGCCTCAGCCATGTCGTGATCCCTGCTGAGCAGGCGCACGCGGTTCGGAGCGAAGAGGCAGGCGAGGTTCGGCACAAGGACGCAGCTGGTGTCCAGCCGCGCAAAGCCGAGCCGCTCGTTGAGCGCCGGCACATTGCCGCTCGGCGACAGGTCGGTGAAGACGTAGCCAGGCTGCTTCAGGATGCTTCTCAGCAGCCTGAAGCTGTGACTGCGGAACTCCGGCAGAACAGCGAAGGCGGCTATGTTGCACAGGCGCAGCGTGCCGTTCGGTGTCTCGCGCTCCGAATAGAATGCAAGCTGCGCACCGACGATCTCCCCTCCCCGCAGAAGCATGAAGCCGTGATTGGGTGCGTCCACCTGCCAGGTCGGTAC
>JAEZHZ010000027.1 GCA_023436745.1 Pseudomonadota bacterium | reverse complement strand
ACGGGCCTTGCGGCTCTGGTGGCGGCCGGTCTCGGCACCGATGGCTTCTTCACCCTGCGCCCGGTGGGCCATCCGTTCGACCGGCACGTCACGCCGGCTGAGCCGCTCGCCCGGGCCATCCTGTCGGGCGGGGGCACCTATGCGATCGTCGACGAAGGGCCGGGCAAGTCCGGCAGTTCCTTCGCCGGGGTGGTCAGCTGGCTCGAAGCCAACGGCGTGCCCCGCGACCGCGTCCACTTCTTTCCGGGTCACGCCGGAGACCCCGGCGAACAGGCGGGTCCCACCACGCGCACGCTGTGGCGAGACACTTCACGGCACGTTTCCGGCTATTCCGGCGCACAGCTCGCGGGCCACCTCTCGCATTGGCTCACCGGCCTGATCGGCCCGCTCGACGCCCCGCTCCGTGACCTGTCGGGGGGAGACTGGCGTGGCTCCCACCCAGCTCCCGCAGACCGGCAGATGGAGAAACTAAAGTTCCTCGCCGCGGCCGGCGGCCGCCGATATCTCGTCAGGTTCGCCGGGCTCGGTGCGAGCGGCAGGGACAAGCTCGCGCGGGCGCGCCTTCTGGCCCAGTCTGGCCATGTGCCGGAGCCGGTGGGTCTCGCGCACGGCTTTCTCGTCGAGAACTGGATCGAGGGGCATCCGCTCCCGGCGACCGATTTCAGCCGCGCCCGCCTCGTCGATCTTGCCAGCGCATATCTCGGCGCCCGCGCCCGCCTGTTGCCCGCCGACACGCCCGGCGCGTCGCTCGCCGTGCTGGCGGAGATGGCAGCGATCAATCTCGGCGAACGGCTGGGCCCCGGAGCCGAAAGTGCCGTGCGGACCAGCCTCGCGGGTCTCGCCGGGCTGCAGCACCGGGTCCGACCCGTCTTCACCGACAATCGGCTCCAGCCATGGGAATGGCTGGTCGATGCCGGCGGCCGCCTTCTCAAGACCGACGCGCTCGACCATGCGACCGGCCACGACCTCATCGGCCCACAGGATATCGCCTGGGACGTCGCGGGCCTCGTGGCCGAGTTCGACCTTGCACCGCACGAGCAGGCGCAGCTGATCCGCGCAGTCGCCTCCGCAAGCGGCCACGACGTCGACCCAGACCTCGTGCGCCTCCTGCTGCCCTGCTACCTCGGTTTCCAGATCGGGCTGTGGACCGATGCGCTCGGTCGCGCCGGGGGCGAGGACCGCCACCGCATCGCGGCGCTGCTCGACCGGCATGCCGAAAGAGCCACGCGGCTGCTGCCGGCAAAAGTCGCCGGGCGGCGGAACGACGCCGTGACACCCGAGTTTGCCGCTCAGCCGCCACACAGCACGAGGATCCGATGATGCGCTCACCCGCCTACGCACTCCTCTCACTCGCCGCGCTCGCCGCAGCCGCGCCGGCCCTGGCCCAGCCGCAGGGCACGGTCGGGCAGTATTCCGACGTGACAATCGAGGGCTCGGTGCTCGAGCCCGAGCCGGTCACCGTCTCCGACGACGATGAGCTCGCGGGGCTGATCAGCGTCCCGGAGGGGTTCACGGTGGAAGTCGTCGGCAGGGATCTCGGCAACACGCGAATGCTGGCGACGCACGGCGACCATGTCTACGCCACCCGCCGCACGGAGGCGGACGTCATCCGGCTCGACGATGAGGACGGGGACGGCAGATATGACGGCTTCACCGTCGTTGCTGCCCGGCCCGGCATGCACGGCATCGCCTTCCACGACGACACCGCCTACCTCGTCACCGTCAACGAGGTCTACACCGCCCCGGTCGCCGAGGACGGCAGCTTCGGCGAACTGACCATGATCATCGACGATCTGCCGGACGGGGGCCAGCATCCCAATCGCACCCTGGCGATCGGTCCGGACGGCAAGCTCTACATATCCGTGGGCTCGACCTGCAACGCCTGCGCCGAGACCAATCCGGAGCACGCCACCATGCTGCGCGCCAACCTCGACGGCACCGGGCGCACCATCTTCGCCAGCGGTCTGCGCAACACCATCGGCTTCGGCTGGGAGCCGGCGAGCGGACGCCTCTATGGCGCCGACCACGGCACCGACTGGCTCGGGGACGAGGAACAGCAGGAGGAGTTCAACCTCATCGAGCAGGGCAACAAGTACGGCTGGCCCTACATCTACGACTTCTCCAACTTCAATCCGCAGGACAACCCGCCCGAGGGCATCACGCTCGAGCAGTGGGCGGAGCAGAGCGAGGAGCCGGTGCTGGGCTATACCGCCCATGCCGCGCCCATGCAGATGACCTTCTACACCGGCACCGCCTTTCCCGAGGAATACCGCGGCGGTGCTTTCATCGCCATGCGCGGATCATGGAACCGCCGCCCGCCGAGCGGCTATGAGGTCACGCGCGTCGACTTCCAGGATGGCGAGCCGGTCGCCTGGGATCATTTCGCCGAAGGCTTCCTCATCGAGAACGAGGCGGGCGGCTACGGCTTCCTTGCCCGGCTCGCCGGCATCACCCAGACGCCCGATGGCGCCCTGCTGGTCGCCGATGACTTCAACGGCATCCTCTATCGCATCAGCCACGAGGCGGCCGAGGGAGACGAGGCCAGCATGCCGGCAACGCCGCCCGACGTGACGGAAACGCCCGATGCGTCAGACATCGCCATCGAACTCGTCGAGGCAGACGGGGCCCTCGAGGTCACCGCCGCGTCCTTCGCGCAGGACGGCATGATCCCCCTGAAGCACGCGGCCGAAGGGCACAATGCCTCCCCGGCGCTCGAATGGGGCGAAGCCCCGGAAGGCACGCAGTCCTTCGTCGTCATCGTGGATGACCCCGACGCCGCCGAGCCCCGGCCGTTCGTGCACTGGGTGCTGTTCGACGTTCCCGCGAGCGCGACCGGCATTCGCGAGGGCATCGGCACCGATCCGGTGCTGAAGGAGCCGGATGGTGCGAAGCAGGGCGTCAACAGCCGCGGCCAGATCGGCTACATGGGCCCACGCCCGCCGCTCGGTGATCCCGCCCATCACTACCATTTCCAGGTGTTCGCGCTGGACCTGCCAACCCTGCCCGTCGAACCGGGCGCCACGCGCGAGGACGTGCTCGCCGCGATGGACGGTCACGTGCTCGCCGAGGGCGAACTGGTCGGGCTCTACGAGCGGCCCGGCCCTGAAGAACCGGTGAACTGACCGCCATTTGCCACGGGGCGCGGAACGAAATGCGCCCTGTTTCCATTCGGCAGGCATAGGCCGGAGGTGGACGTTTGCTGGAGAACTGGGGACATCTGAGCAGCCATATGCTGCAGCACATCGTGCTGATGAACGTAGCGGCCCCCGTGCTTGTCTTCCTTGTGCTGCCGAACTTCAGCGTCACGGCCCGCATGATCCCAACAAGGCTGTGGCGGAGCTGGCCAGCCGGAACATTGGTGCAGATCGTGCTGCTGTGGGGCTGGCACAGCCCGGGTGTCCTGCCGTGGGCCATGGGCAATCCGCTCTCCATGGGCCTGATGCATCTCAGCCTCGCGCTCGCGGCCCTCTGGTTCTGGCTGTCGATCGCCACCATGCCTCGCGATGCGAGCTGGCGGGCCATGTTCGCCCTGCTCGTCACCGGCAAGCTGTTCTGCCTGTTGGGAGCGCTGCTCGTGTTTGCGCCGGGCACCGTCTACGACTTCGCGGGCATGCACCACGCTATGGGCGCCGCCGCCGTCGCCGACCAGCACCTGGCAGGGCTGATGATGCTGATCGCGTGCCCTGCAAGCTACGTCGTGGCCGGGGTCGCCATCGGTTCGCGCTGGTTCGTCGGCATCGGGGCGCAGGCGCAGCGCTCCGCCTGACTTGGCGCCTTTCGCACAAACCTTATGGAACGATCACGTGCGGCCCCTCGTTGCGGGTGATTATCGGAGGTTAAATGGCAGGCGGGGGACTCCGCTCGGCTCTATGCTGAGCGTTATCTTCAAGATGATCCATGTAACCGGCATATCCATCTGGATTGCCGGGCTCGTGGCACTGCCGACGCTCTACCTTCAGCGCAAGGGGCGCGCCGGCAACGATCTGCATCGCTTACATGCCTTCGTGCGCGCGCTTTACGTGCGGCTGCTCTCGCCCGCCGCGTTCGTCGCCATCGCCAGCGGCACGGCGCTGATCTTCATCGAAGCCACCTTCGAGACCTGGTTCTCGTTGAAGCTGCTGCTGGTGGCGGGGCTGATCGCGGTCCACATCGGCTCGGGCCTGGTGATCCTCCGCCTCTTCGAGGTCAACGGGCACTACCACCCGTCCCGCGCCATCATCTCGACCGCGCTGTCGCTGACGCTTGCCATCGGCATCCTGTTTCTGGTGCTCGGCGAGCCGCGCATTGGCAGCGCCTTCGACACCGTGTTCGCCCCGGGTGCCCTGGGCGAGATGCTCCAGCCCCTAGTCCCGTTCTGAGATGACGAGGCCCACGCCGTGATCGAAGACCAGCTTGCCGCCATGCCAGCCCGCGAAACCGGTGATCACCGAGGCGAGCACGCTGAGCATCAGGCCATGCGGCAGCACGGCGTCGGGCACGGTGACCCGCAGGCCCCAGTTCGCGGCCGCCACCGCCAGCAGCGTCATCGCAGCCACGGCGTGGTTCCAGCTGGCAACCCGCACCCGGATGCCGGGTACGGCCAGCAGTTCGGCCGTGCCCACCAGCGCTGCGGCAACGCCGAACCCGAAGGCAGCGCCGGAGGACCACACGCCCGCCCGCGGCCAGAAGGCATCACCCGTCCACCAGTAGGCGAGGTCGATCGCGAGGGTCAAGAACACCAGCGCGATCGGGAAATGCACCGTCATGGCGTGAAGCGGGTGCCCGGCAAGGGCGATGGCGGAGGTCGCATCCTTTTCGGCAACTCTCTGGATCACCGGGCTCGGATGGCTGGCAAATGCCTCTCGATGGTCACTGGCGGCTTCGATCTCCGGGCTCGTGGTTTCGTCGGACATGGGCGCTCCCTGCTGTTCGCGGGGATAATGGTCCTGCCGCTTGCGGGTTGCGCCGGCCGCCTCAGCGCGCTCGAACCGGTCGGCCCGGCTGCGGGCTCCATCGCCACCCTGTGGTGGATCATGTTCGCGGCGGCCATCGCCCTGTTTGCGCTCGTTCTCACCCTGCTGGGTCTCGCCTACTGGCGACCCTCGGCGATCAGCCGCTTCCGCCCACGCCACTGGATCGTGGGGCTGGGCCTCGTGATGCCGGGCGTGCTGCTGACGCTGCTGGTCTATGGCGTCCTGATCCAGGGAGAAATGCTCCTGCCCCGCCCCGCCGAGCCGCAACCCATGCGCATTGCCGCCACCGCGCAGCAATGGCACTGGACCTTCGAATACCCCGACATCCCCGGCGCCCCGGCGACCACCAACGAGCTGCACCTGCCCGCTGGCCAGCCCGTCGACGTCGTCGTCACCTCGCTGGACGTGATCCACAGCTTCTGGGTACCGAGGCTCGGCGGCAAGATTGATGCCATCCCGGGGCACCGGAACGTCATCCGCCTGCAGGCGGATGAACCCGGCAGTTTCGGCGGGGTCTGCGCCGAGTTCTGCGGCACGGACCATGCCAGCATGCACTTCCAGGTGCAGGCCCATCCTTCGGCCGATTTCGCCTCCATGCTTGGAGGCGCCCGATGACCGAGCCCGTATCCGCCGTCCGCCTCCACAAGCAGCTGGAGCGCGCCTGGGGCAACGGCCCCGGCATCGAGCGCCTGACCGCGCTCAACCACAACATTCTCGGCAAACGCTTCATGCTGGCCGCGTTCGTGTTCTTTGCCATCGGCGGCGCCCTGTCGATGTTGATCCGGGCGCAGCTTGCCACGCCCGACACGGCGTTTCTCGGGCCGGACATCTACAACCAGGTCTTCACCATGCACGGCACGGTGATGATGTTCCTGTTCGCCATACCGATGTTCGAGGGCGTGGCCATCTACTTCCTGCCAAAGCTGCTCGGCACCCGGGACATGGCCTATCCCCGCCTCGCCGCCTACGGGCTGTGGTGCTACCTGTTCGGCGGCACCATCCTGATCGTGGCCCTGCTGTTCGGCGTGGCGCCGGCCAGCGGCTGGTTCATGTATACCCCGCTCTCCTCGCAGCCCTATTCGCCCGG
Organism: Pseudomonadota bacterium; assembly: GCA_023436745.1. GTDB lineage: Bacteria > Pseudomonadota > Alphaproteobacteria > Rhizobiales > Devosiaceae > Devosia. The sequence continues at coordinate 1,771 of JAEZHZ010000027.1, read as the reverse complement.
CATCAACTCCGATGTCTGGCTGCTCGGCGTCACCTTCGTCGAGATCTCGGCGATGCTGGCTGCCGTCGAGTTCATCGTCTCCATCCTCAAGGTCCGGGCGCCGGGCATGTCGCTCGACCGCATGCCGATCTTCGGCTGGTACATCCTCATCACTGCGGGAATGATGCTGATCGGCTTTCCGCCGCTGATCCTCGGCTCGATCCTGCTCGAACTCGAGCGCGCCTTCGGGCTGCCGTTCTTCGACCCCGACCGCGGTGGCGATCCCCTGCTCTGGCAGCACCTGTTCTGGCTGTTCGGGCACCCCGAGGTCTACATCATTTTCCTGCCCGCCGCCGGGGTGCTGTCCACCATCATCCCGGTCTTCGCCCGCCGGCCGCTGCTCGGCTACCGCGCCATCGTCGTCGCCATCATCAGCATGGCTTTCCTGAGCTTCGGGCTGTGGGTCCACCACATGTTCACCGTGGGCATCCCGCACATGGCACTTGCCTTCTTCTCTGCCGCCAGCGGGCTCGTCGCGATACCCACCGCCGTCCAGATCTTCACCTGGATCGCGACGCTCGCCCATGGCAGGCCGCGCTTCGACATCCCGATGCTCTACGTGGCCGGTTTCTTCGGTGTCTTCGTCATCGGCGGGCTCACCGGGGTGATGCTCGCAATGGTGCCGTTCGACACCCAGGCGCATGACACCCACTTCGTGGTGGCACACCTGCACTATGTGCTGGTCGGCGGATTCGTGTTCCCGATGCTGGCGGCGCTCTACTACTGGCTGCCCCACCTGACCGGCCGAATGCCCGAGTTCCGCCTCGCGGTTCCCGCTTTCTGGCTGATCCTTGTCGGCTTCAACCTCACCTTCTTCCTGATGCACCTGACGGGGCTCATGGGCATGCCGAGGCGGGTCTACACCTATCCGGCGGGGCTTGGGTGGGACTGGCTCAATCTGCTGTCTTCCATCGGCGGTTTCATCACGGCTGCGGGGTTCGCCCTGGTGCTGGTCGATGTGGTGCTGCAGTTCAGCTTTGGCCGCCGCTTCCGTCGCAATCCATGGGGTGCAGGCACGCTCGACTGGGCCACCCCCACGCCCGCCCCGCTCTACAACTTCGCCTCGCTGCCCGAGATCGACCGGCGTGCCGACGATCTCGATCCGGGCGCGCTCGGCCCCCGGCTGGCGCGCGGAGAGGGCTATCTGGGCTTCGCGCGCAACATGGACATGGAACTGCTGGGTGTGGACCCGGTCACGGGTCGGCCGACCGAGCTTATCGTGCTGCCCCGCCCCAGCTGGCTGCCGATCATCTCCGCGGCACTCACCGGGCTCGTGGTGCTGGGGCTGCTGTTCAAGGTCTACTGGTTTGCCGCGTTGGCGTTCGTTGTCACGGTGGGAGTATTCCTGCTGTGGCCGCGCGCCCTCGGTCATCGCCGGGATCTGGTCAGCCGGGACGTGGGCCGCGGCCTCTCGCTGCCCCCGGAAGACGAGACCCCGCGCTCACTGGCATGGTGGGGCATGCTGATCTGGCTCGGGGCCGACGCTACCCTGCTGATGTCGCTGGCCTTCGGCGCGCTGTTCCTTGTCGTGGTCGCTCCCGACTGGCCACCCGCCGAAACCCTGCAGCACGGCTGGGTTCTGGTCCTTCTGCCGCTCGTCGGGCTGGTGGGGGCCGCCGTCGCCGGCCACGTCGCCCGCAGCCGCGCGGCTACACCGGGCGGGCACCGGCCACCGCTCGCTGCCGTCGCTGCCCTGCATCTGGTCGGTGTCGCCGGACTGTTGTGGCTCGCC
>JAEZHZ010000392.1 GCA_023436745.1 Pseudomonadota bacterium | reverse complement strand
GCCGTCCATGGTGGAAAGTTGCCAGGCGATGTCGACACGCCCTTCATCCTGGGACAGCGAGCCGTACTTGAAGGCGTTGGTGAGCAGTTCGTGGATGATGAGGGCGAGCGACATCGCCGCCCCGCGGCCGAGGTGCACGTCCGGGCCCGAAGCCCATATCCGCCCCCCCTCTTCCCGTGCCACGACGCCAAGCGCCTTGTCGACGAGGTCGGCGATGGAGGCGCCACTGGTGTTGCCGGCAAGAAGAATGTCCTGCGCGCCGCTGAGGATGGCGAGGCGCTGCGAGATGATCTGCTTGGCCGAAGGCAGGTCCGGCGCGCCCTGGAAGGACTGGTTGACGATGCTCTGGGTCACCGCGATCATGTTCTTGATGCGGTGTCCCAGTTCCTGGGTCAGGATGTTCTGCAACTCCTCCGCGCGCTTGTGGGCGGTGCGGTCCCTCAGGATCTTGAGAAAGCCCTCGGGCGCGCCGCCATCCACCAGCGGCAGCATTTCGCCGCTGGCCCAGAAGGTGCTGCCATCCTTCTTCACATGCCAGCGCTCGTCGATGCTGCGTCCGCGCGCGAGCGCATTGCCCAGTTCGACCGCCGCGACATTGTTGGCCCGGTCCTCGGGCGAAAAGATCACGTCGACCGGCTGGCCGGTGATCTCGTCGGCAGACCAGCCAAGGATAGCGGCCGCCCCAGGGCTCCAGTAGGTGATGCGCCCCGCAAGGTCCGTCGTGATGATGGCATAGTCGGTGGCACTCTCGAGCACGAGATCAGCGATGCGTTTCATGGCCATACCTCCCTGCCCGAGAACGCCTGAAGGGCCGTTAGCGCCGGGCCGCCGGGCAGTATGGACGCTGCCCGGCGGCTCCAGCACTGGCACCGCGACGAAGAACCCCGACACGGCACCGCCAGCTACCGGTCGTCGTCCGCACAGGGCGGGAGCGCGCGCAAGACCCGGCGGACGACGAACAGGTATAGTCTCAGGTCGGCGGTCGCGCCCCTTGACGTTTATCAAACGCGGTTCCGATAGCGAGACGGCGGCATGACCCGGATCGCTGACCTAAGCCTTGACCCGATATCCTTGGAGAAAACCGGGGCGAAACATGGGTTCGAAGGCATAGCCTTCTTCTCGAGTGTCAACGAAGCCGATGATCCCAAACGACTGCCGGAAAGCGGCAACGGCAGCGAACAAATGGCCTTCAGCATCGTTGGCAGCCCAGAACCTAAACTGGTCCGCAACGCTTTTCCTGCCCTGCACCAGTGTCTTCGGGAGGCCTAGCAATCTCAAGAACTCGTCCAAATCCGCGTCACTGTCCAGACCAACGTTCGTATTCCATTGGCATAGAATGCGAGAACTCGGCGGTGCCGGTTCACTATGTTGAAGACGATACAAGGCGAGCACCATTCGAGCCGCGAACACGTTCATAACTCCGTTCAGCGCGCTTTCGGGTTCAATCTCTATGACATGACCAGGAGCTCCGTGGTACGTCACCTGCTCGTCGCTCAATGTGAAACGCTCAAACAAGTGCGGGAAACTACTAGTCACCGACCGGGCTGCCTTCCAAACCTCGAACTCAGACTTGCCCCCGGCCCCGTAAATTCGGCTTACCAAGCCGACCACAGCGTCCATCTCACGAGTACCCTCGTGGCACGCGGAACACGCGCCAAACTCCATACCCTCCGGGCGCCACCGGTCGTCAAATATAGTTATTGGCGGGCAATGATCTCGTGAAGTTGATCCGTTGACCCCACCGCAGTAAGTGCATGTTGGGTGCTCCGCAAGAAGGCGTTTTGACTTTCTATTTCTATCACCCATACGATCTTCCCGCCTTCACATCGCACTGGCAAGCTGCAAATCCGCTGACTACTATCCACAGGAATTTCTTCAGTGACGCAGTTTTTCTGTCAATAATCTGAAACAGTTATCCTCTACTTATACCGTCCGCTTAGAGATACGCGTCCTTCACGTACTCCCGCAAAGCGCGGTGCGGTTCGTTGCGGGCGATGCCGTCGCTGGTGAACAGCGTCCGGACGTGCTCGACTCCCGCTTCGCGACCGCGTTGGTACTGCGCGTGCAGGGCGTGGGCCGGTTTGGCATATCCGGTGAGGCCGTGGCGGGCGGTCGCCCCGTAGCCCTCGCCCGGCCAGATCCGGTCGATAGCTTCGCCCATGATGCTCCTGACGGCATCGGTGCCCGGCATGAAGTAACGGTAGACGGTGGCCACGGCGTGCGTGGTGAGGACCTCGAGAAATCCCGCGACATAGGGGTCGGCGAACGCCTGGTATGGCGGTGGTCTTCCCTCCGGCCCTGCGAGTCCGGTGAACATCGACGCGAGGTAGAGTTCGGCCTGCTCGACCGCCTTCCTCCGCTTCTTCCCGGTACCGAGCATCCTCATCCCCGCGGCGCGTCGAGCGGCGAAAGCACCGCCCTGCCGCGGAACGGTTGGCGCTGTCATTTGTTCATCCGCCCGGGCCGGTAGGGCCCGCTTGACCTGGATCACTTCGATGACGGGCTCCAAACAGGCTGAAGAGTACGTGGCGCGGCTGTCCGGCTGGGCCGCCGTCACGACCAGACCACTGTTCGGCGCCATCGCCTTCTACCGCGGCTCCCATGTGTTCGCGATGCTCTGGAAAGGCGCGCTCTACTTCAAGGTGGGCGACGGCAACCGCGCCGACTTCGAAGCAGCAGGCTCCCACACCCTGGGGTACCAGAGCCAGGGCAAGCCCCGGGCGCTGAACTCCTACATGGAAGCCCCGGCAACCGTGATGGAGGACGATGAAAAGCTGGTCGAGTGGGCAGACAGGGCCTACCGCGAGGCGCTGGCAGCACAGGGCTAGGCGCTGCGCCCTGGCCCGTTCCGTCTATGTCATTGTCAGAAGGCCAGCAGCCAGACCGCGGCCATGACCATGGTCAGCACGGTCACGATCGCCCCGGCCCTGGTGAACTCCCCGAAGGATATGGTGAACCCGTAGGCTTTCGCCCGCTCGACCATGATGATGCCGGCAAGGCTGCCGAAGACCACGAGATTGCTCGAGAAGTGCGTCCCCATCGAAAGCGCGGCGCCGTACTGTGAATCCCCCTGAGAGTGCAGGTAGGGCACCAGCATCATCACGGCCGGGTTGTTGCCCACGATGTTGCTGATAACGCTGCTGACGAGGAACAGCACGAAGGGCTGATTGAGGTCGATGCCCTGCCGGGCCAGTTCCGAAAGCAGGCTCTGTGGCAACCCGGTGGCGGACACGGCGGCATTGACGATGAACAGACCCATGATCAGCAGCAGCAGGTCGCCATCCACCTGCTTGAGCATGTCGCTCGAGGACACGCGCCGACTGAGCAGCAGCAGGCCGGCGGCGGTGAGCGCGATCAGTTCGCGCGGCCAGGAACTGAAGATGAAGGCGATCACGACGGCGAGCGCCACCACGATGGCCTTTATCGTCTCGCCCATGGAGAACGGCTCCTCGTCGAGGTTGGCGGCAGTGGGCTTGTTGGCGGCCGCGGAACCGGTCAGCTGCCATCGCCCCCGATACAGCCAGCTCACCACGAACCAGATGATCGGCAGCGACAGCAGCGCCGGAATGGCGGTGATCTCCGACACGCCCGCAAAGGACAGGTTCAGCTTCTGCGCCGCGATCATGTTCTGCGGACTGCCGATGATCGTGCCGGACGCCCCGGCATTGGCGGCGAAGCAGAAGCCCAGCAGGAAGGGGATCGGATTGAGCCCCTTGTTGAGCGTGATCGACATCAGCAGCGGCGTCATGGCGACGGCGACGACATCGTTGGTGAGGAACGCCGACAGCACGCCGGCGACGACGATGAGAATGGCAAGCAGGGCTGGCGGCGAGACGGATGCGGCGGCCACCTTGCGCGCCGTCCAGCCGTAGAAGCCCGACACCACGAAGGCGGCGGACACCACCATCAGGCCGAACAGCATGCCGATGCTGGTATAGTCGATCGCGTCCCAGGCCGCCTTGGGGTCGATGCTGCCGACCGTCATCATCGCCATGGCCCCGACGATGGCGGCGCCGGTGCGGTCCACCTTGAGCCCCGGCAGTCCCCCCAGCGCCATCGCCAGATAGACCAGAAGGAAGATCAGTATCGTGATGTCCATCGCGTCCGGTCATCCGGTCAATGCGCAGGTCTCATGACTTAACACCCTGCCGCCCCGGGCGACTTGCCATCCATCAAGAATGGCCCGAGCCCGGTCAGCCGGCGCTGTAGCCGGTCAGGTCGCTGATCCACTGGATGAAGGCGCCGGCATCCTCGTTGGCGCCGTGGCCCGCGTCCCAGTACATGGACGCGTTGACCTCGTCCCCGAGCTTTGCGGCAGCGGCAGCCAGGTTGGCGAGCACCGTGAGCGAGGTATCGGTGTCGCTGGTGCCGACCCGGAGCCACCAGTGCCGCGACCGCCCCGGATTTCCATCCAGCAGGAACGGCATGGGGTTCATCTGCACGAGCTTGAGCGGGATGTCCGGATCGAGCTCGACTGCAGTATCGCCGGTGGCGTGGCGAAGGCTGAACAGGGTGAAGTGCCGGGCCGGCGTCGTGCCCACCCCGAAAAGGTTGTTCTCGGCGGTGGAGAGGTCAAAGGCGTCGAACGCCGGCAGGCCCTTCTTGCGGGTGCCGACGTGCTGCACGAACTCCTCCCAGGTGAAGCTGGCCTTGCCGTCCTGCCAGCCGATCGGAGGGTTGGCGGCGAGGTAGCTGGCGCGATCGGCCTCGGGCAGTGCGCCGAGATACGCGGTTGCGGCCGGCACGAGATAGGTCTCGACCAGGTAGGCGCCATAGCGTCCCGCCGTCAGGGGGCCGAAGTCACCCAGGCCCTCGAGTTCGAGCCCGTCCTGGTAGGCGGGGAACGCGTCGGCGAGTTCCCGCGAGATATCCTGGTCGACCAGTTCCCCCGACTGGAGCGGGCTGGTGCCCCAGTTCCATTCATAGGCCATGTCGGCATGGCCGAGATCGGTGATGGGGCACCAGGCGCCGGTCGCGAAGACGGCATCGCTGGCATCGGCCGCGCCGAGTCCGGCCAGGGCCTGGGTGAAGAGGTCGCTATCGCCGGACGCACCGAGCAGTGCCGACAGCGCACCGCCGGCGCTGGTGCCCGAGGAGATGATCTGGTCGGTGTTGCCGGGAATGCGGCCCTGGTTGGCCCGCACATAGCGCACCGCCGCCTTGAGATCGATGATGGCTGCCGGCGCGACCCCGTAATAGATGCCCTCGCTGTTGACGAGTGTGCGGCCGCGGGCACCGGGCTCCACCACCACGCAGCCCGCGGCGAGGGCGAGCTTCGCATTGCTGACCCGCTGGCCCCGGTCGAGCATGGCGTTGCCGCCGCTCTGGACCTCTCCCCCCTGCGGTCCTGCGCCACCGGGCGCGCTCGGCGGCATGCCGGTTGGCGGACTGGCATCGATGCCCGTTGCCTCGGCGACAGACGAAGGCATGTACCCGCCGATGCTGTTGGCAAACAGGATGGGAGCGTTGGAGGCATCGATGGCAACGCCGTCTATGCTCACCGGCACCGACACGTTGAGGCACTGGTAGGTGACATTGATCGGTCGCGCGACATAGGGGATGGCCTTGTAGAAGCGATAGGCTACCTCCCTGTCTCCCCCCGCCGTCGAGACGGTGACGGAGAGTTCCGCATAGGCTTCCGGATCGAAGGCGAGGCTGCTTTCGGGTGCCTGGGCCCATGTCCGCGGGACGAGGGGGGCCATTCCCATGGCCAAACCTGCTCCAAAGCCCAGCTTCAAGACCTGCCTGCGATGCATCGGGAATCTCCGGGAGAGGTGCGCGGGAGACCTCGTCTCCCCTCCAGCAAGCCCCCGGATGGGCGAAGGCACGTGCCGGCCGCACCGGCGCGCGGGGGCAGCACTCGCGCCCTCAAAACGCGTGGGGCGGAAATTCGTGTCGCGACCGGGGCCGACGCCAACCGCGGTTACACGGCCAGCATCCGGTGGATGGACGGCCAGCCCCGGCGCCGGCCGTCCGTCCGGTCACTGGACCACCACGATGGGAGCGCCCCAGCGGACACGTTCGTAGAGGTCGATGACGTCATGGAAGAGCAGGCGCACGCAGCCGCTCGATACGGCCTTGCCGATCGAGAGGGCATCCATGCTGCCATGCACCCGATAGAGCGTGTCGCGATTGCCCTGGTGGATGTAGAGCGCCCTCGGGCCCAGGGGGTTCTCGAGGCCCGGCTCCATGCCTCGCCGGTAGGGCTCGAGATCGGGCTGGCGTTCGATCATCTCGGCGGGTGGCGTCCAGATGGGCCACTCGCGCCCATAGGCGATATGGCCCCTGCCCTCCCAGGCAAAGCCCTCGCGGCCGATGCCGACGCCGTAGCGCATGGCCCGGCCTTCCGGCATCGTCCAGTAAAGGAAGCGATTGGGGGTATCGACCACCACGGTGCCGGGCTTCTCGCCGGTGATGTTGGCCACCTCCTGCCGCCAGTAGATGGAAGCGACGAGATCGATCCTGGCGGCCGGTATCGGGAACCGCTCCTCCGGCAGGGCGGCATACATCGACAGGATGTGGGGCGGCACCGCGGGAGTGGGCGGGGTGACCGGCGCCGGCGGTGTGGTCGTGGCGCAGCCGGCGAGGCTCAGCGCGGCAAGGCTCGACACGCCGAGCATCACCTGCCGGCGGTTCAGGAGTGTAGTGTGCATGAATGTGGTTCGGCAGCGCGGCTGCCGCTTTCCAGAAAAATGAGAACGATGGACGGATGCGAGCCCCCGGGGCTCGGGCGATCCTTCAGGCTCTCGGCGGCCGGAACCGTCCCTCGAAGACGGTGAACCTTCGCGGGGCGTCGCTGATGACGGGGAACTGGGGGCGGCCGGGTTCGGGCAGGAAGACCCCGGCGAGCGGCATCACCGCCGGCGACGGACTGCACGGGACGGCAAGGCCGTTGACCTTCTTGCCGCAAGGCTTGAAGGCGGGCGCTTCTGCTGCGGCCTCAGGTTCGAGGCATTGGTCGCTCACCGCCGACCAGCTGGCGGGCACCGTGGCCCGCGCCATCGCCGGGCCGGTGACGCCGGCAAGCACGAAAATGACGGCGATGAGGACCAGGACGCGATTCATGGCTACACTCTACTACCGATCCACGGGGCGAAAGCCAGGCAAGGCGACACCTTGATGCACAATCCGCCCGCTGCGCCGCCTTGATGCAACACCCCTGCCTGCGGAGGCCCGAATGAGCGGTTCGACAATACCGAGGCAAGCGGGACGCTCGGCCTTCGGGCTCGACCCGGCAGGCTACGACAGGTCGCGTCCCGATTACCCGGCCTGGGTGTTCGACACGCTGCGTTCCCGCTGCGGGCTCGGGCCCGGCACCGCCGTGTTCGAGATCGGCGCCGGCACCGGCAAGGCGACGCGGCACCTGCTGGCGCTCGGCGCCAACCCGGTGGTCGCAATAGAGCCGGACGCGAGGATGGCGGCCTTCCTGTCGGCCAGCGCCGGGCAGCCCGCCCTCAGGATCATCAACCGCCCGTTCGAGGAGGTGGAGCTCGAACCGGCCGGGTTCGACCTCGGCACCAGCGCCACGGCGTTTCACTGGCTGGACGAGACCGCCGCGCTGGCCCGGATCGCCGAGGCCCTGCGCCCAGGCGGGTGGTGGTGTCCGATCTGGAACATCCACGGCGACCCCGACAAGCCGGACCGGTTCCACGACGCGACGGCGGCTCTGCTCTCCACCGGCCCCGACAGCCCGGCCAGCGAGAAGCCGAACCGCCCGGCCTTCGGGGCGGACACCGATGCGCGAATATCTGCCATGAGGGCCACCGGCGCCTTCGACCTCATCGAGACCCATTACGGCGCGTGGTCCGTCGTGCTGGATGCGGACCAGGTGGTGGATCTCTACGCGAGCTACTCGAACATCACCCTGCGACCCGACCGCGACGCCGTGCTGGCCGAACTGGGGCGCATCGCGCGAGAGCAGTTTCACAACCGCGTCACGCGGAACATCACCACGGTTCTGTACATCGCCCGCCGAGCATCGGTTGTGTGACTGTGGCCTGAACGCCGCCGGAGACCAAGTTCACCGTCAGTTCCGGCGCCAGATTCAGCCACTCCGGGCAGTATAGTATGGACCGAAATGTCGAATCTTCGGAAAGAAGTCCGTCAATACTGCTCACGGGGAGAGTTTTCATGACCGAAACGACGTTTCATTCCGAGCATCACCGCCGGCTGAACATCCTTGCCGGGGCGTGGGATACGACGATCACCATGCTTGGACCAGACGGCAGTGCCGGCGAGACATCCAGCGCGTCCGACATCTACACCTGGATGCCGAATGGCCACTTCCTCGTCCATGACGTCGACGCGATGATGGGCGAGCATCGCGTGCAGTCGACGGAGATCTTCGGAGTCGACGCCGCATCCGGCGCCTTCTTCAGCCGGAGCTATGATCCCGATGGCAGCACGAACGACTTCATCTCGCGGATCGACGGGCTTGACTACACCATCGACGGCGAGACCCAGCGGTTCGCTGGGCGCTTCAGTGAAGACGGTAACACTCTGCGGGGCGAATGGAAGCAGCTCGCCGGCGACGAGTGGACGCCATTTGTCCGAATAGAGCTGAGGAAGCGTACCTGAACAGCTGCCGTGTCGAAGCAGGGGCCGGCCACTCGTCGGTCCCTAAGTACTCGCCGCATCGGAGTTTTCCTTGCCACACGACGCAGACATCCAGAACAGCCTTCAACGCCTCGTCGAAGGGCCATTGCAGCCCGGGGCAATCGTGGGAGTGCTCGATCAGGGCCGGACACGGCTCTTCGCTGCGGGAGACATGGAGAGCGAGCGACGCCGGCCCATGCCCGCCGACGCACTGTTCCGGATCTCGTCGATGGGCAAGCCGATCATCGCGCTCGCCCTGCTGCAACTCATCGAAGACGGATTGGTGGCGCTTCACGATCCCGTAGCCGGATGGCTACCGGAACTGGCAAGCCCACGCGTCCTCAGCCGCATCGACGCTCCGCTGGAGGACACGGTGCCGGCGAGCGGCCCGATCACGGTCGAACATCTGCTCAGCTCCTGCTTCGGCGCTGGAATCCTCGCCATGCCGCCCGGCGCGACGCCCATCCAGCGCGAGATCGAGCGCCTCGGCCTTCCGGGCTTCGGCCCGGATGACCCGGCCAATGGAATGAGCCCGGACGAGTGGCTGCGCCACATGGGCGAACTGCCGCTCCTCGCCCAGCCGGGGGAGAGCTGGTTCTACAACGTCTCGACGCTGGTGCAGGGCATCCTCGTCTCCCGCATCGCCGGCCGGCCCTTGTCGGAGCAGGTGGCGGAGCGGATCCCCGGCCCGCTGAACATGACCGATACCAGCTTCGTCGTGCCGGCCGACCGGACGGAACGCCTGACTGCCGCCTATGACCCGGACCTCGCCGAGACCGATGATCCGCGCTCCAGCGCCTGGATGAACCGCCAGCGCATCGAGGCCAGCATGGTATCGACCGCCGCCGACTATCTCGCCTTCGCCCGCATGTTGGGTGAGCGCGGCGTGGGACCGAATGGCCGGATCATCGGCGAGGCCAGCCTCCGCCTGATGCTGTCGGATCACCTGACGGACGAACAGCGCCGCGAGGGGGCGGCATTCCTCGACGGGCGCGGCTGGGGCTACGGTGTGTCCGTCGATCCGGCACGCCGGATGGACGAAGGCTGGTCCGGCGAGATCGGCTGGGCCGGCGGGCTCGGCACCTCATGGACGAGCCATCTCGAGCGGAACGCGGCTGTCGTCGTCCTCGGCTGCCGGGCAATCAACGATCCCGAAGTCTACGCAGCGCATGTGGAGCTCACGGGGCTCTGCCTCGAATAGCGCCAGACCACGCGCCTCTATAGCACCGCTATATACACGCCACTATAGCAGTGCTATAGAAAAGGCATGGACACACGCGACACTCTTGTAGCCGCAGCACTCGAGGTGCTGGAACACGACGGGGAAGCCCAGTTCTCGACCCGCGCCGTCTGCGCCATTGCCAGGGTCTCGGCACCGACGCTCTACCACCACTTCGGCAATGCCGACGGGCTGCTCAGCGCCGCCATGGATGCGGCGTTCGCGCAGTTCCTCGCAGGCAAGCTGGCCGCCATGCAGTCGAACGACCCGGAAACCGCCCTGCGGGAAGGCTGGGACAACTATGTCGGCTTCGCCGCGGCGCGACCCCGGCTCTACGTGGCGATGATGAGCCGCTTCCTGCAGGGGGCCGAGATCCCCGCCGCCGCCAAGGCCTTTGAACTCCTGCTCGGGCGCGTTCGCGCACTGGCCGCCGAAGGGCGCCTGGCGATGTCTGCCGAGACCGCCGCCGACCATGCCTGGGCGTCTGCAAACGCGGCTGCCCTGCTGCATGTGACGGCGCAGCAGCGCGGTACGAGGCCACCCGATCCAACCGTTATCGACGACCTCCGTGAGCGGGCGATGCAGGCAATCCTGCGCCCCGATGAGAAGGACTGAGACCATGAGGATACTTGTTACCGGCGGTACCGGCTTCCTGGGCAGGCGCATTGTCGCCCGGCTCGTCCAATCCGGCCATGAGATACAAGCGCTTGCCCGATCGGCGTCGTCACACCGCATGCTGGCGAGCATGGGCGCAGTGCCCGTCGAGGGAGATCTCGAAGGACGCGCGCCGCTGGTGCTGCCGCCCGTCGATGCCGTGGTGCACGCAGCGGCCCTGTTTCGCTTCGCCGGCCCGCGCGAACCCTATTTCCGCACCAATGTCGACGGCACGGCTGCGCTGATCGAGGCGGCCATGGCCGCCGGCGCGAAGACGCTGATCCATGTCAGCGCCGCCGGCGTCATCATGGATGACCGCGGCTCGCCGGTGCGGAACGCCGACGAGAGCGCGCCCACATATCCCGGAAGCTTCTCGGCATATATCGCCAGCAAGGCCCGAGGGGAGGCGCTGGTGCTCGGCGCCAACCGCCCCGGTTTCCGCACTGTCGCCATCCGCCCGCCCGGCATCTGGGGCGCGGGGGACATGTGGAGCCGGGAACTGCCGGGAGCGGTCGCCTCGGGCCAGTTCGCGTTCATCAACCGGGGCGACTATGCCTATGGCACCTGCCACGCCGACAACGTCGTCGAAGCCATCGAATGTGCCCTGGAGCGGGGAACCGGCGGCCGTGCCTACTTCGTCAATGACCGCGAGACGCTGACCTTCCGCGAGTTCGTCAGCATGATAGCCGGCGTTCAGGGGCTGTCGGTGGAGAAGCTGCGCTCGATACCCTACGGCCTTGCGTTCACCTTGGGGCGGATGATGGAGACCATCTGGTCCATCCGTCGCCGGCCCGAGGATCCGCCGCTGTCGCGGTCGATGGTGCGGATGATCGGCCGCGAGTTCAGCACCAGCGATGCCGCTGCGCGGCGGGACCTCGGCTATGTCGGCAGGACATCGGTCGCCGAGGGCCTGCTGCAGTACCGGCAGGCCGGCAGCATCCCGCATCCGCGAAGCGTCACGGTGGCGCAGCACTAGTGGCGGCCGCCGTGCGCCGCTCCATCAGGTTCATCGGGCTGAAGGCGCCGGTTAGCCGACCTTCTCCACCTCGCCGCCGGCTTCCACCCAATCCTTGAACCCGCCGAGATTGTAGACCTCGGCGTACCCCATGCTCCTGAGGGTCTGCCCGGCAAGGGCCGATCTGCCTCCGGACGCGCAGTGCAGGATGACTGGCCGGTCCTTCGACAGGTTGGCGTCGTGGTACTGCGTTTCCGGATCGGCCCGGAACTCGAGCATGCCGCGAGGGATGTGGATCGAGCCGGGAATCTTCCCGCTGACCTGCAGCTCTGGCATGTCCCGCACGTCTACGATGACTGCATTCATCTCGCTCACCATGCGCCTGGCATCGTCGGGCGACACTCTCGGAACTTCAGCGTTGGCGGCTGCGAGCAAGTCCTTCACGTTGGTGGTCATGACGTCCTCCCGTGCTGAGAGGCCGAGGCTACGCCCATCCTGGGAGTTAGGCGAGTCCCGGATAGCGACTTGCGCGAGCGCGACGCGCCACTATACGCGCCGGGCGATGGGCCTTGCGCAGAGCGCAATCACGATCATGGCGCCGCACAGAAGCAGGAAGGCTGTCTTCAGGCTGGTGGCGTGGGCGATGAGACCGATCCCCGCAGGACCGGCGATGATCCCGACATAACCGACCGTCAGGACCGAAGCGACAGCCAGGTTCGCCGGCATGCGCCTCGTCTTGCCGGTGAGCGTGAAGAGGATGGGGGCGATGTTGGAGAGGCCGGCGCCGACCAGCAGGAACCCCAGAAGGGCGGCGAGCGCCGATGGCAGGAACAGGCTGGCAAGGAAACCGAGGGTCGCCAGCGCCGCGCTGGCGACGAGCAGGTTGACGTCGCCGAAAGCGGTCCGCAGGCGGTCCCCGAGCAGGCGCCCGACGGTCATGGTGATGGCGAAGGCCGTGTAGGCGAAGCCGGCCATGCCCAGTTCCGCGTCATGCACTTCGATCATGAACAGCGCACCCCAGTCGAGCACCCCGCCCTCCGCCAGCATGGCGAGCAGGCTGAGGACGCCGATGGCGATGACCACGCCCTGCGGAACCACGAACGCCGGTGGCCTGGCGCCCTCGCGTTCGCTGCCGGGAAGCAGCCCTGGACGTGCTGCCACCAGCAGCGCCAGCATGACCACCGAGACCATGGCGGAGGCGACAAGCGGCGCCACGCCGAGGGCGAACAACAGCGCCATCGCCCCCGAGCCGAGGATGCCTCCGAGGCTGAACATCGCATGAAAGCCGGACATCAGGGCCCTGCCCTCATTGCGCTCGACCAGCACCGCCTGGAGGTTCATGGCGACGGACGTGCAGCCCATGACAAGCCCGAACCCCACGAGGGCAAGCGCCATGAGCCAGACACTGCCCGCGGTCGACAGCACCGGAAGAACGAGACACAGCCCCGCGCCGGACATCGAGATCACCTGCCGGCAGCCGAAGCGCGAGGTCAGGTAGGCCGTCACCGGCATGGCCAAGATCGAGCCGACCCCCATGCACAACAGCAACAGGCCAAGGACGCCCTCGTCCACGCCGAGCCGCATCTTGGCAACGGGCACCAGCGGCGCCCACGCGCCGAGCACGATGCCGCCCAGCGCGAAGATGAGGCGCGTCGCCGCGCTCTCGCTGCGGGTCGACAGGGCAATGGTCGTCATGGTGGTTCTCTCCTCGCGGTCCTATTGCCGGACGAGAAGGGCCGGCGCAACCAATACTCCAGGAGGCGTAGTGGTTTGGGTGCTCACACCGGCGCCCGCGTACCGGGCCGGGTGCCGCGGAGCGAGGACTTCGATGTCCCTTGCGTGGCGATAATGGCCCGGAACCATCCCATGGGCCGGCGATTGGAAAAGCCTCTGGCCGCCTCGGCGCGATCGCTGTTCGCGGAGCGGCGGTGCCCGGTGACCCAAGGAGAATGAGATGCCCATTCGCGACATCGGTCCCCAGCCGCAATCCTTCGATATCGAGAACGCCTCGCGCGAGAACCGCAATTATCGCACGGTGGCCTGGAGTGGCCGCTACCTGCAGGTAACGTTGATGTCGATCCCGGTGGGGAGCGACATCGGATGGGAGGCGCATCCCGAGACGGACCAGTTCCTGCGGCTGGATGCCGGAAAGGGCCGGGCCCAGATCGGCACCTCCAAGGAGCAGTTGATCGTGGACCAGGATGTCTCAGACGGCTGGTGCGTGCTGATCCCGGCCGGCGCCTGGCACAATGTCACCAACACCGGCGACGAGCCCATGCAGCTCTACACCATCTATGCGCCCGCCCATCATCAGCCGGGCAAGGTCCACCAGACCGCGGCCGACGCCGCCGCCGATACCGATGACGAGCCGGCAGACTGGTCGGTGCAGCCGGCAACCACCCGCCCGGACGAGCACGGCTGACGGTCGGCGGTACGCCCGGTCAGTCGCGCGGCAGCACGCCCAGCAGCGAGGACGTGAAGCCGACCCGCAGCGCCTCGCGCAGGTCAAGGTTCATGATGGCCAGTGCAGGCTCCTCGGCATAGGCCTGAAGCAGGCTGGGTGGCGGCGGAACGTAGGCCGACAGGGCGCCGGCCGAAACGAGGCTCATCAGGCAGAACAGCTGCGCGCCATCGCCGAGCTCCGGCACATGCCGGCGGAGCAGGGCCGACAGCACGTCCAAATGTCTGCGGTTTCCACATCACCGAGTACTTCCACCGCGGCCACCAGGACCCGGACCATCCGCAGGAGCCGGAGGGCGAGGAGGATGATGAAATGTTCCGCCTCGAGAAGCGCATGCGGTAGCCGGGAAGCGACCGAGCGGCAGGCGCGGTCAATCCAGCATGGTGGGCCCCTCGCGCAACGCAGCCCCTGAGGCTCGGGCCGCAGAACCGGGTTGGGAGGGGCCAAAATCCGGCCATCTCCGCGGCCCCGGACTTGATGTTGGTCAATTCCGGCCTGTCTGCCCGCCGCTACAAAGGCGGATGCGGCACCCGCGAGGCTCGGAAGCGCGGCCATGAATTACGGAATCAGCGTTCTGTTTCGTGCCATTCCCCTGATGATGGGCGCCGTCTGCCTCGGGTTCGGCCTCTATGTCCTCTCGGGTGGATCCGACGCCGGCCATTTCGTTGCCGGACACGTGCTGATTGCCCTGACGGCGATCTGCATCGCCCTGTTCACCACCGCGGCGATGATCATCCGCCAGCTGACCAACACCTTCGGTCCGCAATGGAAGGTGATCCTGCCGGTCATCGGCTATGCCGCCGCCCTGATCACCGCGGGATGGGGGCTGTGGCTGCGGGCCAGCGGAACCGCCGCCGATGCCTTCGTCGCGGGCCATGTCGTGTTCGGCGTCGGGCTGATCGCGGCCTGTGTCTCGACGGTTGCGACCGCCTCCTCCGCCTTCACCCTTATTCCCCGGAATGCCGCCGGCCGTCACGAGGACGGGCCACCCGCAACCGCCTATAGTTCCGGCACGGGCTGGATCCTGATCTGCGTGCCCATTGCCGCCACCGCGGTCAGCGGCATCTGGGCGGCGATCCTGCTGACGGACGAGAGCATCACCGACCACTATGTTGCCGGGCACGTGCTGATGGGGCTGGCCGCGATCTGTTCCAGCCTGATTGCGCTGGTGGCCACCGTCGTGCGTCAGGTGCGCAACCAGTTCGACGAGGGAGAGCGCTGGTACTGGTCCTGGTGGGTGCTGCTGATGGGCGGGGCGACGTTGGCGTGGGGGCTGTTCGTGCTCTTCGGCTCCGACCGGCCCGAACGCATCGCGCCGGGTTGCATCCTGCTCGGGCTGGGCATGATCTGCTTCAGCATCATATCCAAGGTCTGGCTGCTGGCATCGGTCTGGCGCCGGCAGTTCGCGCTGGCGAACCGGGTGCCGCTCATTCCGGTGATGACCTGTCTCGCCTGCCTGTTCTTTGCCGCGTTCCTGACTGAGGCGGCGATGGCCGACTCCAGCTTCTTCATCCCCTCGCGCGTGCTCACCGGGCTCGGCGCGGTGTGCTTCACGCTGTTCTCGATCGTGTCGATCCTCGAGGCGGGAACGTCGAAATAGCCCGCTGTCGAAGGCGCGGGGCCCCTGCGGATCGCCTGCACCAGCCCGGTGCCGGGAACATTGCCGCGCCCTTCGTTGCCCCGAACTTGCCCGGCATTACCCGCAGGGGAGGAACGGAACAGCCGAATTGCCCGCCCGTTTTAACTAGACCTCGACTTAGAGGGCTCAACTGGCCCCGGGCCTCGAGGCTTGCCAATCACAGAGGATCCGACAATGAAGCTAAGATCGCTCGCCTTGGGCGGCGTCATGCTCGTCGTCACGTCGGCGGCCGCGCTTGCGGCGCCTGCCGTGGCGACCACGAATGTCAACGTCCGGACCGGGCCGGGCGCCAACTACGCCCGGGTCGCCGTGCTGCAGGCCGGTGAACGCGTGGAAGTCGATGGTTGCCGCCGCGGCTGGTGCTACATCGAAGGCCGCAGGGTCGAGGGCTGGGTATCCGGCAGATACCTTGCCGAGCCGGCCAGCCCCAGAAGGCCCTCCGTCGTGTTC
>JAEZHZ010000383.1 GCA_023436745.1 Pseudomonadota bacterium | reverse complement strand
GGTGATCGGACAGTATGACGGCCTCGCCATCCGCTCGGCCACCAAGGTCACCGAGAAGATTCTCTCGGCTGCGACCAACCTGAAGGTGATCGGACGCGCCGGTATCGGCGCCGACAATGTCGACATTCCGGCTGCGACCAAGAAGGGCATCATCGTGATGAACACGCCCTTCGGCAATTCCATCACGACCGCCGAGCACGCCATTGCCATGATGATGGCGCTGGCGCGCCAGTTGCCGGAGGCGGATGCTTCCACACGCGCCGGCAAGTGGGAAAAGAACCGCTTCATGGGCGTCGAGGTCACCAACAAGACTCTGGGCCTGATCGGCGCCGGCAATATCGGCTCGATCGTGGCCGACCGTGCCCAAGGGCTTAAGATGAAGGTCATCGCCTTCGACCCGTTCCTTTCACCCGAACGCGCGCAGACAATGGGCGTAGAGAAGGTCGACCTCGACGAATTGCTCGCTCGCGCCGACTTCATCACGCTCCACACACCGCTGATCGATGCGACCCGCAACATCATCAGCGCCGAGGCGCTGGCCAAGACCAAGAAGGGCGTGCGCATCATCAACTGCGCCCGCGGGGGCCTGATCGATGAGGCTGCGCTTTATGACGCCCTGAAGTCGGGGCAGGTAGCGGGTGCAGCGCTCGACGTGTTCCTTGAGGAGCCGGCGACCAGCAATTCTCTGTTCGAACTGCCGAACGTCATCTGCACCCCGCACCTGGGTGCCTCGACGACCGAGGCGCAGGAGAATGTTGCGCTGCAGGTCGCCGAGCAGATCTCCGCCTACCTGATGACGGGGGAGATAACCAACGCGCTCAACTTCCCCTCGATCTCTGCCGAGGAGGCCCCGCTGATCACCCCTTGGGTGAAGCTCGCCGAAGCGCTCGGCTCGTTTGCCGGCCAGCTCACCGAAACGGCGATCACCGGCATCAAGATCGAGTTCGAGGGTACACCCGCGGGGCTCAACACTCGTCCGATGGTCGCGGCCGCGATCAACGGCGTGCTCAAGCCATCGCTCGGAGACATCAACATGGTTTCGGCGCCGCAGATCGCCAAAGACCGCGGCATCACGGTGGAGACCACCACGCGTGACCAGCAGGGGGCCTATGAGGGCTATATCCGCCTGACCGTCACAACCGAGCGGCAGGAGCGGAGCCTCGCGGGCACGCTGTTTGCCAATGGCAAGCCGCGCATCATCCAGGTCAAGTCCATCAACATGGAAGCCGAGCTGTCTCCCTCGATGCTCTATGTCACCAACGAGGACAAGCCCGGCCACATCGGCAGGCTGGGCACCCTGCTCGGCACTCTCGGCATCAATATCGCCAACTTCAACCTTGGCCGTGCCGAGGTCGGGGGCGATGCCATCGCGCTTGTCTCTATCGACGGCACGCTCACGGAAGCACAGCTTTCGGAGATCGCCGCCCTCGAAGGCGTGAAGCAGGCGAAGGCCCTGCACTTCCAGTGATAACGACCGCGAGGGGCGGGTAATCCGCCCTTCGCCAGACTAGGTCGTCGCGGGAGCCCGTCGCCGCGCCGACCATTCGGCCAGAACGATGCCTGCAATGATGATCACTGCCGCAACGAAGTGGTAGGCTTCGAGCCTTTCGCCCAGGATCGCTACTGATCCCAGGGTGCCGAAAACAGGAATGAGGTTGTGGCTTGGGGCCGCGCGGTTTGCCCCCAGCAGTTCAACACCGCGGGCGTAGGCAACCTGGCTGAACATCGACGGGAAGATTGCCACATAGGCGATCACCGCCCACACCGTCGGTGAAACGTCGGCGAGTGTCGCAACCTCGCTTATGCCGCCCCCGAATACAGCAAGCATGATTACTCCGGTGATGGCGGCGCCGGAGAAGGAAACCGCCATGAAGCTCATGATGTGCATTTTCGGGCGGAAGCGGAGCGCCAGCGTGTAGCCGGTATAGGCGAGGCAGGCGAGGATGACGAAGCCGTCACCGGTGTTGACGTCGAGCGTCAGGATGCGGGTCGGATCGCCATGCGTTGCGGTCAGGATCACGCCGAAGATTGCCAACAGCACGCCGACGATCTGAAGCAGGCGTGCCCGCACCCGGAAAACGATGAAGTTCGCCCCAAGAATCAGCATGGGCAGCGATGCCTGCTCGATGGCGGAGTTCACGCCCGTGGTGGTCTGTAGACCCACATACAGAAAGACATTGAACAGCGCGTAGCCAATGGCGCCGTAAGCCATCAGCAGCAGCCAGGTGCCCCGGATCACAGGCCAGTCAGCGCCGAGGAACCGCCACGCGAACGGCAGGATCACGGCCGTAGCGAGCACGCAGCGGCTGGCAAGGAGCAGGTACGGGTCTATCTCGCCGACGACCAGCTTGGCTGCCACCACGTTGCCGCCCCAGAACAGGGGGGCGAGCAGTAGCAGCAGGTATGGCTGGTCGAGTAGAGCGGAAATGCCGCGATTTCGAAGTTCCAGCGGCTTTGTCATCGTCGCTCGGGTGATATAAGGACAATCGGACTTAGCAGTTATTCGGCCGTATTCAAATGTCCACCGGAACCGGCCGCAGGACTGACGTCCGACAGAGTGTGAGTTCGGGGTTTTCGCCTCGGGCTGGTTGCGTCACGCCGAATGGGTAGAAGGACTAGGTAATGGCGAATGTGGTTGTCGTCGGCTCACAGTGGGGCGACGAGGGCAAGGGCAAGATCGTGGACTGGCTCTCGGAGCGCGCCGACGTGGTGGTGCGCTACCATGGCGGCCACAATGCCGGCCACACGCTGGTGATCGACGGCGTCAGCTACAAGCTGGCCTTGCTGCCTTCGGGGCTCGTTCAGGGCAAGCTCAGCGTCATCGGCAATGGCGTGGTGGTCGATCCGCACCACTTCGTTGCAGAGATGGCGAAGCTGCGCGGGCAGGGGGTGACCATCACCCCCGAGGTGCTCCGCATCGCCGACAACGCTCCGCTGATCCTGTCGCTGCACCGCGAACTGGACGCCATCCGCGAGGATGCCAATTCGGGACTCAAGATCGGCACCACCCGCCGCGGCATCGGTCCGGCCTACGAGGACAAGGTGGGTCGACGGGCCATCCGCCTTGTGGACCTCAGCGAACCAGAAACGCTGATGAGCAAGATCGAGCGACTGCTCACGCATCACAACGCCCTCCGCCGCGGGATGGGGTTGGTTGAGATCGAATCGCAGGCGATACACGACGAACTCACCGAGATTGCCGACCAGATATTGCCGTTCATGGATCAGGTCTGGCGTGTGCTGGACGACAAGCGCCGCGAAGGTGCACGAATCCTCTTCGAGGGCGCCCAGGGTGCGTTGCTCGACAACGCCCACGGCACCTATCCCTATGTGACATCCTCCAACACAGTGGCAGGACAGGCAGCTGCAGGCTCGGGACTGGGACCGACCGCGATCGGCTATGTGCTCGGCATCACCAAGGCGTACACGACCCGGGTCGGCGAAGGTCCGTTCCCGTGCGAGCTGAACGACGAGATCGGCCATCACCTTGCGACGGTCGGTCGCGAGGTTGGCGTGAATACCGGGCGGCCGCGCCGCTGCGGCTGGTTTGATGCGGTCCTGGTGCGCCAGACGGTCAAGACCTCTGGCATTACCGGCATCGCGCTCACCAAGCTCGACGTGCTTGATGGCCTCAAGGAGATCAAGGTGTGCGTCGGCTACGAACTCGACGGTTCACGCATTGATTATTTGCCCGCCTCAATGGGGGCACAGGCGAGGGTTAAGCCAATCTACGAGACTCTGGAGGGGTGGTCGGAGACCACGGCCGGCGCACGCAGCTGGGCTGAACTGCCCGCCCAGGCCGTCAAGTATGTCCGTCACATCGAGGAACTCATCGGTGCACCGGTGGCTCTGTTGTCCACCAGCCCGGAGCGCGCCGACACCATCCTGGTGGTTGACCCGTTCCAAGACTGATAATTTTTGTTACAACACCACCGAAACCTGAGTACCAAGTAGCCGATGGCGGATTACAAAGAGCTGTTGCGCCGGGCCATCGCGGCCTTACCGGAAAACAACGGGTCTGCGCGTCGCGCGGTCTACGAGAAGGCGCGCTCTGCTCTGGTCGGTCAGCTTCGGGCGATCGAGCCGCCGCTTCCGGCGCGCGAGATCACCCAGCATCGGCTGCAACTCGAGGACTGCATCCGGCAGGTCGAGCAGGAGGCCAGCGAAGCGGTCATCCAGCTCGGCCGGGATGTCGCCTTCGGCGCGCGCCCGCCGGACCCTTCTGCGCTGCGGCCGAGCTGGACCAATCCGCCGACCGCGCCGGAGCCTGCGCCGGCTGCGAGCGAGCCGGCACCAGCAAGCGAACCGGCGCAAGTCACCACCGCGGCACAGGTGGAACCCTCCGCTGAGCCCGCGCTGGTTGAGCCGGTGGCAACGCCGGAACCCGCACAGCCCGTTTCCCCGGCCCCCACCGCTGCTGTGGTTGAGCAGCCCCAGCCGGAGCCTGAAGCTCCGGCCCCCGAAACCGACAACGACAAGCTCTCCATCGAGGAGATCATCGCCAAGGCAGCCGCGACGGCAGGTGCCGAGGTGACCCCCGTTCTTCCCAAGGCTCGGGAGACGCCGTATCCGGCGTTCACGCCGCGCGCCGATGCGACGCCGTCCAACGTTCGCCAGTTTGAACTGCCCGCCCGCTCCGCTGCTTCCGACGCGCGGCGCGAGCCTGCGCCTCTTGCCGGCAGCCGCTCCGGGGGCGAGCCGGTAAGGTTCGGCCCACGCATCGAGCCGAACGCCCAGCATGCCGTCGCCCGTCAGGCGACGTCGCCCCTCGCCATGGCTGAGACGACGCCGGTTGAGGAAGCGCTCTCCACCGTGCGGGAAGTCGAGGTGGAAACGCCGCCCGACGAGGCCAGCGAGGCCGAGGGTGCAATCCAGCGCGCCATCCAGACTCTTGACCGTGAGGCGCGCGGCGAACCCGCCGACGCCCCCCTAGAGAGCAGCCGCGACGGCTTCGCGATGGTTCCACCCGAAAAGAGCGGTGCTGAGACGGATTTCGACACTGACAGCCCGCCGCCGTCCCGGTCGGGCGCAGGCCTTACCATCTTTCTGGCAGTGTTTGTGGTGCTGCTTGCCGGTGTCGGCGGAGCGGGCTACTGGGCCTGGCGCGAGGGCTATGTCGATCTCGAACAGATGTTCGGACAGGGTCAGCCTCAGGTGACCGAGACCACGGACAATACCGCTCCGGCTCTGGCACCGCCGGCGCTCGACGCACCCTTGCAGCCGACCGACGAGACGACCGGCCCGGGCAACACCACGCCGGTCGCCACACCCGATGCCGCTGCCGAGATCGGGGGGCTCGAGATCGACGACCGGCTGGAGCCCACGCCGGAAGCTGTGGTGCCGCAGGGCAACGAAACCGCGCTGCCCGACATCAGTGCCAATAGCGAGATCAAGTCCGAGGAGCGCCTGCCGACAGCGGAAGAGGCTCTGCCCGGGACTGACGACATCGCTGCATCCGTTGATCCGGCAGTGCTTGCCGGCAGCCAGTCGCTACTGCTTGAAGCCAGCTCCGATGGCCGTTCCGGCGCTGTGCCGTTCTCGGGATCTGTGGAATGGGCGCGCGGGGAGGACGAACTGGGCCTGCCGACGCTGATCGGGACCGCGAGCATTCCGGCCCGTAATCTGTCGGTGGATGTCACCATTCGAAAGAACTCGGATCCAGCACTGCCCGCCAGCCATCTGATGGAAGTCGATTTCGACGTGAGCGACAGCTTCGTCGGCGGCAGCATCGCCAGCGTCGCCGGTGTCCTGCTGAAGGACGAGGAACTGGTTACGGGTACGCCGCTGGTCGGGGCTTCGGCTCGGGTCGTCGGCAACTCGTTCCTGTTCGCGTTGAGCGCTGCGGCGAACGACCTGACCGCCAACACGGAGTTGCTTGAGAACCGGCGCTGGCTGGATCTGGCAATCGTCTACGGTACGGGCCGCAATGCCATCATCACCCTGGAAAAGGACGAAGAGGCGCAGGAACTGTTCGAACAGGTCTTCGCGGCCTGGGCTGAGTAGGTTCAGCCCTCCAGCAGTTCCCCAGCGGCGATGCGATAGCGGCGCGAGGCGAGTGCCTCGACGTCGTCGGCGTGATGGCTGACCAGGATCGTATGCCAGTTGTGGCGGCGAGTGAGCGTTGCCACCAGGTCCCGGGTCGCACGGCGCGTATCGTCGTCCAGTGCCGAGAAGGGTTCGTCGAGAAGCAGTACCTCCCGGCCGCGCAGCAGCGTGCGCGCCAGAGCAACCCGCTGCTTCTGGCCACCCGATAGAGTCGCGGCTGGCTGGGCTGCAAGGCCATCTAGCCCTACTTCAGCCATTGCCGCCGTTATCCGGCCGATGCGTTCACTTCGCCGCACGCCCGCCGGCAGGCCCAGTTCGACATTCCGGCCCGCGGTCAGATGATCGAAGAGATTGTCCGACTGCAGGAGTAGCGATACGGGGCGGTCTTCCGGCGCCAGCGGGAGCAAGTTCTTCCCGTCGAGCAGCAATTGTCCTTTGCTCGGCTCCAGAAAGCCCGCGATCAGGTCAAGCAGTGTCGACTTTCCGGAACCGCTCGGCCCGGATATGGCGGTGATTTCGCCCGGCATTGCCGTGAACGAGAACCGGTAGGGCACCACCTGCCCAGGATAGGCGAAAGTCAGGACATCAGCGGCGAGCATTGGCAATCCTTTCGACAATGCGCGGCAGGCCAGCAAAGGCCACGACAGTGCCGATGAGCAGGACGGCGGCGATCGCCGCCGCGTCATTCGTGCGGTAGGCGCCGAGGCTGCGGAACATCATCAGCGGAAGAGTCTGAAAGTTCTCGGTGCCGAACAGCGCGATGACCCCAAGATCTCCGAGTGAGAAGCAGAACGCCAGCGCCAGCATGATACCTAGGTCACGCCCCAGCAGAGGGTACTCGATGGCGAGGAACTGGCGGGTGCCACTCAGGCCCAGCGATCGGATCAGCTTGCCCCTTGTGCGGGCAATCGCTTCGAGGGGCGGGCCAAGCGTGGCAATGGCAAAGGGGAGGGCTAGCAGGCTGTTGCCGAGGACCACGACGGCAGGTGCCGCACTTGCGGGTGCAATGCCGGCGTTGCGAACCAGAAGAAAGAAGCCGAGTGCCAGCACCACCGCAGGAACAGCAAGATAGGCGTATGGCGGTACACCGAGCAGCGTGCGCGTCACCGGCTGTGCCGTTGCGGCACGTCCCAGTGCCAGGCCCATCGCGAGCACCAGGGTGAGCAGTGCCGACAGGGAGGCAATGACGAAGCTGCTGAGCGCGGACCACCAGAATACCGGGCGCACAAGGAGTTCGGCAACGCCAGCTGTCAGGCCATCGGCCAGCACCGACAGCAGTGGCAGCAGGAATCCGGCGACACCGACCAGCAGGATCAGCCATTGCACGACGCGGACGGGTTTTCCGTCGCGCCAGCGTGGTGCCGCTGACTTTCCGAGTGCGGCCGGCACCGGGGCCAGCATGGAGGCGGCAAGGATGACCGTCGCGCAGACCGCGATCTGCGTCAGCGCCAGGGCTACGGCTCCGGCAAGGTCGAAGTTCTGGCGGACAGCGGAGTAGATGGCGACTTCCAGCGTCTGGTTGGCCGGGCCCCCGCCGAGCATCAGCACAATGGGGAAGCTCGTGAAGGCAAGAAGAAAGATGATCGCCCCGAGGCCCGGCAGCGTGCCGCGCATGGCGGGCCAATCAATGATGCTGAACCGCTGCCACGCGCCGAGCCCGAGTGATTGTCCGGTCCTCAGGCGTGCGTCCGGAATGGCATCGAGCCGCGCCAGCAGGATACGCGCGGCGAAGGCGCCGTCGAGAACCACATGCGCCAACAGGATACCGGAAAGCCCGAAGGCAGGGTTGCCAATCGGGGCACCGAACAGCGCTTCACTGGCGCGATTGATCCAGCCATTGCGGCCCCAGATGGCCAAGAGACCGAAGGCGATGACCATCCCGGGCGTGACGATCGCGGCCGCGAACAGTCCCACAACGAGTTCTCGCCCCCGGAAGCGGAGGCGGTTGAGGCTCCAGGCGAGCGCCATCCCAACACCTAGCGACAGGATCGTGGTCAGGCCGGCCTGAAGCGAGGTCATTCGCAGCAGGTGGGGGATGTCTATCCGTGTCCGACTCGGGCCCGCAGCGGCGTCGAGGATGGCCCAGAAGACCGCCGCAATGAGTGCGGTGATGGCGAGGGCCAGGACGGTGGCGACGGCGATCCTGAGCGGGCGGGGAGGCAGGGTTTGCATTGGCGGCTCGGGTAACCCCGCCTCCTGTCGGGAGACGGGGGCTTTCGTCACTGGATAGCGGTCAGCATCTCCTCGATCCAGTCGGCGGAGTTGGCTTCGATGTCCGCATCGGTGAGCGTCAGTGTCTTGGCCGGCTGCGGCAGGGCAGCAAAGGCAGGGTCAAGTTCGTCGCCGAGATCGACAACCGGGAACATCCAGTTGGTCGTCGGGATGATAGCCTGGCCCTGTGGTGAAGCGAGGTAGGCGAGGAACTCGCTGGCCAGTTGCTGCTTGTCAGAGGACACGAGGATGCCGGCGACTTCTGTCTGCGGGAAGTGCCCCTCCTCGAACAGCGCCGCCTGGATGGTGTCGTCGTTTTCGGCGACGACGTGATATGCCGGGGACGTGGTATACGAGAGGGCCATGTCGGCCTCCCCCGAAAGGAAGAGGTTGTAGCTCTCGCTCCAGTCACGCGTGACAGTCAGGATGTGAGGCTTGAGGCCCTGCCAGATCTCCGCGGCGCGGTCCCCATAGGCCGCCTTGACCCACAGCACGAGGCCGAGGCCTGGCGTTGCAGAGCGTGGGTCCTGGATGACGATCTTGAAGTCCTCCGGTAGTGCGATCAGTTCCTCGAAGGAGGTCGGCGGGGAAGTCACTGTGTCGGTGTCGTAGACGAAAGCGAAGTGGGCATAGTCCACCGGCACGAATGTGGGGTCGTTCCACCCACCGGGAACCGTGACATCCTCTAATGAGAGACCATGTTCGGCAAACAGCCCCGTGGCCCGTGCCTCGCCTGCGATCGCCGTATCGAGGCCAACGATGAGATCGGCCTCGGTCGTGTCGCCCTCGAGTTGAACGCGCCGCAGCGCGCCGATAGATGAATCGGCCGCAACGAACTCGACAATGCAGCCGCCGCAGATCGCTTCGAAGCCCGCCTTCAATCCCGGACCAGGCCCCCATTCGGCAGCAAAGCCGTCATAGGTGTAGACGGTCAGGATCGGTACTTCTTCTGCGATAAGAGGCGCGGCGCCCATTCCAAGAAGGACCGCAGCAGCGAGACGGGTAGTGTTGAGCATGGCTCATCCCTTCGTGTGCGGTCATGCGTTGAGGGATGCGTCAATGGGTTGGGGCGCGCGCAGGCGCCCTTGCCATCTCGAACTTCCTCCGCCAGCATGACCTGGTTCAGGTTCAATGGGTAATTTCTCAGTTCCGGCAACGCGGAACACCCCAGCGAGACGAGCCCACGTTTAATGAGCGTTCCGTGACAGTGCAAGTCCGATCGGGGGAGGTCGCCCCAACCCTGCGATTCGAGGGGCCCCTCGCCATTGTCGGCGGCGGCGCCGTGGACCCCTCGCTGCTGCGCGACCTTGAAGAGCGAGGCGTCTCGCTTGTAGGGGCCGATGGCGGCGCGGACGTCATAGCCGCGGCGGGGCTGGAGCCTGTCGCCATCGTGGGGGATCTCGACTCCCTTGCTGATCGTGCCGCCTGGGAACAGCGCACGGTCGTCCATCACATCCCCGAGCAGACCACGACGGACTTCCAGAAGGCGCTCTATTCGACCAGTGCACCGGTGACGCTGGCACTCGGCATGACCGGCAAGAGGCTCGATCACACGCTGGCCGCGCTCAGTGCGGTGCTGGAATATGCGCCGCGACGCCGGTTGATGCTGGTGGACGAGGTCGACGTCGCGATGGCGGTGGTTGGAGCGACCCGGTTTGAGGCAGCCCCGGGAGAGCGCATCTCCATACATCCCCTTGAGCCGATCAGCTTCATCGGGTCTACGGGCCTGCTCTATCCGCTTGATGGATTGCACATGCGCCCGGGCGGGCTGCTTGGCACCTCCAACCAGGGGCTGGGAGGGCAGGTCGAGATCACGCCCGAGGGAGCCGCGCCGTGGCTGCTGATCCTGCAGCGGGAGCGCTTGTGGGACCTGATGGCGACCGGCTCGACGACCGGGCAGGCATAGCCCTGAACAAGAACGCCCGGCGCGAGGCCGGGCATTCCGATACTTGTCGGTTTTTGCGGCTAGTTTGCCGCTGCCGCCTTTTTCACGGCATCCTGCACCTTCTCGAAGGCTCGAACCTCGATCTGGCGAATGCGTTCGCGGCTGACATCGTATTGCTGTGCCAGTTGCTCGAGCGTGGAAGGATTGTCCTGCAGGCGACGTGCCTGGAAGATCGCGCGCTCGCGTTCGTTGAGCACGTCCATCGCCTGGCTGAGCAAGCCAAGCCGCTCATCCAGCTCCTGCGATTCCCCAAGTGCAGTTTCCTGGCTCGGCGTATCGTCGACCAGCCAGTCCTGCCACTCGGACGAGCCCTCGTCCGCGCGCATGGGCGAGTTCAGCGACGCATCGCCGCTGAGGCGCGCGTTCATCTGCACGACGTCCTGTTCGGTGACGTTGAGCGTGTTGGCGATCTGCTTGACCTGGTCCGGGTGCAGGCTTCCGTCGTCCAGTGCCGCGATCTGTCCCTTCACCTTGCGCAGGTTGAAGAACAGTCGCTTCTGCGCGGCGGTGGTACCGATCTTGACGAGGCTCCACGAGCGCAGGACGTATTCCTGGATGGCGGCGCGGATCCACCACATAGCGTAAGTCGCAAGACGGAAGCCCTTCTCGGGCTCGAAGCGCTTCACCGCATGCATGAGGCCGACGTTGCCCTCCGAGATGACTTCGGAGATCGGCAGGCCGTAGCCGCGGTATCCCATGGCGATCTTTGCCACCAGGCGGAGGTGGCTGGTGATGAGTTTCTGGGCGGCGCCGGGGTCACCGTGCTCCTGATAGCGCTTGGCGAGCATGTACTCTTCGTTGGCCTCGAGCATCGGAAACTTGCGGATTTCCTGCAAATAGCGGCTGAGGCCACCTTCGGATGAGAGAACCGGAAGATTGGACTGGGCCATGTACGCACCCCCTTTCATGTTCCCCCGCGATGCGGGCGGATAGCGCCGGTCGCCAATGGCCACAATGGCCCATCGGCAATCGACGATGGATATATATAGGACGCAATGAGGCTATTGTAAGGGAGGAACAATGCAGATTGTGCGCATTGGTTCCTGCATGCTCGACTGGCGGGACGTCGGCGTTCCTGCGGCGGCTCAGGCAAAGGCGCGGTTATAAGGCTCCAGCGCTTCATCCAAGGCTGCAAGGTCGTCCGGAAGCGGTGCTTCGAACAGCATCTCCTCGCCCGTAGTGGGGTGCTCGAAACCCAGTTCCGCAGCGTGCAGCGCCTGGCGCCCCAGAGCACGGACGACGCTACCCACATCGTCCGGCAGCTTGTTCACCTTGGTGGCATAGCCCGACGCATAGACGCTGTCGGCAACGAGCGGATGGCCGATGTGAGCCATATGCACGCGAATCTGGTGGGTGCGCCCGGTCTCGAGTTGGCAGACCAGCCGGGTTATGTCCCATCCGTCACCACCGTAACGGGCCTCTACCAGGTAGTGGGTGATGGCTTCACGGCCGTCCTTGCGGACTGCCTGTTTCAGGCGGTTGTTATTGTCACGGCCAAGCGGGGCTTCGACGGTGCCGCGTGCGGCCTCGGTCATGCCCCAGGCGAAGGCGATATAGGCGCGGTGCAACGGCCCGGTGCGGCCGTGGTCGGCGAACTGTTCGGCAAGATGACGGTGCGCCTGCTCCGTCTTGGCCACAACCATGACCCCCGAGGTATCGCGGTCGAGCCGGTGTACGACCCCCGGGCGCTTGACGCCGCCGATGCCCTTGAGGGTATCGCCGCAATGAAACAGCACCGCATTCACCAGGGTGCCACTCGGCGAACCCGGCGCGGGATGGACCACCATGCCTACCGGCTTGTTGACGACGATCAGCTGGTCGTCCTCGTAGAGGATATCGAGCGGGATGTTCTCGGGCTCGGGCTCCGCATCTTCCGGAGGCGGGGCCAGAAGGACGATTGTCTCGCCGGCCTTGAGCCGGTATTTGGGTTCGCTGACCGGACGGCCGTCGATAGTGACAGCACCGTTCAGGATCAGGTCCTTGATCCGGTTGCGGCTCAGCAGCGCATGTTCGCCCGCCAGCACCGCATCAAGCCGGCCGCCCGCCATGGCCTCGTCGACCGCAACGGTAACGGGCTCGCCCTCGAACTCGAATTCGGTATCTTCCGCCATGCATGATCCTGAAAAGACCGGCACCGGGCCGGAAGTCGAAGCACTCTCGCCAGAGGCGATGGCGCTGATGGGCAGGGCGCGACGCTCGTTCGCCGTGGCAATCGGCGTCCTGCTGCTGGGCTTTATGGCGATTGGCTTCGCACTTGTCTATCGGGTGATGCGCGATGCGCCCCCCGCCGTGGTAGCCGAGGCGGTGTCCGTGCCCGCCGGAGCCGATGTTCTTTCGGCTGTGGTTGCCGAAGGCGCGATCAACGTGACTTATCGCGCCGCGGGCGAGACGGTCCTGCTGGTGTTCGACCAGGTGTCAGGGGAAGAACTTCGTCGCGTGGTGATCGTCGCGGAGTAGGGGCATCCTAAGAGGCGGTCACCGTCCCAGGATTTCCTGAAGTGCCGACATGCGCTCGGTGACGCGGCGCTGCGGATCGGCCGCCTCCACTGTTTCGAGGTCCTCGTCGGCAAAGCGCTGCACGCGGTCGAACAGGCTCTCCTCGGGCCGCGCCGTCTCGGCAGGCTCGGACGCGTAGACTATGTGACTGACCCGGCTCGCGATCTTGCCCAGTCTGTCACGAAGAGCCGCCTCGTCGATGGACTTTTCGGAGAGGATGGCGTCCTCCACGCCCAGGACCATGTCCCTGAGTGCCACCAACGCATCGTCTTCGCCCAGCGCGTCGGCCAGCAGGGGGACGCGGTTGGTGCTGACTACCTGTTCCTCGCCCAGGATCTCGTTGAGTCGCGTTTCGGCACTGGCGATGCGCGCTTCCGCGACCTCGAGTTCCGCCGAAGCCTTCCGCTCGTCACGGCTTGCAAGCGCCTCGCGCAGCTGGCCGATGGCGGCACTGGCCTCGGTGCTGCGCCG
>JAEZHZ010000380.1 GCA_023436745.1 Pseudomonadota bacterium | reverse complement strand
GGGGGGGGGGGCCCCCCCCCCCCCCCCCCCCACGGTTCTTGACCGACTTCGGACTTCCCGATTCTGCCTGGCACCCTCACCGGGAGCGCCCTGCCGAAGGAGACGCGCATGGATGACCGCATCAGCTTGACGATGGCGCCCGCCTCGACGAGGGGACCAAGTCTCAGGAAGCGGCTGGACACAATCCTGGGGAACGACTGGAAGGTCGGCTACCTGTTCGTCCTGCCCATGGTGCTCATCATGGCGCTGCTGATTTTCTGGCCCTTCGTCAGTGCCATCTTCATCAGCACGACCTCGCTCAACTTCCTTACCGGCGAGACCACCAGTGTGGGGCTGCGGAACTACGAGCGGCTGTGGACCAGCAGCGACTTCCTGCAGGCCATGCAGAACACCATCCAGTTCACCTTCTGGTCGCTGAGCCTCAAGTTCGTCATCGGCATGACGGTGGCGCTGATCCTGAACAGCCGCCTGCCGTTCCGAAGCCTGCTCAGCGGCATCATGCTGCTGCCCTGGATCGTCCCCGAGATCGTCACGGCGCTGGCCTGGAAGAGCATCTACGATCCCATGTTCGGCGGGCTCAACCCGATCCTGCAGGGCGTGGGAGTCATCGATCGCCCGCTGGGCTGGCTCTCCGATCCCAACATGGCCATGGGCAGCATCATCTCGGTGAACGTGTGGAAGGGCATCCCCTTCTTCGTGCTGCTGCTTCTTGCCGGGCTCAAGGCCGTGGACCGCGAACAGATCGAGGCGGCGCAGGTCGATGGCGCCAATGCGGTGCAGCGCTTCCGCAACGTGACCCTGCCCAGCCTGCGTTACGTGATCGTGGTGACGCTGCTCCTGTCGTTCATTTCCACCTTCAACCAGTTCGGACTGCCGTTCCTGATGACCGGTGGCGGGCCAAGCGGGGCGACCAAGCTCTATTCCATCCTGGCGTATGAGAAGGCCCTGGGCTCGCTGCAGTACGGACCCGGCATCGCCATTGCCTTCAGCGTCGCGCCGCTCATGGCCATCCTGATCTGGCTCTTGGCACGGTTCATGCGGCAGGACGACAAGCGTGACGGCAGCCCCGAGCGCGGGCCCAGTGTCACCGACCGGTTGCTCGCCGGCTCTACGTGGCTGGTCAACGTCATCATCGACCTCGTCTTCCTGCCGATCCAGCTGATCTTTGCCGGTCTCGAATGGGTGGTGCGGCGCGTCCGCGTTGCCACCGGGCGGCCTGCCGCGCAGCCGATCCTGCGCCACACGGCCCGTTCCAATGCCGGCCCGCTGGCCCGCTTCCTGGTGCTGGTGCCGTTCCTGGCCTTCGTGATCTTCCCCTTCTACTGGATCGTCACCACCTCGCTGAAATCCACGCCACAGATCAGCGAGCGCCGGTCCATCTTCTGGCCCGATCCCCCGACTTTGGATCAGTACACGTCGCTCCTAAGGGACACGCCGTTCCTCACCTGGCTGATGAACTCGGCGTTCGTGGCGGCGCTCAGCACAGTGGTTTCCGTCGCCTTGGCGTCGCTGGCCGCCTATGCGCTCTCGCGGCTGCGCTTCCGCGGTGCGGGGCTGCTGACGACGCTGCTGCTCATCACCTATCTGCTGCCGGGCACGCTGCTGTTCATTCCGCTCTACCAGACGCTGACCAATATCGGCGTGATCAACACCCACACGGCGCTGATCATAACCTATCCGACCTTCCTGCTGCCCTTCGCCACCTGGGTGCTGATGGGCTACTTCCGTTCCATCCCGGTGGAGCTGGAAGAGGCGGCGCGGATCGACGGCGCCAGCCGGCTCTACATCTTCTGGCGGATAACGCTTCCTCTGGCGGCGCCGGCCATCCTTTCGGTCACCCTGTTCGCCTTCACCAATGCATGGAACGAGTTCCTGTTCGCCTTCGTCTTCATCACCAGTGAATCGCTGCGCACGCTGCCGATCGGCCTGCAGTCGCTGGTCGTTGGCGATATCCTGCCCTGGGGCAAGCTGATGGCTGCTTCGCTGCTGACGGCTGTCCCGGTGGCCATACTCTATGTGTATGCCCAGCGGTTCCTGTCCGAAGGCCTGACAGTCGGAGCGGTGAAGGGATGAACGACCAGTCGCGGCTCGGAGGGGCAGGGGGACAGCCCGTTCGCAGTTCCATTCCCTCCGCCGTCGACACCATGGTCATCAAGATTCGGGGCCTCATCTCCGATGGCGGGCTCGGTGTGGGAGACAGCCTGCCGACCGAGCGGGAGCTTTGCCAGCGTTTCCAGGCCAGTCGCAACACGGTTCGGGAGGCCATGCGCATCCTGAAGGCCTATGGGGTCGTCTCCGTGCGCCCCAAGGTGGGAGCGACGATCATCGATGACCGGATGGAGCGGGCGCTCGACCTGTTCTCGTTCAACACCCTCGACATCTCGCGCCGCACCTTCAACGACATCCAGGGGTTTCGCCGGCTCATCGAGGTCGGTTCGGTGGACACGATCTTCGACCAGCTGTGCGACGAGGACATCGCCGAGATGCGCAAGGTCAACGATCAGCTCCGCGCAGCCGTGTCGATAGTGGAAGCCTCCGAGATGGACTTCCAGTTTCACCTGCGACTGGTGTCGATCCTCAAGAACCGCGCCGTCACGGACGTGTATCGCATCATGAAGCCGATCATCATCCGCATCATGGAGCGCGGCAAGGAACTGCACAATTTCACCAACGAGACCGTGGAACAGCACGCCGCGGTGGTGAACGCCTTGGAGCAGAGGGACAGAATCCTCTACCAGTATGCCCTGCAGTCTCACCTGCACATCGGCATCACGGCCTTCGAGGATTGGGGAGAGGAGCCCTGACCGACGGCGCTTCGGTGTGCAGGGACAAGACCATTCTGGGGGAGCTTTCATGAAGATCACGGCGGTCAAGACGGCGGCTACCGTCGGCCATTGCATGCATCTGTGGGTCAGGATCGAGACCGACGCGGGCATTACCGGGTTGGGCGAGTGCGTCCATGGCGGACACCAGGCCATCGCCATCATCCAGCGCGAACTGGCGCAAAGGCTGATCGGCCGCGATCCCTTCGCGATCGACGCCATCTTCGAGGAGATCAGGCGCAGCCTCGTGTTCGAGGGCGGCTTTGCCGGCGCATTGATCACGGCGCTGACCGGTATCGAGATTGCGCTCTGGGACCTCAAGGGCAAGGCACTCAACGTGCCGATCTACGAACTCATGGGCGGCAAGTTCCGCGACAGTATCCGCGTCTACTGCGACTGCGAAGTTTCGCCCGGCATGAACATGGACGAGGTCCAGCGCGAGGTGGACGAGGTTCTCGAAGCCGGCTTCAGCGCGCTCAAGATCGATCTCGATATCCGGGCCTATGGCCATACCGGCACGGAAACGGACTGGTACGAGAAGGACGGCTTCAACATGACTCCCAACAAATGGGAGCATGACCGCATGGTCCAGCTGGCCGAGATGGTGGTCGAGGCCGCAGGCAAGAACGTGGAGGTCGCCTGTGACCTCCACACGCGGCTGGACAAGCACAGCGCCATCCGGCTCGCGCGCGATCTCGAGCACCTTCAGCTCATGTGGCTCGAAGAACCGATCCCGCCCGAGAACATCGACGTGATGGCCGAAATCACGCGGAGCACGTCGACGCCGATCTGCGCCGGCGAGAACCTCTATCTCCGGCACGGTTTCCGCAAGCTGCTCGAGCAGCAGGCCGTCGACATCATCATGCCCGACATCCCGAAGTGCGGCGGCCTGTCCGAGTGCCGCAAGATCGCTGAACTGGCGGACCTCTACTCGATCCCGTTCGCCCCGCACAACGTCTCCTCGCCCATCGGCACCATGGCATCGGCACATGTCTGCGCCACCATTCCCAACTTCCTGGTGCTGGAGTTCCACTGGTTCCGCCGCGAGTACTGGTCGACGATCACCGATGGCGGCGAGATCATCAAGGACGGAAAGATCAGGCTCAGCGACAGGCCGGGGATCGGCCTCGAACTGAACGAAGAGGTGGCAAGAGCCCACCAGTATCCGGGGACTACGTGGTTCGAGTAGCCCCCGGAGCGCTCGCTGGCGCCAAGCTCAGCCCTTGACCGGGTTGAGCTTGCGCCAGGCCTCATACTCGTCGTTGGCATCCGGATGCAGCGGATAATAGCGCTGCAACGGCGCGCCCTCCATCAGCTTCATGCGCGAGAACGTCTCCCACTCGGCATGCTTCTGGCCTTCTTCGATCACCTGCTCGGCCATTGAAACCGGCACGACGATGGCGCCGTCGTCATCGGCCACGATGATGTCACCCGGCACTACGGTGACGCCGCCGCAGGCGATGGTGACGTTGACGGCATTCGGGAAGATGTCGGTCTGCACGTGGTAGTTCGGGGACCAGCCCTTGAGCCACAGCGCCAGATCCAGCTTCTCCACGTTCGGCCGGTCCCGCATCACCCCGTCGATGATGATGCCCGCGCCGCCCCGGCCCTTGAAGTAGGTCGACATCATGTCGCCGAAGATGCCGGACCGCATGTCGCCGCGCGCATCCACGACAACCACGTCGCCCTCCTGCACGTGATAGAGCACGTGACGGTGCAACTGGGTCTCGGGATCCGAGTATTCGCCCTCGCTGAACAGGTCCGGCCTCTGTGGCAGGCACTGCAGTGTCAGCGCAGGCCCACAGATGGACTTGCCTTTGGTCTGGGGCAGGATTCCCGTCATGTGCGGGTTACGAAAGCCCATGTGGCCGAGGGTGCCGGCGATGGTTGCGGCCCCCAGGGTCCTGAGCCCTTCGATCAAATGCTTCGGTGGCCGCTTGATGTCGGCGGTATTGGTCATCCGGATCTCCTCCACTCCGTTGCTGCCCAGTTTCGCACCGAACGTCGCGCAGCGGTGCAGCCTGGCGGATGCACCTGATGGTGAGCGTTTTCGGGGAGACGGCCAGCACGGTCACGAGCAGATCGTCACGAGGCAGCAAGTGCAGTGTATCGAGAAAGAGGAACACCGCAAGAGCCGGACGATACTTGCGAAAGCCGGATTTTCACTGGGCCCGCCCAGTTGAGGATCCCGGGCGCGTGGTTACGCTAGGCTCGCGCCCTGCCTGTTGTATTGCGGATCACGAGGTTGGTCTTGAGGACGTAGCGAACATCTCGAATGGCCTGGTTCTCTAGCATGTCGACCAGCAGGGTCAGTGCGGTCTTGCCGGCCTCGACGGACCTGTTGGAAACGGTGGTCAGCGGTGGGTAGGTCGTCGCACCGAGCACGTCATCGCAGCCAACGACCGAGAGGTCATCGGGGACGGACACGCCCCGCTGCAGGAGTTCGGCGAGCATGCCCTGCGCGGTGAGGTCGTCGAAGGCGATGGCCGCCGTCGCGCCGGAGGAGAGGACGCTCGGCACCACCCGGCGCCCAGCCTCGAAAGCCGCGGACTCGTTCGCGATGATGGTGGCTTCGATGCCGAAGGCCCGCGCCGACTGGCGGACAGCCGCCCGACGCTGCTTGTTCGACCAGGAGCCCTGCGGACCGCTGACATAAACCAGCTTCTTGTGGCCTAGCGACGCCAGGTGCTCGACCGCCTCCTTGACCCCCGCCGCGCTGTCGATCAGGACGCGCGGGATGCCGTCGACGTCCCGGTTGATGAGGACCATCGGCCGGTTGGCCGCATGGCTGACGATCTTCTCGTCGCTGAGGCG
The DNA here is from genome assembly GCA_023436745.1 of Pseudomonadota bacterium. Taxonomy (GTDB): domain Bacteria; phylum Pseudomonadota; class Alphaproteobacteria; order Rhizobiales; family Devosiaceae; genus Devosia. Next base: position 2,815 of record JAEZHZ010000380.1, on the reverse strand, counting down.
TGAGGAGACCAGCAATATGCCCTCGACCTGACCGCCGAACCGGCCGATCAACTTGTCCTCCTGCTTCGGCTTCTCGTCCGAATTGCCGAGGAACACGCAATAGTCCGAGCGCTCTGCCTCGATCTGTGCCGCCCGGATCAGCGGGGGAAAGAACGGATTGGCCACATCCGGCACGATCAGCGCGATGTTGCCGTGGCGACCGGTACTGAGTGCGCGTGCGGTGTGGTTGGGGACATAGCCAAGCTCTTCCGCGGCGGCAAAGATCTTGCGCACCGTTTCTTCGCTCAGCATTTCGGGACGAGTGTAAGCGCGCGAAACGCTGGACTTGGTGACGCCCGCTGCTTCGGCAACCTGGTTGATGGTCGGTCTGGTCCGGCGAGGCGCCATGCTATCCGTCTCCGCATCCGTGCACGTCTAATGCCATCATAGGAAGGCAAAGGATAGTAGCTTGACGTGCAACCGGTTGCACATAATAGTCGGTTCGATCCGGATCGCCGTCACCGGCTGGATACCCGGAGGCAGGAGAATTTCGTGACGTCTGTTACTTCCACCGCGACCGTAATCCGCCAGGCTGGCCGGATGAACGTTCAGGTATTCGAGAATCGCGAACGGATGGGGGAGGCGGCTGCGAACGACGTCGCCAACGCCGTGCGCGCCGTACTGGCGAGGCAGGACAGTGTGCGGATGGTGTTCGCGGCGGCGCCCAGTCAGGCGCAGATGCTCGCCGCTCTTTGTGCGGCCCCCGGCATCGACTGGAGTCGCGTCGTTGCCTTCCATATGGATGAGTATATCGGCCTTGCTCCGGCCGCTCCCGAGCGGTTCGCCAAGTGGCTGGACGACAACCTGTTCGAGCGGGTTCCGTTCGCCGAAGTCCATCGCATCGATCCGGGTCCCGATCCCGCCGCCGCGGCCGAAGCCTATGCCGCCTTGCTCGCCGAAGCGCCGATCGACATCATCTGCCTCGGCATCGGGGTCAACGGCCACGTGGCGTTCAATGATCCGCCGGTGGCCGATTTCAACGACCCACTGGACGTCAAGGTTGTCACGCTGGATGCGGAGTGCCGGCAGCAGCAGGTGGACGACAAGTGCTTTGCGCAACTCGCCGATGTGCCGCGGCAGGCGATCACCTTGACGGTGCCGCGACTGATGCGCGCGAACAGGCTCTTCTGCGTGGTGCCCGGCGGCCAGAAGCGGGAGGCCGTACGCGCCACCCTCCATGGCCCTGTCAGCACCAGCTGCCCGGCCAGCATCCTGCGTGAACATGCCGACTGCACCCTTTATCTCGACGCGGAGTCCTACCCCGATGCCTGATCTCATCGACGCCGACGCACTTTGCGCCGGGTACCTTTCGGATGTGACCGCCCTCATGCAGTCCATCCTGGTGGACGAGCGGGAGGCCCTCGACCGGGCGGCCGCGCGGGTGGCAGACCAGGTTGTGGCGGACCGGCTGGTCTATGTGTACGGACCGGGCGGACACTCGAACCTGGCGGCTCAGGAGATCTTCTTCAGGGCTGGCGGACTGATGCACGTCAGCGCCATTCTCGACGAGGGCACGCTGCTGTCCAACGGGGCGCTGCGCTCCATGGCCGTGGAACGGACGCCCGGCTATGGCAAGGTCGTGATTGACGACCAGCGCCTGGGAGAGGGTGACCTGCTGATCCTCACCAATGCCTACGGGATCAATGCCGCACTGATCGATGCGGCCCTGACGGCACGCGCGCGTGGCGCCTTCCTGATCGGGTTCAACTCGCACGCTCATGCGAACGGCAGCGCGCCGACCCATCCGGCCCGTCATCCCTCCCGCCAGAACCTGCACGACATCGTTGATATTGCCATCGACACCAAGGTGCCGATCGGAGATGCGCTGGTTTCCGTCGAAGGGGTGAGCGAGAGAATTGCTGCGGTTTCCACCTTTGCCAACGCCTTTGCTCTCAATTGCCTCGTTATCCGGACGGTAGCGAAGCTGGCGGGGCGCGGTGTAGAGCCTCCCATCTGGCGCAGCGGCAATGCGCCGGGAGGCGACGAGGCGAACGGACGGTTCCTCGCGCGCTTCCGCGATCGGGTGCGCTGGCTATGAGTGCCTCTGTCCGTATTGTCGGTCGCGATCCGGCAAGTGGGCAGGGCGTGGCGATCGCCTGCATCGACGGGTTGATCACGGGGGTGGAGCCGGCCGGGGTGGATGCCTCGGCGCCATTTCTTTCGGCCGGCTTCGTTGATCTGCAGATCAACGGCTATGGCGGCCACGACCTCAATGCCGGCCCACCGGCGCTCGAGACGCTGGAGCAACTCGCCCGGCACCTGCTGACGTCGGGAACGACGACCTTCGCTCCCACGCTGATCACCGCCAGCGAGGAGAGTATCTGCACGGCTCTCGCGGCCATCGCCGCCGCGCGGCGGCAGAGCCGGCTTCTTGCGCAGATGATCCCGTTCATCCACGTCGAGGGGCCCTCGCTGGACCCGGCTGACGGGCCGCGCGGAGCCCACCCGATCGAGCATGTCCGGGCCCCGAATGTGGATGAGTTCGCCCGCTGGCAGACGGCCGCCGAAGGCCTGGTGGGCCTTGTCACGCTGTCGCCGCACTACGCGGAGGCGCCCGCCTACATAGCGGCGCTGGCGGGGCAGGGGGTTCTGGTTTCCATCGGGCACACCGGCGCGACACCGGAGCAGGTCACTGCTGCCGTGGACGCCGGTGCGCGCCTGTCGACCCATCTCGGCAACGGTGCTGCCAGCCTGCTGCCGCGCCACCCCAACTTCATCTGGGCCCAACTGGCGGACGACCGGCTGACCGCAAGCTTCATCGCCGACGGTCATCACC
>JAEZHZ010000378.1 GCA_023436745.1 Pseudomonadota bacterium | reverse complement strand
CCGGCCTCGATCTTCGGATGGTCGAAGTCACCGCCCGGATCGCGCACCATGCCGAGCTTTTCCATGACGCGCGGGCTCGGCCGGTTCTGCACGGCCGTGATGGCCACCACCTCCTCGAGCCCGAGGTCGCGCCAGGCGTAGTCGAGCCAGGCGCGCGCCCCTTCCGGCGCGAGGCCCTGTCCCCAGGCGGCAGGATCGAACTGCCAGCCGATCTCGGTTTCCGCACCTGTCGCCTGCTGCAGCGCCTCGTCGAACCTGGCCATGCCGATAATCACGATGAAGCGTCCGGCGGCCTTCAGTTCCGCAGCTCCGAAGCAGAAGCCGTGCGTCGCCATTTCCTGCCACACGCGGGTGAGGAAGCGGTCCACGTCTGCGGCCGTGGCCCGCGTCGGGAAGAACCGGCGCACCTGTGCATCGCCCATGATCCGCTCCAGGTCTGCGCGGTCGCGCTCCTCGAGGGGGCGAAGGATCAGTCGCTCGGTCTGGGCGTGCATCGTCGTCTCCTAGTGAGCCGGGCTGGCGCGGGTCAGTGCCGCCCCGGCCTCGCGCGGCAGCCTCAGGAACATGATGGTGGAAAGGGCGCAGATCGCGCCGACCACGTAGAAGGCGACGTGGAAATCGCCGAGCAGCAACTCGCCGGTGCCGCCACGCAGCACATATGTCAACTCCAGAACTCCGCCGCCCACGGCGACTCCCAGGGCCATCGTCAGTTGGGCCAGCACCTGGCTGATCACATTGGCCTGTCCTGCATCCCTGTCCTCGACATCGGCGAACACGAAGGCGCTCGATCCCGTCCAGAAGGTGGAGTTCCAGAAGCCCACGAACACCAGGATCGAGATGATGAGCGGCAGCGGGGTTTCGGGCGAGTAGAACCCCTTGGCGAGGATCCCTGCCGCCGAGACTGCCGTCGACACCACCAGCGCGTACTTGAACCCGAAGCTCTCGAACAGGCGCGTGGCGACGAACTTGGCCGCGATCGCCCCGATGGCGCCGGCAAAGGTCACCATGCCGGATTCGAATGGCGTCATCCCGAACGCCAGCTGCAGCATCAGCGGAAACAGGAACGGCGTCGCCCCTTGCGCCAGCCGGAACGCGGACCCCGCGACGATGGCGCTGCGGAAATAGGGCAGCCGGAACAGCCTGAGGTCGAGCAGCGGCGTCTCGGTCGTCAGCGCATGCCGCACATAGACCAGACCCAGCCCCAGCCCGACGACGCTGGCGACGATGCCCACGATCGGCGGCAGCGCCGGCAGGCTCACCACCCAGGTGCCGAAGGCGAACAGTGCGAAGGCAGTGCCGGCGATCACGAACCCCTTGCCGTCGATCGCCCGCGGCGCGTTCCGCTGCGTCTCCGGCAGGAACCTGCCGACCAGCAGCACACCCAGGATGCCGATCGGCACGTTGATCAGGAAGATCCAGTGCCAGCTGAAATAGGTGGTGAGGAACCCGCCGAACGGAGGCCCGACGATCGGCCCGACCAGCGCCGGTATGGTCAGCCACGCCATGGCGTTGACGAGGTCGTGCCGCGGGGTCGAGCGCACCAGCACCAGCCGCGCGATCGGCGTCATCATCGCCCCGCCCATGCCCTGGATGAACCGCGCCAGCACGAAGGAGAACAGCGATCCTGAAAAGGCGCAGGCCAGCGAGCCGATGATGAAGACGATCATGGCGCCCCGGAAAACCGTGCGGGCGCCGAACCGGTCGGCCATCCAGCTCGAGATCGGAATGAAGATGGCGAGCGCCACCAGGTACGAGGTCAGCGCCAGCTTGAGCGCGATGGGCTCGGTGCCGATGTCGGCGGCGATCGCGGCAAGCGACGTGGCGATCACCGTCGCGTCCATGTTCTCCATGAACAGCGCGGTCGCCAGAATGAGGGGAACGATGCGCGACACGCCTTCCGGACGCACTGGCTACTCCTTTGACAACGGCCGGTGGCCGGAAACATTGCTCCCCGCATCGGCCGGCAGGCGCAGGTAGACTACCGCGCTGAGCATGCTCAGCCCGCCAACAACGAAGAATGCGATCTGGAAGTCGAGCACGGTGAGCACGCCGCCGCTGATGCGGGTGCTGATCTCGAGAATGGCGCCGGCGACCGCCACCCCGAAGGCGATGCTCAGTTGCTGCCCCACCGCGACGATGGCGGTGGCCTGGCTCGCCTCCTCGTCGCTGATGTCGGCATAGCCGAGGGCGTTGGTGCCGGTAAAGAAGATCGAGCGCAACACGCCGCTCGCCACCAGCACGGCCATCATCACCGGTGCCGGCGTTGCCTCGGTGAACAGCCCCTGCATGCCCACCAGCAGCCCCCCCGTCACGGCTGCGAAGCCCAGCATGCGCGGAAAGCCGAAGCGTGCGAACACCCGCTCCGCCGCGAACTTGCTCAGCAATGCACCGAACGCCGAGACGAACGTGATCGCCCCGGATTCGAACGGCGTCATGCCGAAGCCGAGCTGCAGCATCAGCGGCAGCAGGAACGGCGTGGCCCCGATGCCGATGCGGAACAGCGAGCCACTGACGATGGCGCTGCGAAACAGCGGGTGCCGGAACAGTTGCGGGTCGAGCAGCGGAAACCGCGTCCGGCGCGCATGCAGCAGGTAGAGCAGCCCCGCCGTCACGCCGACCGCAAGCGTCATGTAGCCGTAGATCAGCGGCATCGCCGGCAGGCTGATGACCGACAGCCCGAACACCAGCCCAGAAAGGGCGACACCAGCCAGCACGAACCCGACGGCATCGATCGGGCGCGGCGTGCGCTCGTCGGGCACGTTGAGGAAGATGCTGGACAGGATGATGCCGGCGATCCCGATGGGGATGTTGATCCAGAAGATCCAGTGCCAGCTGAGGTAGGTGGTGAGGAACCCGCCCACCAGCGGCCCGGTGATCGGTCCGATCAGGGCGGGAATGGTCAGCCAGGCCATTGCCGAGACGAGTTCGCTGCGCGGCGTCGAGCGCACCAGCAGCAGCCGCCCCACCGGCGTCATCATCGAGCTGCCGATCCCCTGGAAGAACCGCGATGCCACGAAGCTCTCGAGCGAGAACGAGAACGAGCAGGCGAGCGAGCCCAGCATGAACACGAAAATGGCGAGCCGGAAGATGTTCTTGGCGCCGTACCGGTCCGCCATCC
>JAEZHZ010000370.1 GCA_023436745.1 Pseudomonadota bacterium | reverse complement strand
GCGCTAGATGGGAGAAGAAGGACACTGCCTCTGCCCCAGTTTTGCCTTTTCGGTGCAATTCGTGTAACCGCGCTTGCGCCTGCCAAACCGGCCGGTGCACAAGGCGGAAATCATGGCTAAGCGCGTCCTCGTCCTCAACGGTCCGAACCTCAACATGCTCGGCACTCGCGAGCCCGGCATCTACGGGTCGGATACCCTCAAGGATGTGGAAGCCCTTTGCCGCCAGACCGGCGACCGCCTCGGCCTCGAGGTCGACTTCCGCCAGTCCAACCACGAGGGCGAACTGGTCACCTGGATTCAGCAGGCGCACGGCACCGCCGATGCGATCCTGATCAATCCGGCGGCCTACTCGCACACCTCGCTCGCCATCCAGGACGCACTCAAGGCGGCCGGCCTGCCGGTGGTCGAGGTGCACATTTCGAATATCCACCAGCGTGAAGCGATCCGGCACCATTCCTTTGTCTCTGCCGTTGCCTTTGCCGTAATTTGCGGCTTCGGCACCAGCGGGTATAGGCTGGCGCTGGAAGGGCTCGCTGAGAAACTGAAATAACAAGCGCGCCGCGCGCGGGAGACCGACAGGAAATGACCAAGTCGAATGTGGATCAGGAGCTGATCCGGGCCATTGCCGAACTGCTCAACAAGGAAGACCTGGCCGAGATCGAGATCGAACAGGACGACCTGAGGGTTCGCGTCACCCGCTCCTATCCCAACGAGGCGCCAGTCTACGCCCCCGCTCCGCAGCACTACGCGGCGCCGCCGGCAGCACCTGCCACGCCCGCCGTTCCTACGGGTTCTGTGGCTGCCGCGCCGGCCGCGGTGGAAGACCTCGCCTCCAACCCGGGCACGCTGACCTCGCCCATGGTCGGCACTGCCTATCGTGCGCCTGAGCCCGGCAAGCCGGCGTTCATCGAAGTCGGCGCGAAGGTCAGCGAGGGCCAGACCGTGCTCATCATCGAAGCGATGAAGACCATGAACCAGATTCCGGCGCACCGCTCGGGCACCGTCACCCGCATCCTGGTCGACGACGCCCAGCCCGTCGAATACGGCGAGCCGCTGGTCGTCATCGAATAGGGGACCCTCAATGTTCCACAAGGTCCTCATCGCCAACCGCGGCGAGATCGCCCTGCGCATCCTCAGGGCGTGCAAGGAGCTCGGCATCCAGACCGTGGCGGTGCATTCCACCGCCGACGCCAATGCCATGCATGTGCGCCTCGCCGACGAGAGCGTCTGCATCGGGCCCAACTCGGCCAAGGACAGCTACCTCAACATTCCGTCGATCCTGGCGGCGTGCGAGATCACCGGGGCCGATGCGGTGCATCCCGGCTACGGGTTCCTCTCCGAGAACGCGCGCTTCGCCAAGATTCTCGAGGAGCACAAGGTGACCTTCATCGGTCCCTCCGCCCGCCATATCGAGATCATGGGCGACAAGATCACCGCCAAGAAGACGGCGGTGGAACTCGGCATCCCGGTGGTTCCCGGCTCAGCCGGCGCCGTCGAGACCGACGAAGATGCCCTTCGCACTGCCGCCGGCATCGGCTATCCGGTGCTGATCAAGGCGACCGCCGGCGGCGGTGGCCGCGGCATGAAGGTGGCGAAGACCGAGAAGGACCTGCTCGAAGCCTGGTCGACCGCCCGCACCGAGGCCAAGGCCGCCTTCGGCAACGACTCCGTGTACATGGAGAAGTACCTGGAGAAGCCGCGCCATATCGAGGTGCAGGTGCTGGGCGACGGCAAGGGCAACGCGGTTCACCTTGGCGTCCGCGACTGTTCACTGCAGCGTCGCCACCAGAAGGTCTGGGAAGAAGCCGGCGGGCCTACCATCAAGCCCGAGGAGCGTGACCGCATCGGCGAGATCTGCGCCGCCGCAATGCGCAAGCTGCAGTACTCCGGCGCCGGCACGATCGAGTTCCTGTACGAGAATGGCGAGTTCTACTTCATCGAAATGAACACGCGCCTGCAGGTGGAGCACCCCGTCACGGAACGGATCACCGGCATCGACATCGTCTACGAGCAGATCAGCGTCGCCTCAGGACAGCCCCTGTCGATGACGCAGGAGCAGGTGCAGTTCTATGGCCACGCCATCGAAGTGCGCATCAACGCCGAGGACCCGCAGACCCTTGCGCCCTCCCCCGGCACGATCACGTTCTACCACCCGGCGGGTGGCGTCGGCGTGCGCGTCGATTCCGCGGTCTACCAGGGCTACAAGATCCCGCCCTACTACGACTCCCTGATCGGCAAGCTGATCGTCTACGGCCGCACCCGTGACGAGTGCCTGCAGCGCCTGCGTCGCGCCATTGACGAGTTCGTCGTCGACGGGGTGAAGACCACCCTGCCCCTGTTCCAGCGGCTTATCCGCGAGCCGGACATCCTTGCCGGCAACTACGACATCCACTGGCTGGAAAAGTTCCTTGCCGCCAACAAGGCATAGGCATTGAGGGGCGCCGCGGCGCCCCTTATCTTTGTGCCATGATCCGCCGCCCCGACCCGTTCGACATCGAGATCACTCCGGAGCTGATCGTCCGGGCGTACCGTGCCGGCATTTTTCCCATGGCCGAGGACGCTGCGGACGAGGACCTGTTCTGGGTGAGCCCCGAGCAACGCGGCATACTGCCGCTCGATGGGTTCCACCTCTCGAAGAGCCTGCGCAGGTCGATGCGTCGGTCCGGCTTTGTCGTCCGCGTCGATTCCGACTGGGAGGGCATCGTCGAGGGCTGCGCCACCGTCGGTGAAGACCGCGACTCCACCTGGATCAACGCCACCATACGACGGGTGTACGGCGAACTGTTCCGGCGCGGCGTGGCACATACGGTCGAGGTCTGGGACGGGCCCGAACTCGTAGGTGGCCTCTACGGCCTCGCCATCGGCGGCGCGTTCTTCGGCGAGTCCTTGTTCAACCGGCGCACCGACGCCAGCAAGATGGCGATGGCGCATCTGGTGGACCGGCTCAAGGCCGGCGGCTTCGTGCTGCTCGACACCCAGTTCCTGACGCCACATCTCGCCTCGCTGGGCGGTATCGAGATCCCCCGGGAGGATTATGAGGAACGCTTGGCCCAGGCGCTTCTGGTCGAAGGTGACTGGTACACGATCGAACGCACGGCTGACTGAGGCGGGAACCTCCTGCGGCCATTGGCGGTTCTGCGGGCGAGGAGGGAGGCTCCCCCATGATCCCAACCCGTGTCCACGGCATTATCGACTACGTCTTCGGCATCATTGCCATTGCAGCCCCGTTCGTGCTCGGCTTTGCCGACGGCACGGCGGCGCAGTGGGTTCCGATCATCGTCGGTGTCGCCACCATCTGCATGAGCCTCGTCACACGGTACGAACTGGGTTTGATAAAGGCCCTGCCCATGCTTGCCCACATCTCGGTGGATGGCGTAGCGGGGCTGGTGCTCCTCGCTTCGCCTTGGGTGTTCGGCTTTGCCGATCGGATCTGGTGGCCACATGTCCTGCTGGGGGTAACGGCGATCGTCGTGCCACTGCTGACGGCCCGAAAGAGTCCGATCGAATTGCGCGACCGCGGCCTCAGTCCTTCAACTTGAACTCAATCCTAGTTTCCCACTTGTTCATGTCGGGCTCGGTGTCGGGGCCCGATTCGTAAACTTCGAGGCGACAAGCGAAGTAGTCGTCGGAGCCTTGGGTCTGCTGGGCAAACGGCTGGTTGGTCAGGCGGGACCATCCAATCAGCACGCCGGTGACGGTCATGAGCTGATCGGGGTGACCGTGCCAGGTGACGGTCATATAACGGCCCGCCGGTAGCATGCCGGTCTTGATAGCCCCCTCTTCCGCCGCCGGCGCGGCAAGAGGGATGCCGGCTTCGACATCCAGCGTCTGTTCCATGTTGATGCGGCGGTAGTTGTAGAACGCGGCCCCCGCTGACTGCAGCCCGTGCCGCTCCAGATAGGCGAACAGCTGCGGAAAACCCTGCTCGGCCGGCTGTTGCATCTGGTCCATTGGGACGGTGAACGGCACGTAGATGTAGGGCCGCTCGGGCCGTTCGACGTTCTCGGGCAAAGTCATCATGTCGGTTTCCTCCTCGTGTCCTGTTCACTGCCGTGTACGACCGGAGCCCGGTGAGTGCTGCCCACGAAGGTCCAACGCCTCAAGGCATGTCGCAGAGAGACGAACAGGCGGCCCGACTTTCGACCGGAGCTGCGGATTTTTCTAGCGCTGGTCCGGCAGAGGGACGTCAGTCGAGGTTTTGCACTCGACCAGCCACACGTCGTAGACGGCGTGGTCGATGGCATGCAGCGCCGGGGCATCAGCGAACATCCAGCCGGTGAATATGCGCTGTGAAGTGCCGGTCAGGCTGCGCTGATCGACCTCGATGAAGGCCGAAGTGCGCTGCAGCGTGTCGGTATCGGGACGGTCGTAGCAGGCGCGCGGGGTAATCTCGAGCGCACCGAACAGCACGGTCTCGTCGATATAGACGTCGAAGCGGGTGATGCGTCCCGTGATCTTGTCGAGTCCGGCAAAGGTCGCGACGGGATTGGCAACAGGCTGCGCCGTGGCAGGGCCCGCGCACAAGGCAGCCAGCAGCAGACCGCCCAGAAGAGTCGCCGTTCGCACGGCCAGCAAGCGCGGGCGCCCTATTCGGGCGACCAGGCTTCGTAGTCGCCGGTTACGCGGGGACGCTCGCCCTTGTTGAGCAGGCTGCCATCAGGACGATAGGCCTGAGCGGTGCCGGTGAGGTTCGGTACGTGCGGCTTTTCCCATTCGCGTGGCTGGTAGTTCACATCGCTCGGCGGGGTATCGAAGCGGTGATGCATCCAGCCGAACCAGCCCGGCGGAATCTGGGAGGCATCAGCATAGCCGGCATAGGTCACATAGCGGCGGTTGGCCTTCTTGTCCTGATAGTACTTGTTGCCGAACTCGTCGCTGCCGACATATTCGCCGCGGCGCCAGATCCAGAGGCGCGTGCCCCAGGTCTGGCCCTGCCACCAGACAAAGATCTCGGACAAAAACTTCTTCCAACCGGACTGGGCCACTCTACGATTCCGCTGTTCGAAGGCGATTTCGCCGGGGTTTACCACGGTGTTGAGGCGGAGCCTAGACCAAGATGGGTGATTTGAGCACCCGGCAGCGTGAACGCGGCTGCCACCTGGACAACTGAATGGGACAGTTGCCACGGGCGCATATTCACCTAACCTGCCAGGCATGGTCGCTCTTGCTCCAGACGAACGTCTTGCCGGTGCGATTGTCGCGCGCGAACTGGGCTGGAGGGCCGAAGAAGTCCGCCGCTTCAACACCGGACTCGACTTCTTCGTCTTCGACGTTGCCGGCACCGCCCGCAATGTTGTCGTCCGGATCGGCCGGCCAGAGCAGGCGGGCGTGCTGGAAAAGGGCGTGTCGCTCCGGAGGCGTCTCGCATCGCTGGGCGTGCCGTTGCCGGCCACCCTGGCTGCGGGCAATGCCGAGGGTTTTCCCTTCATCATCCAGACG
>JAEZHZ010000364.1 GCA_023436745.1 Pseudomonadota bacterium | reverse complement strand
ATGACCGTCCACACGCTGACCCCGCCCACGAACAGCGACACCAGCCCCACGACCACGAGGAAGCGCATGAACAGGTCGTAGTAGCGCACCATTGGACCGAGCCCGTCGCGGGCTGATCGAATCTGCCAGGTGTTGTCGCCGAGGGCGGTGGAGAGCTCCTCCTTGATCGCCTCCGAGTCGCCTTCCGCCAGCAGCTTGTAGCGGAACACGTTGCCCAGTCCCGGAAGGGGCGACGTGCGGTCGGCAATTTCCGCCAGCGCGGGCAGTGAGATCAGCGCCGGCGAGCCGAGGCGCAGTCCGCGCACCGGTGCATCCGGCACGTTGCGCAACACGCCTCTGACATCGAAGTCGGTGCCGCCGATGCTGATGGTGTCTCCGACGGCAGCGCCGAGGCTGTCGAGCATCAGCGGGTCGACCAGCGCCCCGTATTGCCCGTCCTCTTCCGCCAGGAAGTCGAGCGGCTTGGTCGTCTCCGGCAGTTGCGGACTGTCGATGCGGCCGAGCAGCGGATACCCGGCGCCCACCGCGATCAGGTCCACGAATGCCGTGGCCTCGAAGGTCTCGGCCCGCACATTGCTGTCGACGACAACCGTGATGTCGCCGAAGCTGCCGATCAGCTGGAGTTCATCGGCGGTGGCAAGCCTGTCGGCGCGGCTCAGTTCGAGCGTGCCGCCCATCAGCACCGCGGCGTCGCGCTCGATGGCATGCCTCAGGCTGGCGCCCACCGCGCTCACGCCGGCCACCAGTGCAGTACCGATGGCAAGGCATACGATCAGCAGCGCGAAGCGCCGCCAGTCTCCGCGCATGTCGAGCAGGCCGACGCGGATGGTTCCGAAAAAGGCGTTCATTTGGCGGCAGGCGCAGTCGGCGCTTCGCTCAGCACGCCCTTGCTCATGGTCAGCGTCCGGTCTGCGCGCTTGGCCAGCGCCGCGTCGTGGGTGATCAGCACCACGGCGGTGTGCTGCCGGCGCGCGAGTTCGAAGATGAGCTCGATCACCATCAGGCCGGTCGTCTGGTCGAGATTGCCGGTCGGCTCGTCCGCCAGCAGCAGGCGCGGCTTGGTCACCAGCGCCCGGGCGATGCCCACACGCTGCTGCTCACCGCCCGACATGGCGCTCGGCCGGTGGCTGAGCCTGTCGCCCAGTCCTACGGCAGCCAGGGCCTCGGCCGCTTCCTTGCGCACTTCCGCCAGCGGCAGGTGCGGGGAGGCGATTTCGAGGGCCAGCGCCACGTTGTCGAGCGCCGTCAGGGAGGGGATCAGGTGAAAGCTCTGGAAGATGATGCCGACATTGTGCCGGCGGAACTCCGCCAGTTCGTCCTCGCTGAGCGCGGTGAGTTCGGTGCCCGCCACCGTCACCGTGCCGCTAGTCGGCCGTTCGAGACCCGCCAGCTGCATCAGCAGGGACGTCTTGCCGCTGCCCGAGGGCCCGACGACGGCGACGACTTCCGCCGGCTCCACGCGGAGCGAAACGCCCCGAAGGATGTGGAGCGTCTCCCCGGAGAGCTCCAGCGAGTAGCAAAGGTCCCGGGCCTCGACCAATGGCACCCGGCTGGTGCTGTCTGGCCCTGCGGGGTCGGCGGTCGGCGAAACTTGGATGTCCATCGGGTTCAGGTCGTCTGCCGTCTCACATGCGTGAGAACGGCACCTCCGCGGTCATCACTTCGCCGGAGTCGTTGAACTCCACCTGGAAGTGCACGGTGATCGACTGCCCGATCAGCTCGATCACGGCGCCGATCTGCACGTCGTTGCCGCGCCTGTCGGCCTGCCGTTCCTGCAGGTTGAAGACGATGCGGTCGCCCCTTTCGCGTCCCACCGCGTCACCGGTAAACCCGGCGTTGGAGCTCATCACCGCCTCGTACTGGCCCGCGGTCGCGTTGTAGGCGATCGTGCCGGCCACCGACAGGTTCATGTTCACGAGGCTGCAGCGCCCCGAATAGTTGATCTTGGAGAGGCTGCCCCGATCCACCATCAGCCGGCAGCGGAATTCCTCGTTCTTGTCGGTGCCGACAAGTGCTCCTGACCCGCGCCAGCTGCCGGCGAAATCGTATAGGCGGTCTGTCTGTGCATCATTGGCCTGCACGGGCCAGGCCATCGCGGCGGCCATCAGCATCACACTCGCTAGTGTGCCGGTTCTTGACATCGGTGGTTCCCCTTCCCGGTACCCGGGCCATTACGACCTGGCACCGACACACCCATTCTGCCTCGGATTCGATAAGTATGTGCTACGCCAAAATCAAATGTTTGCGGTAGCACCTGCTTGCGCAAATCTACGTCAACCCGTGGGTTATCCCCATGCGGGACCATAAAGCTTGCGGTGGAGGGTGTGCGCATGAACAACGCACGTGTCCCCCACCGGCTGCGCATTGTGATCTGCCCGTGCTCTCAGCGGATGCTGGCATAGCCCCCGGGCACGCCGCTGGGCGACAGGACCAGTTGCCACAACTGGGCCGATCGGGAGCGGAACACTGCCGCGCACAGGCCGAGATAGTAGCGCCACATCCGGCGGAAACGCTCGTCGTACTGCCCCGCGAGTTCCGGCCAGGCGGCGTCGAACCGCTCCAGCCAGGCCATCAGGGTCCGGTCGTAGTAGGCCCCGAAATTGTGCCAGTCCTCCAGCACGAATAGTTTCTCGATGGCTCGCGTGACCTGCACCGGGGAGGGGAGCATGCCGTTGGGGAAGATGTACTTCTCCATCCAGGGGTCGCCATGGACCGTCGAGATGTTGCCGCCGATGGTGTGCAGCAGGAACAGCCCGTCTGGTGCCAGCAGGTCGCTGACCTTGCGGAAATAGGCCACGTAGTTCTTGTGCCCGACATGCTCGAACATTCCGACCGACACGATGCGGTCGAAATGGCCGGTCAGGTCCATGTAGTCCATCAGCCGCGTTTCGATCGGCAAGCCGTCCCGGTTCTCGTTGGCGAACTGCGCCTGTTCCTTGGACACCGTGACGCCGACCCCCTCGACGCCATAGCGTTCCGCGGCAAACTTCAGCAGCCCGCCCCAGCCGGATCCGATATCGAGCAGCTTCATGCCCGGCCGCAGGTCCAGCTTGCGGCAGATCAGGTCGAGCTTGGCCTCCTGCGCCTGCTCCAGGTCCGCTGCATCCTTCCAGTAGCCGCACGAGTAGAGCATGCGGCTATCGAGCATCCGGCGGTAGAGATCGTTGCCGATGTCGTAGTGCTTCTGGCCCACCTCGAAGGCGCGGCTCCGCTGCAGGTTGAGCAGCCGCCCCCGGGCGATGCTGATGAGCAGGGGGATGTCCCGCTTCAACTGCGATGGCAGGTGGCTGACCAGCAGCCGGGTGAACATCTCGTCCAGCTTCGGAGAATCCCACCAGCCGTCCATGTAGGCCTCGCCCACGCCAAGGGATCCTCTTTCGAGGACCCGTTGAAACGTTCGGGGGTCGTGAACGGTCACATCCCAGTCCCGGGTGCCGCCCACCGTCACGTCGCCGAGGCTGAGCAGGCGCGTCACCGCTTGCTCCGCGTTCGAGGCGGAAGTGTCGGGAATAAGGGTAGACAGTGCAAAGTGCTGGTTCATGGTTATGAACAGGCCAGGGCCTTGCCTCCTGCTGACGCAACAATCCGTAGTGCATGGAAGGCGCGCCGGAACTCCACCAGCGGGCGCCTCCTCAAATAGTTCCAGCGGATATTTAGGCACGCAACAAGCAGTGCGCACAGACATCGCTCAAAAAATCGGAGTATCTGCCCGCGCTCGACGCTGGAAGTTATTGAGCCTCAACAAGATCAGCGGCGGCCGGAATGTGCGGAATTTTTCGGCGCCCCGTTGATGGCGCGACCGCGAGCGGTGGCGGCGCCGAATGATGTGCTGCAAGGCACGGTCCACCGCTCTGTCGGAGCCGCCCGTTCATACCCTCGAACGCGGCTCGGCGTCGGCATTGGGTCTTGCGGCTCTACACAGGGGTCGGGTGGTCCAGCAGCTGCGTCTCGAGGAATGCGGACAGTTCTTGGGCCCGCGCCTGCAGTCGTTCGAGCGCGGCGGCCCCGAACTCTAGCTCTTCATAGCTCAGCAGCGTGAGTGCGCCGATGCTTCGGCCCGACGGGAGCACAAGCGGAACGCTCGCAAACAGGCGGATCCCGTTGGACTGGAGATAGTCGTTATTGCGCAACTCCTCGTTCGCGGTGTCCTTGGTGACAACCAGCGGCTTGCCCGCAGTGGTCACCAGCTCGGTGAGCCGGTAGGCGCTCTCGTCCCGGTTCACCCGCTCGTCCTGGAGCACGTTCACGGTCGCCACGGGAACGTCGAACTCGTCCGCAATGGCCTGCAGCTTCTCGGCCATGGCCGGATCGTCGAGCAGCGCCACCCGGCGCGCCGGTATCGCCTTGGTGCTGGTCGCCGAGGCTTCGGCTTCCATCAGGTAGCGCACGGCGTCCGGAGCGGAGCGGTGGATGGCGTCGAGGTGCAGCTTCTCGGATGTTTCGTCCGGCACCGGCTCGCCCAGGGCGCAGGCCGCCAGCCGAACCTCGGGAGCCGCGCGCCGCACCCGCCTCGACACGTACCGGGCATGGGCACGGATGTCCGTGCCGAGGAACACGAGTTCCACCACGCTGACATCATCGAGATCGAGCCTGCCGATCGCTTCAGGACGTATCACCAGCGGCGGCAGCACCCGGGTGGGTACGCCGTCTTCAGCCAGCCACAGTGCGATCAGCCGTGCTGCTGCCTCGTCGAACTCGGTTCGCCCGCCCACCAGCAGCACGCTCGCATGCTCCGGCGCCTCTACCTCCCCCAGTTCCTCGAGCACCATATCGAAGGCCGCCACCAGTTGGCGTCGCTGATCCATGGCCTCGGGCCGGTCCGTCAACTCGATGCTCGCAAGGCGTAGCGCGGGCAGGGCCACCTCGTCGATGAAGGCGAGCTTGTCATGCTCCTCGAGAAAACCCTCCAATGTGTCTATGGCGCCTTGGGAATCCCCCTTCAGCAGACGCTGGTAGAGCTGCTCCGGCGGGGTCAGAACCGGCTCGCTGCCGAGAAGCGTGTCCAGGAACTGGAACTGCGGCAGGTGCCGGCCGATCACCACCAGGCACACTGTCATCGGCGTTGCGAGGATCAGTCCGATGGGCCCCCATAACGTGGCCCAGAACATGGCCGACAACAGGATGGCGATTGGTGAGACGCCGGTGCTGGATCCATAGAGCCGGGGTTCGATGACGTTTGCCGTCGTCAGGTCCAGCACCAGGAACAGCGCCACGCTCATGATCAGCATGTTCCAGCCGGGGTCCACCGCGAAGGCAAGGGCGAACGGCACGATGGCGATGATCAGGGCGCCGATGAAGGGAATGTACCGGAACACCACGATCAGCAGCCCCAGAGCACCGCGCTGGGAACGCCGATCAGCCAGAGCCCCGTGCCGAAGATGAGGCCATAGGTGCAGTTTACCCCCAGCTGCACCAGCAGGTAGCGCCCGACGCGCTTGCTCGCGTCCGCCAGGGCGATGTTCGCCCTCGCATAGTCCCGCGAGCCGACAAGGCGGATGAACCGGTCCAGCAGGTCCGCCCGACCCAGCAGCAGAAACACAAGGAACACCGTGACGATCGCCACCGTCGCGACTGGGCCGATGATGGATCCCAGCACCGAGGTCAGCAGTCCAACGGGCGCCGTGTCGTTCGAAATCACCACCGGCACAGGTCGGCCGGGTGATGGCATGTTCCCCGATCCCGCCGCTGCCACCCGCTCGCCTAGTGCCTGGATTGCAGTGTTGATGCGCTCCAGAACGGCTCCCCCGCCGAGCTGGTCCTGCAGACTCTGCAGCTTGGCGCCCACGATCTCCTGGTAGCGGGGAAGCTCCTGCGCCAGCCGTGCCAGTTGCACCCCGGCGATGGCGGCAAGCGTGACGAGCAGCAGCGCCGCCGCGATCACGCTCAGGATCACCGCCAGTGCATCGGGCAGGTGCAGCCGCCGGTTGAGCCATGTGACGAGCGGCGTCAGCGCGAATGCGATCAGGATCGACAGCACCAGCGGCACGATGATGCCCGCGCCGAAGTACAGTACCGCGGTGACGAGCGCGAATCCGAGTATCGCCTCCACGGGTGAGCTCATCCGGCTTCTGCCGAGGATACGTCGATTGAGCATAGAGGCCTCGCTCCCGGCAGTGTGCTGCCGCCTCACCTAAAGCTACAAAGATGCCATTGGTTCACGCGGTGGGTGCGTTGATGGGCCCCGGTACGGAAAACCGTACCGCGCGACCGCGCCGTCTTCAGATCAGGGGCGCTTCCGCGGTGATGGGGCCGTACTGCAGCCCGCGGCAGAGCGGGGAGTCGTAGCCCGACCTCACCGACGGCCTGCCGGCCGTGCCGGAGAAGATAAGCACGACGTCATGGACGCCCGCCGTGGTTCGCTGCCCGAGCCACTCTTCAAGGACTTCAACGGGCCTGGCAGGGCGGGGCTTGGCCGACGTCGGCATGCCCCGTACGCAGATGTACCAGCGCCTGTGGGAGAACGGTCCGGCGCCGAGAGTCGTCTGCGGCTGGGAAACGGTGACGAGGGCCGGCTCGACGCCCCGCTCCTCCACGAGGCGTGCGGCCTCCGCCTCATAGTGGTCGGGATACGGCACCGTTTCGCCTGCGAACTGCAGGGTACTCAGGCTCGCGTTCTGGCTCGAGCATCCCGCAAGCGATGCCGCCAGAACAAGAAGCAAGAATGGTCGGAGCACGCCTCCACCTCTGCTCTGTTGTCCGGGGACATTGGCGCACGGCTCAACTCGGAGCGCAATCCACTATTCTATATTCGTGGTGCAGCAGGTCGCGAATACAGGACGCGATACAGGTCACGCCGCCGGCGCAGTGTCAGGCGTGGTCCTTCCCCGGCGCCGGACGGGATGGCTCGATCTTCGCGGGCTTGAAGTGCTTCTTGAACTTCAGCTCCCACGGATCGTAGGGCTCCTGAAGTTCGGGGCGCGGATCGGTTTCGAGGCTTTCGCCAGCTGCGACTTCGCTCATCGCCTCGCTCCTTTAAAATAGGCGAGTTCAATATCACTGTTCGCTAAGCATGTGGTGGCTGGGGAGCAACACTGCTCCAGAACCGCGGAGTTCTGCGGTCGCATGCCTCAAGTATCAGGCAAGGCGAACGCGGCTCACCGGACGAACGGCTGCATCTTCCGGCACCAGCCTCCCGTCGCGGATCACCAGGGTTCGTGTCGCAAGATCCGCGATGAAGCCGCTGTCGTGCGAGACCATCAGGATCGCCCCCGGAAAGCGGCGCAGCAAGGCCCTCAGCACGCGGCCGTTCTCCTCGTCCACCCCGTTTGTGGGTTCGTCGAGGATGAGCACGCGCGGCTCCATCGCGAGCAAACCGGCAAGGCAGACGAGCCGCTTCTCTCCCCCGGAGAGCCGGTGCGTCACGCGCTCGGCAAGCGCGCCGATGCCGAGGTCGTCCAGCACCCGGCCCGCCCGTCGCAGGGCTTCTTCGTTCGTGCAGCCGAGGTTCAGCGGACCGAAGGCCACGTCCTCGATGACGGTCGGGCAGAACAACTGGTCGTCGCTGTCCTGGAAGAGGTAACCGATGAACGGCCTGACCTCCCGGTAGTCCCGCTCCTCCCGGCACGCGGCGCCGAAAAGGCGCACCGTGCCGGATTCTGCTTTCTCAAGGCCCATCAGCGTCCTGAGAAGCGTCGTCTTTCCCGCCCCGTTGGGCCCGAGGATCGCGAGCCGCTCGCCGGGGTGCAGTCGGAAGCTCGCCTCGCGCAGCACGGGGCGTCCATCCCGGCTCACACTCACATCATCGCATTCGAGCAGGGTAATCATAGCTTGTCCGCCAGTGTCAGCGCCAAACCGAGCGCAAGTAGCAGGCAGAAGGCTCCCCATTCCGCCGCAGCCGGCGCCGGTAGGGGCATGGCGGGAAAGCGCCCGCCGCCACCGCGGCAGAGCATTGCGTCGTCCACCCGCTCGGCCCGGGCGAGCGCGCGCACCACCAGCATGCCAACGAGATTGCCGTAGCTCCGCCAGGTGTGCAGCCCGGACCGGGGCCGGAAGGCGCGCATCCTCATGGCGTCGTGAAGCCGGTGAGCTTCCTCGCGGAGCACGCCGACATAGCGGGCTGCCAGCAGGAACAGGCGGACGAGCCGGTCCGGTACATGAAGCGCCCGCAGCGCAGCGCCCAGCCGCAAGGGGTCGTCCACCCGCAGCAGGGTCAGCA
>JAEZHZ010000278.1 GCA_023436745.1 Pseudomonadota bacterium | reverse complement strand
GCGGCTGCCGCGCAGCATCCGTGGTCCCGTCCTCCTCGCTCTCGTTGCGCGATACGAAGCGGAAGTCGTTGCTGAGGGTACCGGGTTCGTCGTCATTGACCTTGATGGCGAGGTTCTGCCGGTCGAGTTCGACGAACCACTCGTCCCAGTCCGTCAGGTACCAGCCACCATAGGGATTCACGTCGGGCCCTTCGTTGCGCTCAGCGTTGAGCGCGTGCTGCCCGAACGTGATCTGCAGCAACCGACGGTCTTCGTGCACGTCGGGTGTATCCATCAGCATGGGGTTGCCGGCACGGGCCGTGGCCCACTGGCGGATATCTTCTTGGGAGGTCAAAATCCTGGACATGCGCCTCATACTCCTGTCACGGACATGAAGCGGCAGCGCCGGTTTGGGTTCCCTGCCCCACCCGGCATCACCCAGCGATCACCGCAGGAGCCTGTTCCGCTGAGCGGACGCGAAGCGCTTCTCCCACGCCGATGATGACCGGTCGGGACACGTCAATGACAGCGGAGCCGAGCGATGCCAGCGTCAGGTGCTGCACCTGCTGGGACGCTCGGCTGACGTCAGCCGCGATGATCACCGGGGTGGCTGGCTGCATCCCTGCTTCGAGCAGGCGCGCTGCCAGTGCGGGCGCCGTGCGGCCAGCCATATAGTAGATGTGCGTGGTAGCCGGGTCGGCCAGAGCCCTCCAGTCGAGGTTGCCAGGAAGCCGGCCATCTCGCGCATGTCCGGTGACAAAACGGACGGACTGCGCACAATCGCGGTGCGTGAGCGACAGCTTCAGTTCGGCGGCGAGGGCAACCGCGGTGGTGACGCCTGGCACGACCTCGACGGGGATACCTTCGCGCTCGAGTTCTGCCAGTTCCTCCCCTGCCCGGCCGAAGATCATCGGATCGCCGGACTTGAGCCGCACGACATGGCGGCCGGTGCGGGCCAGAGTGACCATCATACGGTTGATGTCATCCTGGCGGCAGCTATCACGGCCACCACGCTTGCCCACCAGGATGCGCCGCGCCTCGCGGCGGGCAAGTTCAAGCACCTCGTCCGAGACCAGGTCATCGAAGAGGATAACGTCTGCTGCCTGCAGCGCGCGCAGTGCCTTTATGGTCAGGTGGTCCGCGTCGCCCGGTCCCGCCCCGACAAGGGTGACCCGGCCCGCCTTTGCCCCTTTGGCATCGCCGAACCACCGGTCGACGTCGGCGACGTCGACGCTGTCCCGGAAGGCTGCGGTCGCGAGGCGCTCCCAGAAGGCGCGACGCTCGGCGCCGGGCCTCAGCAGGTGTGTGACGGCGCTCCGGACCCGTCGCGCCAGCCCAGCCCAGTCGGCGAGCGCCGCCGGAAGCACGGTTTCGATTCGCTGCCGCACCGCCTGGCCCAGAATGGGCGCCGCCCCGGACGTTGAAATACCCACGACTACCGGCGAGCGGTTCACCACCGAGCCGAACTGGAAGTCGCAGAAATCGGGCTTGTCGATGACATTGACCGGCACGCCTGCGCGCCGCGCTGCCGCGACGAAGTGGGCAGCCTCACCCTCGGTTTCGCAATCGCCGACCGCGAGCACAAAGTCGTCCCAGCTCAGCGTTGCCCAATGCCTGTCGAGATGGACCACTTGTCCTGCCGCGACCAGCCCTGCCATTTCCTCGCAGAGTTCCTCTCCGGGTGCGGCGACATCGACGGCCGCCCCCGTCGCGGCGAGCAGCTCCGCTTTCCAAGCGGCAGCCTCCGAGCCCCCGGCGACCAGCACGCGCTTGCGGGAGAGCGTGTAGAACACCGGCAGTGTCGAGAGCGGTGCCATGCGCGGCCGCGGGGCGCCGGTGGGCTGAGGGGGCACGATCTGCATCTGCCGGTCTCCTGTCCTTGGCGCTACTCAGCGGCAACTGCACCGGAGTCGACCTCGCGCAGCGCCGTCGCAACGGGTTGACGACGGGCGGGGGCCGTGCGGCCGTGGGTAGCGTAGAGAGTGAGGCCGACAAAGGTCAGGCCGCCGACGAGATTGCCGATCACCGTCGGGATCTCATTCCACACCATGTAGTCCCAGAAGGAGAACTGGCCGCCAAGCATGATCCCAGAGGGGAACAGGAACATGTTCACGATGGAATGCTCGAAGCCCATGTAGAAGAACAACATGATCGGCATCCACATGCCGAGGACCTTGCCCGTTACCGAATTCGACATCATCGCGGCGACGACGCCGGTCGAAACCATCCAGTTGCAGAGTACCCCGCGGATGAACAGGGTCAGCATCCCGGCGGCGCCGTGGGCGGCGTAGCCGACTGTACGGCCCTCCCCGATATGACCGAACCGCTCCCCCACCGCGTCGGGGGCCTGGGTGAAGCCGAAGGTCACGCTCACCGCCATCATCAGCGCCACGGTGATGGCTCCGGCGAAGTTGCCGACGAAGACCAGCCCCCAGTTGCGCAGCACTCCGGCGAGGGTCACCCCCGGCCGTCTGTCGATCAGCGCCAGCGGCACCAGCGTGAACACCCCGGTCAGAAGGTCGAACCCCATCAGGTAGAGCAGGCAGAACCCCACCGGGAACAGGATGGCGCCCGCCAGCGGCTGACCGGTCTGAACGGTGATGGTAATGGCGAATGCCGCTGCCAGGGCCAGGATCGCGCCGGCCATGAATGCCCGGATCAGCGTGTCGCGCGTCGACATGAAGACCTTTGCCTCGCCGGCATCGATCATTTTCTTGATGAAGTCCTTGGGGGCTACGTAGTCCATTTCATCTCTCCTGAGGGAAGTGTCGGTTGCGGGTCAGGCGGCGGCTGTCGCCCGGAAATTCTCGGCATCGATGAGGATGCGGTCTTGTTGGAGCCGGAGTGGAAAGGTGCGTACCGCGCCCGCATCAGCGCCCTGGGCGAGTCCGGTCTCGAGCGAGAACACCCAGTTGTGGAGCGGGCAGGTCACCTGCGCGCCGTGGACAATGCCGTTGCTCAGCGGGCCACCCTTGTGCGGGCAGCGGTCGTCCATGGCGAAGACACGATCGTCGGCAGTGCGGAACACTGCGATCCGGCCGAGCGGGGTGTTGATGCAGCGGGCACCGCGGCGGGGTACGTCGGCAATCCGGCCGATGTCGATCCAGTCGGTCATCGCCGTCACTCCGCCGCCTGCATCATCTGGAAGTCGGCCATGGCCGCGAACTCGTGGGCGTCCTTGCCGTTGACCCGCTCTTCCCACGGGTCCACCTGGGCGTATTTCTGCGAGTGGACGAACCTGTCGAAGAGCTGGCGGCGCCTGTCCCTGTCTTCGACGACGCTGGCCCTGATGGAGTCGGAGCCGACCCGCTTGGCCCACTTGTAGATGCGCTCGAGGTAGCGTCCCTGCTCGCGATAGAGCTGGGTGAGCGCGGCGATGATCTCGATGGTCTCGTCCTCGGTACCGGCGTGGCAGAGGACCTCCGTGCCCCTGATGTCGAGCCCCGCGGCGCCGCCGAAGTGGATTTCATAGCCACTGTCGACGCAGACGACGCCGATATCCTTGCAGGTTGCCTCGGCGCAGTTCCGCGGGCATCCGGAGACGGCCAGCTTGAGCTTGGCCGGGGTCCAGCTTCCCCACATGAATTTCTCGATCCTGATACCGAGGCCGGTCGAATCCTGCGTCCCGAAGCGGCACCAGTCGGACCCGACACAGGTCTTCACCGTCCTCAGGCCCTTGGCGTAGGCGGCTCCGGACACCATGCCGGCACGGTTAAGGTCGGCCCACACCGCCGGCAGGTCTTCCTTCCTGACCCCCAGCAGGTCGATGCGCTGGCCGCCCGTCACCTTGATGGTGGGAACGTTGAATTTCTCCGCCACGTCGGCGATGGCGCGCAGTTCGGCGACGTTGGTGATGCCGCCGAACATTCGCGGGACCACCGAATAGGTGCCATCCTTCTGGATGTTGGCGTGGACCCGCTCGTTGATGAAACGCGACTGGCCGTCGTCCTCGTACTCTCCCGGCCAGGTGGCAACGAGATAGTAGTTGAGCGCCGGCCGGCACTTGGCGCAGCCGCAGCTGGTCTTCCAGCCGAGTTCCTGCATCACTGCCGGTATTGACTTGAGCCCCTTCGCCACGATCAGCCGCCGCACCTCGTCGTGGCCCAGTTCGGTGCAGGGGCACATGGGCTGGATCGCCGCCGGGTTGTAGCGGTCCCCCAGCGTTGCCATCAGCAGCTTCTCGACCAGCCCTGAGCAGGACCCA
>JAEZHZ010000359.1 GCA_023436745.1 Pseudomonadota bacterium | reverse complement strand
CGCCGTCCTTCTGGGACGGCGCTTTTCGTTGTCCTGATAGTGGCAGTGTTGGCGAGGGCTACTGAGCCATCGCCCGTTGGAAGAAGTCCTCTGCCCGTCGCCAGATTCCGCGGGCCCACAGATCGCTGTGCCCGGCTCCGGGCTCGATCCACAGTTCGTCCTTGTTGGGGACGAGGTTGTAGAGCCGCTCACCATTGCTGACATCGATGGTCACATCGGCGGTTCCGTGGGCAACCATCACCGGCTCGGACACATTGGCGATCCACTCGTTGACGGGATACTGGTCGTGCATTACCCAGTGGACCGGCAGGAAAGGATAGCGCTCCGCAGCGACACCCACCGCCGACAGGAATGGGGTTTCGAGCAACAAGGCCCTCGCTTCCCGCTCACTCGCGACATAGGTAGACGGACCGGAGCCGAGCGAACGGCCCCAGATAACGATTGGATAGCCTTTCGCCTCTGCCCAGTCGAACGCTGCCAGCGCGTCGGCCAGGATATTGTCCTGCGTCAACTCGCCCGGAGAAGCTGGAAAGCCCCGGTAGTCGAACGCGAGGAAGCCGTAGCCCGCCGCCACGAACTGTTCGTAGCGCTCGTGTTCCTCGGTGAAGCTGCCGGTGTTGCCCTTGTAGTAGACGATCAGTGGCTTGCCCGCCTGCGGCGGCTGATACCAGCCCGCCAGCACCCCGTCGCCTGATGCAATCTCTACCGGCTGGGCGTTGGCGAGAAGAGTGGCTGCAAGCGGCACGACCTCTCCACTAGCCGAGTACTGCATGCCGCGTTGGTTGACATACATGTAGCCAACGACGCCCGCATAAGCGATCAGCATAAGCGCGACCAGCGCCGCCAGCACCCGAAAGAACAGTCTCAACGCAGTACACCCCGCCTGATTCGGGGGTGGAGACTACAGGAGTGTCCAGCAAGGTCCACCCGGGCGCTCAGAGTTCGGCGACGGTCCGCCTCAGCGCCTCGTCGAACACCTCGTCCGGCTGCGCACCTGAAAGCGCATACTTTTCGGCGAAAACAAAGAAAGGCACCCCCCTTATGCCTTGCTCGGCGGCGCCGACAGCCATCTGGCGGGTGATGTCGAGTTCGTTCTCGTCGTTCATGGCGTCGAGCGCATCACCCCGGTCCCAGCCGAACTCCACGGCTATGTCGGCAAGCACGTTGTCGTCGTTGATCTGCCGATTATCGAGGAAGTAGGCGGCGGCAATGGCATTGGCCAGTTCATGCTGATTGCCGTTGGGCTTGCTCAACCGGGTAATCGTGTGCGCCTTGGCGGTGTTGAACATGCGCGGTTGCTGTGACAGGTCCAGGTCGATACCGGCTCTCTTTGCCTCCCCTTCGACGCGGGCCCACATCTCCTGAGGGTCCCTCCCATACTTCTCGCGCAGCATCTCACCGACATCCACACCCTCGGGGGGAACATTGGGGTCGAGGTAGAACGGATGATTGCTGATATCGACTTCAACTTCTGGATCGAGCCGAGCGAGCGCCGCATCGAGACGGGCAGAACCCACAAGGCACCACGGACACACCACGTCGGTGAACAGGTCGATCTTGAGGAGTTTGGACATGGGCGCGTGTTTCCGAACATGCCGGCAACCGCCAGCGGGAGCATTACCCCTCACATTGCGGCTGGCGCGGCTATCGGCAAGAACGCACTTCCGTGTAACTGAGACCTGTCACAGGGTATTGTTGACGTTTGTAACGGCGAACGGTGGAGCCCAGGCGGCGACAAAAGCGAGCCCCATGGCGGCGCTCAGCCCCATCCATGCCAAGCCTGGTGCCATGACCATGGCGGCAGTGCGGGATACCGCCGACACACGCAAAGCGGTCGCAACACCGAGCACGAACAACGCCATGCTGACCATGCTGAGCGAGAGCGAGTCGAGCGGCAGCACAACATAGGGGAAGGCAATCATACCGAGCATCAATGCCACCAGCCACCAACTCGCCCTTCGACCGGCCTCCCCGCGCTCGACGACAAGCCAGCGGGCCGCTCCAAAGAGAGGAAGGGCTGCAAGGTGCATTACCGCTCCAACCCACCCCGGAAGACCAAACGGCGAGAAGAACAGGGGCGGATTTCCGGTGATCTGCCCGATACCATTGGCAATAACGAAGACGGCAAGCGGCAGCGCTGCGCTCAAGGCGAGCCCGAGCCAGTCGTGCCGGTCTGCGTCGAGCAGGGACGCCTTGGGAGGCAGAGGAATTGCTTTGATGGTAGCCATTAGGGGCTCCCGTGACTTGCCGATTGTTGGCAGATCAATTCGGGGAGCTGCGTCCGAGTTCCGCATACGTCAACTTCGTGATCGCCCCAGAGCGGTCACCTTCAGTTGAACGCCATCACCGCACAGAACACGATCCCGATGAGGCAGCCACGCGTAAGGAGGCCGAAAACGCGCGGCGGAATGGCACGCGCTGCCGGCACGAACTGGCTTGCGAGAGTGAGGACGATCAGGCCAACAAAGCTCATCTTGGCGACGAACCAGGGATTGCTCCACAGGCCGGGACCGTACCGGAGCGCGACCATGGCAATGCCGGTGAGTACAAGCAGCACGAGGCTGATGCGGGCATTGCGGCTCAACTGGCCGGCGATTGGCCCCAGGACGCCACGGGTCGTCTGGTCTGCAACTGCAAGTCTGGGGCCCAGCATCGGCATGACCACATTGGCAGCTCCGGCGACCACCAGCGCCCCGAGATGTATAAACAGCATCAGGTAGAAGAGTTCGTCCATTGCGGGGCTCCCGTCCGTCCCGGTGGTTGCACCTTGCCCACCGGCTCTGACTTCCGTACAACCTCAACAATGGTTGAGGTCAAGTGGACAATCGCCGCCCTCTTGAGCATCGGGGAAGTGGCACGCCGAAGCGGTCTGGCAGTGTCGGCCCTGCACTTCTATGAGCGCCAGGGATTAATTCAAAGCGTCAGGACATCCGGCAACCAGCGTCGCTACGAGCGCAGCGTTCTGCGTCGGCTTGCAATCCTCCAGGTGGCGCAGGAGGTAGGCATGAGCCTCGATGAGGTCCGCACCGCGTTTGCCACGCTGCCGACCGACCGCGCTCCTGACAAGGCGGACTGGCAGCGACTCTCTGCAAGCTGGCACGCGCGCCTCAGCGACCGTATTGAGCGCTTGGCGCGGCTGCGTGACGGTTTGGCATCCTGCATCGGGTGCGGGTGCCTTTCGACCGATATTTGCCCCCTGCGCAACCCGGGCGACCGTCTGGCCGCACGCGGCCCCGGGCCCCGCATACTGCTTGGAGACGAGACATGACTGACGACAGCGAGCGCATCGAGGCTCTCGAGACCCGCATCGCATATCAGGACCACACCATCGAGGACCTGAATGCCGCCGTCACCGAACAATGGAGCATGATCGAGCAGCTGCAACGCAAGATCGAACAGCTTGAGCAGCAGGTGCTCTCAGGAAGCTTCATCGCCGATGCGGCGAGCGGGAAGCCGCCGCCGCATTACTGAAAGCCGACGGGACCTAGTGGCCGAGTGCCTTGACGATGTCCTCGGTCACCTTCTTGGCATCGCCGAAGAGCATCATGGTGTTGTCGCGGAAGAACAACTCGTTCTGCACACCGGCATAACCCGCGGCCATGCCACGCTTGATGAACAGTACGGTCCCCGCATCCTCCACATTGAGCACCGGCATGCCGTAGATCGGCGAGGTCTTGTCCGTCTTGGCCGCCGGATTGGTCACATCGTTGGCGCCGATGACGAAAGCGACGTCGGACTGGGCGAACTCCGAGTTGATGTCCTCGAGTTCGAAGACCTCATCATAGGGCACGTTTGCCTCTGCGAGGAGCACATTCATATGCCCCGGCATGCGGCCGGCAACCGGGTGGATAGCGTACTTTACTGTCACGCCTTCGGCCTTGAGCATGTCGGCCATCTCGCGAAGGGCGTGCTGCGCCTGCGCCACGGCCATGCCGTAGCCCGGCACGATGATCACCTTGCCCGCGTTCTTCATCAGGAAGGCGGCATCGTCGGCAGCACCTTGCTTGACCGGTCGATCGTCCTCGGCAGCGCTGGCGCTCGACGTATCTGCGCCGAACCCGCCCAGGATCACGGAGATGAACGAGCGGTTCATCGCCTTGCACATGATGTAGCTCAGGATCGCCCCGGACGACCCCACCAGAGCACCCGTAATGATCAGTGCGGTGTTGCCCAGCGTGAAGCCGATACCCGCGGCTGCCCAGCCGGAGTAGGAGTTCAACATGGACACGACCACCGGCATGTCCGCGCCGCCGATCGGGATGATCATCAGCCCGCCAAGCACAAGCGCGAGGATCGTGATCAGCCAGAACAGCGTCGGATCCGCCGTAACCGTGAAAGCCCACACGAGTCCAATGATGAGCAGACCGATGACGATGTGAATCACGTGACGCGCCGGCAGGATGATCGGCTTGCCGCTCATGTTGCCATTCAACTTCGCGAAGGCGATTACCGAACCCGTGAATGTGAAGGCACCAATAGCGACGCCAATGCTCATCTCCACCAGCGCCTGCGCATGAATGTCGCCGGGCACGCCGATGCCGAAGGCCTCAGGCGCATAGAGCGCGGCAGCAGCGACGAACACAGCAGCGAGACCAACCAGGGAGTGGAAGGCGGCAACCAATTGCGGCATGTCGGTCATCTTGACCGTACGGGCCATGTAGGCGCCGATGCCGCCGCCGATCCCGAGTCCGCCAACGATGAGCAACCAGCTGAGCCAGTCGCTCGGCGCAGCGACGAGGAGCGTGGTCACGATGGCAATGCCCATGCCGACCATGCCGTAGGTATTACCCTGACGCGCCGAGGAAGGATGTGACAGTCCACGCAGCGCCAGGATGAACAAGACGCCGGAAACCAGATAGAGCAGAGCCGAGATGTCCCCCGAGATCATGTCCTCAGCCCTTCTTCTTATACATTGACAGCATGCGCTGCGTGACGAGGAGGCCGCCGAAGATGTTCACGCTGGCAAACACCAGGGCGATGAACCCGAAGACCTTCGAGACCCAGTTGCCGTCTGTTGCGAGTTCGACGCCCACTGCGAGGAGTGCTCCCACCACGATCACCGAAGAGATCGCGTTGGTGACGCTCATCAGCGGCGTATGCAATGCCGGCGTCACGCTCCAGACCACGAAATAACCGACGAAGATCGCCAGAACGAAGATCGCGAGCCGGAAGGTAAAGGGATCGATCGCGCCGCCCAGCGCTCCATGCGCTACCGCGGCCGCAACGTCTGCGGTTTGATCTGCCGTCGCTTCCATCATTCCGTCCCCTTGGGTGCTGCGGCCTTGCGAGTACGTTTTGGCGGTTGAGGCGTCTCCGATACCGCCTCGGTGGCAACCTTGCGTACTGGTGACTTCCTCGCTGTCGGCTTGGCCGTAGCAGCCTCTGCTGCGGTATCGATTACGCGCTCTGCCTTCTTAGTGGCCGCACGCTTGCGAGGGCTTGGTGCGGCCTCGGCAGTCGCAGGAATGGATTGCTCGACACCGGGTCGGGCCATTTTGGGCGGATCGGCCATCGCCGCCACCTCCACGTCGGCCGCTGCCTTCGCCTTGCGAGCGGCCGTCTTTCCGGCAGTCCCGGTCTTGGCTGCCACCGGCTTCGCCACAACGGCGGCTGGGGCAGGCGCGGGCGCGGGCCGCACCTCTGCCACTGGCGCTTCGCCCACTGCCGGCGCGGCGTTTGCGAAATTCGGGTGCACCACCGCGCCATCGCGCGTCAGCACGGTCGCCTTGACCAGTTCGTCATCCCAGTTGATGGCGAGGTGCTTTTCTTTCTTGTCGATCAGGGTCTCAACGAAGGCCAGAAGGTTTCGTGCGTAGAGCTGGCTGGCGGTCGTGGGAATCCGTCCCTGCATATTGGTGTAGCCGATGATGGCGACACCGTTGTGCTCAATCACCTTGCCTGGCTGAGTGAGTTCCACATTGCCACCGCGCTCGGCCGCCAGGTCCACGATGACCGATCCCGGCGCCATGGACTCCACCATCGCCCTGCTGATGAGGCGCGGTGCAGGCCGGCCCGGGATCAGCGCCGTGGTGATGACGATGTCCTGCTTGGCAATGTGCTGGGCGGTCAGTTCAGCCTGCTTGGCCTGATACTCGGCGCTCATCTGCTTGGCGTAGCCGCCCGCTGTTTCCGCCTGCCTGAACTCATCGTCCTCCACGGCGATGAACTTGGCGCCGAGGGACTCCACCTGCTCCTTGGCAGCCGGCCGCACGTCAGTGGCGGAAACCACGGCCCCAAGGCGTTTGGCAGTAGCGATCGCCTGCAGGCCCGCGACGCCGGCGCCCATCACGAAGGCCTTGGCCGGACGCACCGTACCGGCTGCGGTCATCATCATCGGCAGCGCACGGTCGAACACCGCTGCCGCCTCGATCACGCCCTGGTAACCTGCGAGGTTGGCCTGGGAAGACAGGATGTCCATCACCTGCGCCCGGGTGATGCGGGGCATGAACTCCATGGAAACCGCGGTGACACCCGCCTGGGCGAGGGCAGCTACATCCGCTTCGTTGCCATAGGGATCGAGTGCACCAATCACCAGCGCGCCGCGGTTGACGCCTGCCAGTGAAGCTGCAGCCGGCCGGCGAACGGTGAGCACAATGTCCGCGCCCTGGAGTGCCGTCCTAGCATCGGCGGCGAGGGCCGCCCCAGCCGCCTCATACTCGGCATCGGTTATCCGCGCTCCGGCGCCCGCGCCGCGCTCGACACTGACGCTTGCGCCAAGCCCTATCAGCTTGCCCACAGTCTCCGGTGTCGCCGCAACGCGGTTTTCCCCTTCGAAACGTTCGCGGACGATGGCAATCTTCATAGCGCAAGCTCCCGCCGCTAGGCGCCGGGAGCGGCTGCGGCATGACGAAGGGGTTTACCGCCAGGCCGTTGCCCGGCGCACCAGACAAGAGACCGGGCTTAACGACGGTCCAGAATGGCCCAGACCACAGGCACGATCAGCGATGCGATGATCAGCACCCAGCCGACGCCCGCCTGGTTCCCGATAATGGCGAAGTACAGCCCAACCATCAGAATCGCCATGGAGGCAATGACGTATTTCAGCCCGGCGACGAACCCGCTGTAGGTAGCTTCGTGCTGTGTATAGTCCATGGCCGATTCATGCTCCGGGGCCGGGTGAGGTGTGGTTGGGTGCTTGGTGGCCATATCGTCCTCGAAAGTACAGTCGTTCTTAAGTCTGTCAGCCAGAAGTCGCAGGAGGCGAGGTGGCTTCCAGTTCATCGATGAGCCGCTCGATCATGCCGAGGCCAAGCGACCAGAATTGTGGGTCCTTCGCGTCGAGCCCGAACGGAGCCAGCAGCTCAGAATGATGCTTGCTTCCCCCGGCCTTGAGCAGCTCGAAATACCGCTCGGCAAACCCCTCATGGGACTTCTCATACTGTGCGTAGAGCGAGTTCACAAGGCAGTCGCCAAAGGCATACGCGTACACGTAAAACGGCGAGTGGATGAAGTGCGGGATGTATGCCCAGAACACCTCGTACCCTTCGTTGGACTTGATCGCCGGGCCCAGCGATTCTGCCTGCACCTCGAGCCAGATGCGGTTGATTTCGTCGCTCCGCAGTTCGCCCTGCCGGCGCGCTGTATGGACGCGGCGTTCGAAGGTGTAGAAGGCGATCTGTCGCACCACCGTATTGAGCATGTCCTCCACCTTGCCGGACAGCAGTGCGAAGCGCTGTCTCGGGTCGGTGGTCTTGGCCAGGAGGTGGCGAAAGGTGAGCATCTCGCCGAACACTGATGCGGTCTCCGCCAGGGTCAACGGCGTGTTGGCAAGTATGGGGCCCTGCGCCGAGGCGAGCCGCTGGTGCACGCCGTGGCCAAGCTCGTGCGCTAGGGTCATGATGTCCCTCGTACGGCCGAGATAGTTGAGCATCAGGTAGGGATGCGCACTTGGCACCGTGGGGTGGGCGAAGGCTCCCGACAGCTTGCCGTCCACCACTGGAGCATCGATCCACCCGGAGTTGAAGAATGGGCGAGCCACCTCCTCCAGGTCAGGCGAGAAGCTCGAATAGGCCTCGAGGACTGTCGACACCGCGCTGTCCCAGTCCCATATCCGCTCATCGCTTGTGGGCAGTGGCGCATTGCGGTCCCAGGCGTTCAGTTGCTCCTTGCC
This sequence comes from Pseudomonadota bacterium, assembly GCA_023436745.1. GTDB lineage: Bacteria > Pseudomonadota > Alphaproteobacteria > Rhizobiales > Devosiaceae > Devosia. The sequence goes on along the minus strand of JAEZHZ010000359.1, from coordinate 17,745 downwards.
AAACCACCTGGCCTTCATCTGGTAATAGCGATGGCTGAGCCGAGGATAGGCCTCCTGCACAGCGGCCTGCAGCGCATCCACCACCTCGCGCTCAACGGAGTTGGCCATGTGCCGGCTGTCGGCGATGTCCTCATAGCCGCGCCAGCGGTCGGAGATTTCCTTGTCCTTGGCGAGCACGTTGGTAATGTGCGTGAACAGGCGCACATTGCCGGACAAAGTCTTGGCCAGCGCGTTGAACGCAGCCTCGCGCTTCTTCTCGTCCTTTTCCGACAGCAGGTGAAGCGTTGCCTCCATGTTCAGCGTTTCGCCATCCACCTCGAACTCGAGGCTGGACAGTGTCTCGTCAAACAGCCGGTTCCAGGCGGAGAAGGCGGTGACTGACTTGTCGTGGAAGAGTTCTTCGAGCCTGTCGTCCAGCTGGTACGGCTTCGCCTTGCGCAGGTCGGCAAACCAGGTGCGATAGCGGGCGAGTTCCGTGTCCGTCGACATCGCCGCCTCGAGCTCAGCGTCCTCGATGCGGTTGAGCTCGAGTTCGAAGAACAGCACACGGGTCGACAGCGTGGTCAGGGCCTCGTTGGTATCGCCCATGAACTTGGCGCGATCAGGGTCCGCCGAGTTCTGAGCGTATCGAAGGAAGGAGTAGGAGCCGATGCGGCCGGTGAGGTCCGCGAGAGCCTCACTGTCGCGGATGGCGTCGATCAGGTGACCTTCGCTCGTCAGCTGGGCAAGCTTGCCCTTGTAGTCGCTCTCGAAACGACTTGCGCGCTCGCGCGCCTCCTCCAGTGCCGCCTTGAACGCAGCGCTATCGGGCGCCGGATAGAGGTCGGTGAGATCCCATACAGGCAGCGTGCCAAGTGCGTTATGGCCCTTATTGGGTGCCGCTTGGGTCATCGGTTCGTCTCCGCTGGTCGGTAGCGGCGGACCTTAGCCAGCGGGAGGATGGCTGTGAAGGGTGCGCGGCGCCCGACCGGGCGCCCGCGGGGTTACTGCGTAGGCATCTCGGCAACGGGCGACTGGTTAGAATCGTTGGGAGTGTCGGCCACCCGCTGCTGTCCCATCAGGATCAGGCTGCCTGCCAGCAACGCACCAATGAGCCACAATGCGCCGGCCAGCAGGGCAAAGCCCTCGATGAACTCCAATCCAGTGTAAGGCTTGGTTGTTGCCATGATTTTGCTCCTTGTCGAAGCCGCAATGCGGGTTGCCGCCCGGCGGTTGCGTTGTCGCGGCACCAGCAGTCCCTTTCGGGGCAGTTGCGTAGGATTAATCCCCTCTTAAGGCCCCCGCGGCATGCTGCTCCCAAAACGGTACACCGCGATTCTTCGTGGCACCGGCAACAACTGGAGTATGGATGACGCGCGTTCTCGTAGTCGACGATGATCCGGTACAACTGCGATTGACGGCCGAGGTCGCCAACCGCGCCGGCTTCCGTCCGCTGACCGCGACCGGCGGCGAGCAGGCGCTCTCCATCCTGCGCGACGACAAGAGCATCGGCGCGATGATCCTCGACCTGGTCATGCCGGACCTCGACGGCATGGGTGTGATGGACGCGATGCGCCGCGAGGGGCTCAACACCCCGGTGATCATCCAGACGGCCAACGCCTCGCTGGAGACCGTCGTATCAGCGATGCGCAACGGTGCCGCCGACTATTTCGTGAAGCCAGTCGCCCCGGAGCGCCTGGTGGTCTCGCTTCGAAATGCCATAAAGCTCGACACTCTCGAAACGGCCATCCGGGCACATCAGGCGCGCCGCGCCGGCACCTTCACTGCCGCCGACATGATCGCCCGGGCCCCCGCCATGGCGCGGGTCATGAGCCTGTGCACCAAGGCGGCTCGCTCGACCATTCCGGTGCTGATCGAAGGCGAGACCGGCGTCGGCAAGGAACTGATTGCCCGCATCATCCAGGGTTGCGGCGACCGAGCCGGCAAGCCGTTCATCACCGTCAACTGCGGCGCCATCCCGACGAACCTGGTTGAGTCCGTGCTGTTCGGGCACAAGAAGGGCGCATTCACCGGTGCCGTTTCCGATCAGGCGGGCAAGTTTGCCGAAGCCCACAATGGCACCCTGTTTCTAGATGAGGTCGGCGAACTGCCGCCCGATACGCAAGTCAAGCTGCTGCGCGCCCTGCAGGATGGAGAGATCGAGCCACTGGGCAGCGGCCGACCGGAACGGGTGAACGTCCGCGTCATCTCCGCCACCAACCGGCGGCTGCTGAACCTCGCCCGCACCGGTGAGTTCCGCGAGGATCTCTACTACCGGCTGAACGTGTTGCCGATCTATGTGCCGCCGCTACGCGAGCGCATGGAAGACGTCCCGGCCTTGGTGGAGATGTTCATCGTCCGCTTTGCCGCCGAAGCCAACAAGCGTGTTCTCGGCATCTCGCCCGCCGCGCTGGACCTGCTGATGGGCTACGACTGGCCGGGTAATGTCCGCCAGCTGGAAAACACCGTCTATCGCGCAGTCATCCTTGCCGATGGCGCCTATCTCGAGACGATCGACTTTCCCCAGATAGTCGCCCAAGCCAACGGCAGGGACCTCGCAGCAGGTGCGATGGCAGCAGTTCCGGTACCCCCTGCCCCCGTGCATATCGATATGGCCCCCGCCCGTGAGCGCTTGACGGTGGATCGCCCCACCACGCCGGCTGACCGCTTCCTGGGTCCGAGTGGCGATGTCACCCCGCTGGCGGACCTCGAGCGGGAGGCAATCGTCTTCGCCATCGAGCATCATGGCGGGCGAATGTCCCGGGTCGCTCGCGCGCTCGGCATCGGTCGCTCGACGCTCTACCGCAAGCTGCACGAATACGGTCTGGTCGACAGCGTCATGAGCGACGCCGCCTGAGGCACGTTGCCGCCACCCGCGGGCAGCGCAGGTCGGTCCATGCCGGCCTGCTGGCTTATAGGGTCTCGGGCTCCTGAACGAGATCCACCCCGAACCTTGCCCGGACGCCGTCGCGGATGGTGCTGCTCAGTAGCTCCACATCCTCGAACGTCGCGCCGCCGTGGTTGACGATCACCAGTGCGTGCCTATCGGATACCCCAGCCCCGCCGACGCGGTAGCCCTTGAAGCCGCTCTGCTGGATCAGCCACGCAGCCGACAACTTGGCCGAGCCATCTGCCTGCAGATAGCGCGGCACATCGGCAATGGCCTCGGCAACAGCGGCTGACACGATGGGGTTATGGAAGAACGATCCAACATTGCCGATCTGCCGCCAGTCCGGCAGCTTGGATTGTCGCAGCGCAACCACATGCGCTCGGATTTCCGGGCCACCGGCACCAAGCGGTAATTCGTCTAGCCCAGCGTAGGTCAGTACCGGCGCCCAGGGCCGGGGGAGGGCAAGGCGGACCGTGGTAATCACATACCTGCCTGCCGCCTGTTTGAAGCGACTGTGCCTATAGGCAAATAGACAGTCCGAGGCCTCGAAGCTGACGAGGCGTCGCTCCACGGTGTCGAACGCATCGAGGGAATGGAACCGGTCCTTCAGTTCCACCCCATAGGCTCCGATGTTCTGTACGGGTGCGGCACCAACGGTTCCCGGGATCAACGAGAGGTTCTCCAATCCCCACAGCCCCTGTTCCACCGTCCAGCCGACGACATCGTCCCAGTTCTCTCCTGCTGCCACCTCAACGATGGTGGCACCGGCTTCCTCACCCAGGACCCTGCGCCCCTTGAGAGCCATCAGAGCCACAACGGCATCGAGCCGCGGCCGCATCACGACGTTACTGCCACCGCCCAGCACACGGACCGGCAGCCCCGCAGAGGCCGCGGCCTCAAACAGTGTCTCAAGGTGCGACTGGTCGGCCAGCACGGTGCCGAAGCTGGCATGCGCCGGCAGGCCAAGGGTATTGTACCCGCTCAGGTCAAAGTCCGCTGTCAGCACGGGCGGTTGTATAATCAACGGAGCATTCCTCGTCAGGTGGCGCAGCTGTGGCGGCTGGGGCCGGTAGGTCTTGTATGTTGCCAATGGCCGACTGACTACCTGCTGGCGCTATTGTGCCTCTCAAAGCGGGTGGCAGGAGTGAGAGCCGCCGCAGGTACACCGCGGCCGGTCGGGCAGCGAGCGAGCGCCCTGGTGCAACTCTTCTGGCTTCGACACCGTAGTTAAGCCCTGGGTCGATCCTGCCAGCGAAACGGCGTCCTCATGTGCGCATCAAGATGGTAGGGTCGGTGAAACTTGCCGTTGGCGGAGGGGGCGCGTGGAGACGTTTGGGTCGACTGATGCCGGCATTCCGCGCGCTGGTCCGCGATTGATCGTCGCCGGCGGCGGCCTTGCGGCGGCACTGATCGCACAGCGGCTGAGCATGCAGCGCAGCGACCCAATCCTGCTGCTTGAAGCTGGAGATGAGGCATTCGGTGATCACACCTGGTCGTTTCACCTGGCGGACGTCTCCTCTCACGACCTGTCATGGATCGCACCGATGGTCGCGCATCAGTGGTCGGGCCAGGCTGTGCGCTTCCGGGACTACCACCGCGATCTCGCCTCCGGATACGCGACCTTGACCTCGTCGTCCGTTCGAAAGGCATTAACGACACTCGCCAACGTCGAAATTCGTTGCGGCACCCGCGTGGACACCCTGACTGCCAGCAACGTGACCCTTGCATCCGGCGAAATCCTGTCGGGCGATTGCATCATCGATGCGCGAGGCTATCGACCCAGCGATGCCATAGTCCTGGGTTTCCAGAAGTTCCTTGGCCTTGAGGTGGAAACGGCGGAGGCTCACGGTCTGGAGCGCCCGGTCATAATGGACGCGTCAGTGGATCAGCGCGACGGGTACCGCTTCATCTACCTCCTGCCGTTTTCGGACCGGCGCATTCTCATAGAGGACACCCGCTATGCCGACGGCGACGCCCTCGACGAGGCAGCCATCGAACGGGATGTGCTCGATTATGCCACCGGCCAGGGGTGGACGATCTCGCGCGTTGTGCGCCGTGAGCGAGGCGTCCTGCCGATCTCGCTTGCGCACGATGCAGCGCAGTTCTGGGCGGAAGCCCAACCTGATGTTCCGCAAGCAGGAATGAGGGCGGCGCTGTTCCACCCGACGACAGGATATAGCCTCCCCGAAGCAGTGCAGCTTGCCAATCTGGTAGCGGACGCCTGGCCGATCGGGAGCGCAGAACTGGCTGGCAGAGTTCGCGACCACGCCCTGCGTCGCCACCGTCAACAACGTTTTTACAGGCTGCTCAACCGGATGCTGTTCCGGGCTGCCATCCCCGATCGTCGCCACCTTGTGCTGCAGAGATTCTACCGGCTCCCCGAGCCGCTCATTGAGCGCTTCTATGCGGGCCGCACACAATGGGGGGACATCGTGCGGATCCTTGTTGGCAAGCCACCCGTCCCTATCCATCGCGCGCTGGCCTGCCTGCGCGAGTCTTCCCTTCTTGGACCGGAGAAATCGTGACTAACGCAAAGACCGCAGCCGTCATAGGTGCCGGCTTTGGTGGCCTGGCCCTTGCCATCCGCCTGCAGAGTGCCGGCATCCAGACCACTGTGTTCGAAAAACGCGACAAGCCTGGCGGACGCGCCTACGTATATCATGACCAGGGCTTCACCTTCGACGCCGGCCCGACCGTCATCACCGACCCGGATTGCCTTGAGCAACTCTGGCAGCTCTCGGGCCGTCGGCTGTCGGATTATGTCACCTTGCTGCCGGTAGCCCCCTTTTACCAACTCTGCTGGGAGGATGGCTACCGGTTCGACTATGCCGACGATCAGGCCCGGTTGGACGACCAGATTGCCGCCAAGTCACCCGAAGACGTGGAAGGCTACCGCCGGTTTCTCGCCTATTCGTACGAGTTGTATCGGGAAGGCTACGAGAAGCTCGGCACCGTGCCGTTCCTCAACTTCGGCGCCATGATCAAGGCGGCTCCGCAGCTTGTCCGGCTCGAAAGCCATCGCAGCGTTTATTCCAAGGTCAGCCAGTTCATCAAAGATGAGCAACTGCGGCAGGCCTTCAGCTTTCACAGCCTGCTGGTCGGCGGCAACCCGTTCGATACCTCCTCGATCTACGGGTTGATACACGCGCTCGAGCGCAAAGGTGGCGTATGGTTCGCCAAGGGAGGCACGGGAGCCCTGGTGGCAGGCATGGTGCGGCTCTTGGAGGATCTCGGCGGCAAGCTCGAGCTCAACGCCGAGATCGACGCGATCGATGCCGCAGGCAGCAGTGTCACCGGACTGCAGCTCAAGGATGGCCGCCGCTACACATTCGATCAGATCGCCTCGAATGCGGACGTCGTCCATACCTACCGTGACCTCCTGCGCGGATCCGAGCGGGGCAGGAAGAACGGTGAGACCCTTTCCAAAAAGCGATACTCCATGTCGCTGTTCGTCATCTATTTCGGGCTGAAGACCACGCATCCCGAGCTGAAGCACCACATGGTTCTGTTCGGCCCCCGTTATCGAGAGTTGATTGCCGATATCTTCAGGTCGGACACACTGGCCGACGACTTTTCATTGTATCTCCACGCCCCTTCGGTCACCGACGACAGCCTCGCGCCACTTGGGCACAGCGCCTATTACGTGCTTTCGCCGGTGCCGCACCTGGGCACGGCGGACCTCGACTGGGACGTGCTTGGGCCGCAATATCGCGACCGCATCCTCAAATACCTCAATGACCGCTACATCCCCGGGCTACTCGAAGACCTCGTGACCGTACGGCACTTCACGCCTTTTGATTTCCGCAGCGAGTTGAACGCCCATCTGGGGTCTGCCTTCTCGATCGAGCCGATCCTTACCCAGAGTGCCTGGTTCCGGCCGCACAACCGTGATGACGCGATTTCGAACTTCTACATCGTCGGCGCGGGCACTCACCCGGGTGCCGGCATCCCGGGCGTTGTCGGATCCGCCAAGGCTACTGCGGGCCTGATGATCGCGGACGCGAGACCATGAGCGATTCCGTCATCGAACGCAGCGAAGCTGCGATAGCCAAGGGTTCCCAGAGCTTCGCGGCCGCGGCGCGACTGTTCGACCGGCGCACCCGAGACGATGCTGTGATGCTCTACGCCTGGTGCAGGCATTGCGACGATGTCATTGACGGGCAGACTCTCGGCCATGATCAGCAGGCGGATTTCAGGACCGGACAACAAGCCAGGTTGGTCCGGCTGCGCAACGAGACGGCAAGTGCCCTCGAGGGACGACCAACCAAGGACTATATCTTCGCTGCGCTACAACGGGTGATCACCCGCCACGGCATACCGCACCGCCACCCCCAGGAACTGCTCGACGGTTTCGAGATGGATGTCGTGGGCCGCCGCTACGAGACCATCGAGGACACCCTGGAATACTGCTACCACGTGGCGGGGGTCGTTGGCGTGATGATGGCAATGATCATGGACGTCCGAGATCCATCGGTCCTTGATCGTGCCAGTGACCTCGGCCTTGCCTTTCAACTCACCAACATCGCCCGCGACGTGATCGAGGATGCACGGGCCGGGCGGACCTATCTGCCCGCGGAACTGCTACGGCGACACGGCATAAGCGCGATAGACCCTGACGACATCGATCAATGGCCAAGGCTCCACGCCGCGGCTGTTGAACTGCTCGATCTGGCGGAGAGCTACTATAGCTCGGCGTACGCGGGCCTGTCCGCGCTGCCGCCGCGTTCGGCGTGGGCAATTGCAGCCGCCCGGCGGGTCTATCGCGCCATCGGCACGAAGCTGCGGCAGGGTGGTGATGCCGCCTGGCAGCAGCGCGTGTCGACGACACGCCCGGAGAAACTAGCGCTACTGGCTTCGTCGCTGGGGGACGTCGCCGTCAGCCGGCTGGCCAACGCCCCGGCTCCGCGTTCGGGCCTCTGGCAACGGCCTATCTAGGTCGCGGCCGGGCTGTCCTCATCCTTCAGCGCCTCAGGATCATAGGGCCGCTGGTTCTGGTGAAGCTGCTTGACCAGCTTGTCCACCGGTTGGGCGTAGACGAAGCCGAACGAGACACACCCATCCTTGCCCTGTACCGCGTGGTGCAGCCTGTGAGCCTGATACACGCGCTTCAGGTATCCCTTCCGAGGCACATACTTGAACGGCCAGCGCTGGTGCACCAGCCCGTCGTGAAAGAAGAAGTAGAGGATACCATAGATCGTGACCCCCAGGCCTATCCAGGTGAGCGGCCACGACAGGAAGTGACCGAGGGCGAACAGCGTAATCGCTACCCCTGCAAAGGCCACCGCGTACAGGTCGTTCTTCTCTAGCGCCTCTTCATGGGGCTCATGGTGCGACTTGTGCCAGCCCCAGCCCCAGCCATGCATGATGTGCTCATGCGACCAGGTGGCGAACCATTCCATGAAAGCAACCGATCCCACCACGAGCAGGGTCGGAAGGAGAAAATGCAGAACGGCATCCATCTGAACCTCCCAGGTTCACAGTCCTCGTGTTCACGACAGTCGCAGGCGCAACCGCGATACAAACAGGGCGAGCAGCACACCACCCAATCCCATTGTTGTGAGCCAGGCCAGTTGCGGCAACAGTGCCGTAAGCGCATCGCTGCGCCAAAGCGCCCCGTGATAGGCCTCGATGGCCCAGGCATTGGGCGTGTACCAGCCGATATCCTGCATCCATGGCGGCATCATGAAGCGCGGCACCATCGAGCCACCGATCGCGGAGCACACCAGCACGACGAAAGTTGAAATCGTCTGTGCCTGCTGCTTGGTTGTACAGGCGGACGCAACTGCCAGCCCCAGCCCGGCTGCTGCCGCGGCGGCAGCCAAGGTGGTCAATATCCAGGGGCCAAGCCGCGTCACCACGCTCACCCCGTACACGAGTGCAGCGATGAGGAAGATAAGGCTGACCTGCAGCACACCCTGCAGGATGAGACACAGGAACTTGCCCAGAACCACAACATCCGTGCCGGAGGGACCTACCGCGAGCCGGTCGAGAATCCCTGCGTGGCGCTCTTCAATCAGTGTCGCAGCGCCCTGCATGCCCGAAAACAGCAGGAATAGGATGGCGATCGCTCCTGCGTAATAGGTCACGATGACACTGGAGCCCGATGGTGCCCCAACGGTTTCAATGCCCACAAGCTCGCCGTCAGCCGCTTCTGCCGTCTCGCCCTCGGCGATTGCGTCCAGTGCGGCCGATAGCTGTGCCGCCTGTCCTGGGGTGAAGCCGCCTACGAGGCTCTCGACAAGGGGTGCAGTGCGTCCGAGACCAATCTCCGGCAGGCTGTGCCCCAAGACGCGCTGCACCTGCCCCGACAGCATGGCACCGGCAACGGCTTTGCCCGGATCGACGAACACCCTGAGCGGCTGTTGTGCTTCCCTCAGGTCACCGGCAACGAACAAGCCCACGTCGGCCTCGCCCGCCGCCACCAGACTGGCGACGGCCTCTGCCGAGTTTTCGCGACCGGGGAGCAGCCGTAAAGTGTCCTCGCCGCGCAGTGCCGCCTCTAGTCGTTTTGTCTGTGCAGTCTGCTCGGCCACCCCGAGCGCCACCCTCAGGCGCATCTCGTCCCCGCTGATGCCGAGAAATATGGCAGCGAAGATCATGAAGATCACCGGCGGTAGCAGGAAGGCCATGGCCAGTGCGCCACGGTCGCGGATGACGTTGAGCGCCATCACACGAAGCATGACCAGGATCACGCAACACCCTCCGCTTCGCGCGAGAGTTCGACGAACAGGCTCTCGAGCCCAGGTTCGCGCAGCCTGATCTCCCGGGTTTCCACGCCGAGCCTCGCGAGCGCAGGCTCCAGTCGCTCCACTGACTGGTCCCCCAACGGCGCCATCATCATCCAGGTGTACCCGCCATTGGTGGGCGTGAAGCCCGCCTTGCTGAGGACGCCCGCCTGCGCCGCCGAGGCCGGCTGTCGCAGTTCGAGCACGATCTGCTTCTGCTGCCGAAACGCCTCCTCGACAAGTCGGCGCGGCTCTCCCTGGGGTGAGATGACGCCGTGCCGCAGGAACCCGACCCTTGTGCAGAGTGCATCCGCCTGATCGAGATCGTGTGTGGCCAGCAGGATGCCCATGCCGGAATGGCTCAGTTGCACGACAACATCGTGCACACCGTTACGGGCGTCGAGGGCCACGCCCACAGTGGGCTCGTCCAGAATGAGCAGCGCCGGCCGGTGAAGGATCGCAGCCGCGATGTTCACCCGCCGTTTCAACCCCCCAGAGAGAATGTCCACCCGATCACCCAGCCGGCTCGCGATCCCCGTGGCCTGGCCCGCCCAGGAGATGGCCCCTTCGGTTGCAGTCGCAGAAAGTCCCGAGAGCCTTCCGAAAACCTCCAGATTCTCTCGTACGCTCAGATAGGGATACAGAGCCAATTCCTGCGGGACCAGCCCGATATGCCTCAGGCTCGAGCGGCCGCGCTCGCCTGCGATCCTGATCGATCCATTGTGTGGACGGACCCGGCCGCAGATGGTGCGAATGAGCGTGGTCTTGCCGGCACCATTCGGACCCAGAAGACCATAGATGTCGCCAGGAGCAAGGGTGAGGTCCAGCCCTTCCAGCACCGGTCGGTCGCCATAGCGGACATAGAGGCCTTCGACCACGAGTGGCGGCGGTATTGTGGACGTCATTGAGGTCCGATCTTGGCGCGCAGATACTGATCCATCACGGCTTGGATGGGAGCAACGGAAACGCCGCTTTCGGACAACGCCGTCTCTGCTGCCTGCAGGTGCTCGTGGCAGGAGAGCCTGGCGCGGCGGGCACCGAACAGCGACACGAGCGTCGCCTTGTCACCGTCCTTGAGAACGTCCTTGCCGATCTCGGATGGGCTGGCGGTCACGTCGAGCAGGTCATCCGCGGTCTGAAACGCCAGTCCGAGGTGACGGGCGAAGCGGCGCACATGTTCCACTCGACTGGTCGGGAGTTCACGCAGGATCGCCCCCATTTCCGCAGCTGCCACGAACAGGCAGCCGGTCTTTAGCCAGTTGAGGTGCTCGATCTGCTCGTGATCGACCAGGGTCTCGCGTCCATTCAGGTCGATCTCCTGTCCTGCGACCAGTCCCTGGTGACCAACGGCTGCAGCCAGGACCGAGGCAAGGCGAGTGCGGGTCTTTGCCGACACCTCCGGCAATTCGGCGATGATGCCGAACGCCCGTGTGAGCAGGCCGATGGCGCTGAGGATCGCGGTCGCCTCGCCAAAGGCCTTGTGCGTCGTCGGGCGATCGCGGCGCATCTCGGCATTGTCCATGCTCGGAAGGTCGTCGAGGATCAGAGATGCTGTGTGAACCATTTCCACGGCCGCACCGAGGCACAGGGCGGCACTCTCGAAGTGCTGGGCGGGCTCGGTGATCAGGTAGAGCAGGATCGGTCGCAGGCGCTTGCTCGGCGCAAGAAGCGCATGATCCATTGCATTCCGCAGGTTTGCCGGGGCCGCGCCGGTATCCAGCAATTCGCCGAGCTTTGTCTCCAGGCGGGCACGGATTGCCGGGATATCGTCGCGCCGTATAGCGCTGCTGGTGAGTTCGGTGCTGGTCAGGCTCACGAAACGGCCTCCCGCAGGCTCGATATTTGCAGTGAAGCAGAAACTTCAGAGGGGCGTAAGCACGTACTTTCGAGCAGAAGTGGCAATTTTCTCGTGCCTTCGGGTTGTTTTTTGGGCACGCTGGACTGTTGAGAGGGGACATCATTGACCATAAACCGGAAAAACGAGCATCTCGACATTGTGCTCAGTGGTCAGGCGAAGTCCTCCGCCCGTACCGGTTTCGACGCCTTCACTTTCGAACATGTTGCCCTCCCAGAGATCGATATGGATACGATCGATCTGGCGACAAAGTTTCTCGGCAAGGCCATCAAGGCACCATTGCTGGTGAGTTCGATGACCGGAGGACCCGCGCGCGCCGCCGCCATCAACCTCCATCTGGCGACCGCCTGCGAGCAGTTGGGAATACCCCTGGCCGTGGGATCCCAGCGGGTCGCCATCGAGAACGAGGGCGATGCCGGACTTGGCCAGGACCTGCGCCGGCACGCACAGACCATCCCGCTGCTCGCCAACTTCGGCGCAGCCCAGTTGAACCGTGGCTTCGGCGCCGATCAGGCGCGTCGTGCCGTCGAGATGATCGAGGCGGACGCGCTGATCATTCACCTTAATCCGTTGCAGGAAGCAGTGCAGCCGGAGGGGGATCGCGACTGGCGCGGCCTTCTGGCGGCGATCGGTACCCTTGCCCGACAGCTCCCGGTGCCTCTGGTGGTCAAGGAGGTCGGCTCCGGCATTTCCGGACGTCAGGCAAGACGGCTGGTCGACGCGGGGGTCGCGGTGATCGACGTAGCCGGCGCCGGTGGCACCAGCTGGGCCGCCGTGGAAGCTGGCCGCGCCCGTTCAGCGCGTCAGGCGGCCATTGCCCGCGCCTTTGTCGGCTGGGGCATGCCGACGGCCGCGGCCATTGCCGAGGTGCGCCGGGCCTGTCCCCACACGGTGATTATTGGCTCGGGTGGCATCCGGGACGGAGTGGATGCCGCCAAGGCAATCCGGCTTGGGGCAGACCTGGTAGGCCAGGCCGCCGGCGTCCTCGATGCTGCCACGGAGTCGGCCGAAGCCGTCATCGAGCATTTCGAAACGGTCATCGGGCAGCTTCGCGTTGCGTGCTTCTGCACGGGCTCGATCGATCTGGCCGCGTTGAGGCATGCGCCTCTGCTGGGGGACCCATCCTGATGGACGCGGTGCTCAGCCACGAAGGGGGGCTGCCGGAAGGTCTCGCGACAGTGCCATGTGCCCGCGTGCAGGCTCTGCTGGCCTGGAGCGGGGCGGCACCGCGTGACGCTCGCGGCCTGTTCATCGGGATCGCCGGAAGGCTCCCCGAACGCCAGGTGAAGAACAAGTTCCCCACGTCCAGCATGCCCTGCCGTCAATGGGCCCATGGGGAGCGTGATGGTTGGCGCCTCGATGTCCGCCTCGACGTGGATGACCTGCGGCACGAGGTCCAGATCACAAGCGTCCTCGAGGAGCCAGCCCGAATGCTCGAGCGTCTGGAGGTGGCCACCAGAGCCATCCCTGATGGCGCTCACGATGAGGCGCTGCTGCGGCTGGAGCTCAACTTCGCAGAACCACAGGCGGCAAGGCTCGGGCTGCAAGGACGGACGCTGATCAACGCGCAACCCGTCGAGATTGCCGCACAGAGCGCCAGGATCACGTACTCGGCGGAGACTTGGCCGGAAGACTATGCAGTTCGCGCAGAAGTCCGCTTCCGGCCGGCGGCGCAACCCCACTTGGCGCTGAGTGATCTCGTGAAGCTGATGCGGAGCACGCTGTCGACTGGCCGACCGCCGCGCTACTGAGACCCTAGCCGTTCACGTGCCTTGTGCTGGCTCTTGGTACAAGCGCTACCGGCAGGACAGTCCTCTTCAACGGTGCATCGGGTTGGGTGATCCTGTCCACCAGCAGGTCGACCGCTTGTTCGCCAAGCAGGTTCAGTGGCTGGCGGATGGTTGTCAGATTGATGAGTGGCCAGCTGCTCCACTGCATGTCGTCGAAACCGACGACGGACACGTCGTCAGGAACACTGAGGCCAAGACTCTTGATCGCACTGAGGGCGGCGATCGCCACCAGATCGTTCACGCAGACGATGACGCTGACATCTCGCCGGCCGATCGCCTCTACCGCTGAACCCGGCAGTTGCGGAACCAGATCCACATGCACATCCCAGACCAGCGCCAGCTCATCCCCGGCGCCCTGGAGAAAACCCTCGCGGCGCTCGCGACTGCTGGTGAGGTCCTGTAGGCCTGAAAGCATGCCGACCCGGCGGTGGCCGAGGGCGATCACGTGCTCCGCCATCAGGCGTCCACCGGTCCGATGGTCCGCCATGATGCTGTCGAGACCGGGAAAGGGTGCGTCCAGTGAGACCATTGGCAGCTGCGGCGGTGTTGCCAGGGGGAAACTCGGGTGCAGCAGCGCTACGACCCCATCTACACCGTGGCGCACCAGGGTCTCCACGAGTTCCAGTTCGCGCATCGGTTCGTTGCCGGAATCGACCACCACGGTCGCATAGCCGTGATGCGCCGCCCGGCGCTGTACGGCCTGGGAGATCTCGGGGAACACCGGGCTGGTGAGCGTTGGCAGGATGCAGCCGATAAGGTGGTGGCGCCCCGTCTTCAGGGCGCGAGCCGCATTGTTGCGCGAATAGCCGATCTCGGCGGCAACCCGTCGCACCAGAGCGTCCACTTCCGGACTGACCTTGTTGAGGCCGTTGAGGACATAGGAGACGGTTGCGGAGGATACTCCCGCCGCCTTCGCCACGTCCTTGATGGTCGGACTGCGCCCCCTGCTCATCCCGTCTCCATGTTCGCTACATCACTGGCGAAGAATCAGACTGTCGCCAAGCGTCCTGTGCAGCGGTGTGCCACTCCCCCTTGACTCCTCCCCACCCCGCCGCTCTATCATTTACACGATTAAACGCCCGGCACACGGCCGTTTGATGTCAGTGCGAGAACCCAAGGGAGGTTGTACGATGGCCAAGGCATCGTTCGAAACACACGCGCGCCGGGCGCTTCTCGGCTTCGTGAGCGCAGCAGCCGTGCTGGCTGCGAGCAGCGCCGGAGCCATGGCCCAGGACAGGATCCTGCTGCTGATCAACGGCGCCTTGGGTGACAAGTCGTTCTTCGACTCCGCCAACCGCGGCGTCGAGCAGATCAAGCAGACCTATGGTGACGAAGTCGAAACGCGCGTGCTCGAGATCGGCGACGATCCGACCGGCTGGGAGCCGGCCCTTCTCGAAGTCTCCGAGCAGGACTGGGACCTGATCATCGGTGGCACCTTCTCGCTCTCCGAGACCCTCGGTGACGTGGCTGAACTGTACCCTGACAACAAGTACATCCTGTTCGACGCCAGCCTCCCCTATGAAGGCGGCGCCTACTCCAACGTCTATTCGATCCAGTACAAGCAGAACGAAGGCTCCTATCTTGGGGGCATCCTGGCTGCGAGCCTGCTTGAAGAGGGCAAGCTGGAAGGCGCCGGAAACAATCTCGGCTTCCTCGGCGGGATGGACATCCCTGTCATCAACGACTTCCTCGTCGGCTACATCGCCGGCGCGCAGTCGATGAACCCCGACGTCAAGGTGTCGATCTCCTATGCCGGCTCCTTCACCGACGCAGCCAAGGGCAAGGAACTCGGGCTGGCTCAGTACCGCGCAGGGGTCGGCATCGGCTTCATCGCCGCCTCCCAGGCTGGCCTCGGCCAGGTGTCGGCGGCCGCCGAGACCGGCCAGTACGTGCTGGGCGTCGATTCGGATCAGGAGGCCATCTTCGCGGAGAGCGATCCGGCACTGGCCAGCCGCGTTGTGAGCTCTGTGCTCAAGAACGTCGATGTGAGCCTGGTCCGCGCCTATGAGCTGTACCGCGAAGGCAAGCTGCCGTTCGGTTCGGCAGAGACGGTGGGCCTTGCCGAGGGCGCAGTCGGCATCGTGGAAACCGGCAACTTCGAGAAGCTCGCTTCGGAAGAAACCGTTGCCGCCATCGAAGCTGCCAAGGCCGCGATCGCCGCCGGAGAAGTGGAAGTGCCGACTGCCTTCGGCATGGACGGCGCGGCACTGACTGCCCTGCGCGACAGCGTTCGCCCGTAAGCCGGGAAGCCAACGCAGATGGAAGACGCAATCCCGATCGTCGCCTTCGACAAGGTCGCCAAGACCTATCCGAACGGCACGGTAGCGCTGAGCGACGCCAGTTTCGGCATCCGCAAGGGGTCGATCCACGCCATCTGCGGCGAGAACGGGGCGGGTAAATCCACCCTCATGAAGATCCTGTTCGGCCTCGAATCACCGAGTGCCGGACAGGTGATGCTCGATGGCGCCGCGGTGAACACCGTCACGCCGGACTTTGCCGGCCGCCACGGCATTGGCATGGTCCACCAGCATTTTTCCCTCGTGCCCTCGCTGACGGTGGTCGAGAACATCATCCTGGGGCACGAACCGAAGCGCGGCGTGCTGATCGATGCCAGGCGGGCGCGCGACGAGGTGATCGCCCTGGCGCGGCGCTATGAACTGGATGTTCCCCCCGACGCCCGCATCGAGACTCTCTCCATAGCTGCACAGCAGAAGGTGGAAATCCTCAAGGCGCTGTCTCGCGAAACGCGCCTGCTCATCCTCGACGAGCCCACCGCCGTGCTCTCGCCCCCCGAGATCGAGGAACTGTTCAGCCGGCTCAGAGATCTGCGCGACAGCGGCCTCACCATTCTGTTCATTTCCCACAAGCTTCACGAAGTGCGTGCCCTGGCCGATACGGTCACCGTGCTGCGCGCCGGACAGGTGGTGGATACATGCCCACTTGCCGAGGTCAGCGATGCCGAAATCACGCGCATGGTGATGGGTCGGGACGTTGACGTCTCCCGGCGGCAACGGCAGGCGGCAAACGCGCCGGTGCTTCTCGAGCTGAAGAACGTCTCGACCGCCGGCAACGACCCTGCGGACCGGCTCACCGACATCTCCCTCACCATTCGTGCCGACGAGATAGTGGGCGTCGCCGGCGTCGATGGCAGCGGCCAGCGGGGCCTCGCAGCGGTGCTCAGCGGCCTCATGGCCCTCTCGACCGGCACGATCAGCTTCGCTGGCACCGACATGACCCGGGCAAGCACGGCACAATGGCGCCGGGCCGGCCTTGCCTACCTGCCGGCCGACCGCTTCACCCAGGGGGGAACCCCTGCCCTGTCCCTGATGGAAAACGCCATCGCAGGCACCGACGGAGACCCCGCCATACAATGGGGACCCTTCCTGCGGCGGGGAGCGATCCGCAGCCGTGTCCAGGCCATGGTACGCGAGTTCGCGGTCCGAACGCGCGGGATCGGCGAGCGGCTGGACTCCCTCTCGGGCGGCAATGCCCAGAAGCTGATCGCCGCCCGCGAACTGGCCGGAGCACCGAAGCTGCTGCTCGCCGACCAGCCCACGCGGGGCATCGACGTGGCCTCGGCCGCCTTTCTGCACGGGCGCATCGACGCCGTCGCGAGGGATGGTGCTGCAGTGCTGCTGATCACCGCCGACCTTGACGAGTTGCTGCGCCTTGCGGACCGCGTGATCGTCCTTTTCAACGGCCGGATCGTCGCCGACCTGCCGAACAAGACCGACCTGACGCCCGCCGCCCTTGGTCCCTACATGCTCGGATTGGAGACGGCTGCATGATGCGCTCGATTCTTGCCGGACTGACGGAGTTCGCGCTCACGCTCGTTGTCGTCGCCGCGGTCATTCTGGCTGTGCTCGTGCCCGTGGCGCTGTCACAACCCGACGCAGGCGAGGTGCTTCGCCTGTTCCTGCTGGGACCGTTCGGCACGATGCGCCACGTCGGCAACATCCTCGAACTTGCCACGCCCACCATGCTGACCGGCCTTGCCGCCACGCTGATCTTCAGGGCAGGCAGCTTCAACCTGGGCATTGAGGGTAGTTTCTTCGTCGGCGGCATCGCCGCCACGGCGGCCGCGCTCCTAT
The DNA here is from genome assembly GCA_023436745.1 of Pseudomonadota bacterium. GTDB lineage: Bacteria > Pseudomonadota > Alphaproteobacteria > Rhizobiales > Devosiaceae > Devosia. Next base: position 415 of record JAEZHZ010000359.1, on the reverse strand, counting down.
TGCCGCTCACCGGGTTCATCGCCGCGCCCACCGCCATCATCGTCGGTGCCCTGTTCGGCTCGCTTGCCTGCATGGTACCGGGCTATCTCAAGGTGCGGTTCGGCGCCTCCGAGATGGTGAACTCGCTCGTGCTGAACTTCGCCTTCCTCTATGCCGGCGTGTTCATCCTCAACTATTTCCTGCGCGATCCCAACGCTGGCGCCCTGATGTCCTATCGCCTGCCGGCGGATTTCGGGCTGGACCGGATCATGCAGGGGACACGCCTGCATACGGGCGTGATCGTTGCGTTCGCTGCCTGCATCATCGGGGGCATCTGGCTCTACGGCACCCGCGGCGGACTCAACCTTCGGATCGTGGGGCTCGGCCCGGGCTTCGCCCAGCACCTCGGCCTCAACACGTCCGCGCTGATCATGCG
>JAEZHZ010000281.1 GCA_023436745.1 Pseudomonadota bacterium | reverse complement strand
GACGCGCTTAGCCATGATTTCCGCCTTGTGCACCGGCCGGTTTGGCAGGCGCAAGCGCGGTTACACGAATTGCACCGAAAAGGCAAAACTGGGGCAGAGGCAGTGTCCTTCTTCTCCCATCTAGCGCTGCTGTCCCCGACTCGCGCCGGGAACAGGAAGCATCTCAGAACGGTGGGGTCTCGTCTTCGGGAACCTTCTTGGCCTTGCTCGCCGTCGCCTTCTTTGCCGCAGGCTTCTTGGCCGCTGCCGGTTTCTTGGCGGCAGCTTTCTTCTTGGCCGGAGCCTTCTTGACCTTGGTTCCTGTAGCCTCAGCACGGGCCGCCAGCAGGGCCACAGCCTGCTCCAGCGTCACGTCCTCCGGCTTTGTGTCCTTCGGAATGGTCGCGTTGATCTTGCCCTGGTTCACATAGGGACCATAGCGGCCCGATCGCACCGTGATCGGCCCTGCCTCGTGCTCGAAGCTCTTGATCGCCGCCTGGCTTGCGCCGCCTCCGCGCTTGAAGCCACCGGCCGCCTTCTGCGCCAGCAGGTCCACGGCGCGGTTCAGCCCGACGGTGAAGACCTCCTCCACGTCCGGCAGGTTCGCGTACTTGCCGTCATGGAGGATGAACGGGCCATATCGCCCAAGCCCCGCGCTGATCGGCAGCCCGCTTTCCGGGTGCAGCCCGACCTCGCGCGGCAGCGACAGCAGCTGCAGGGCCTTCTCGAGCGTCAGCGATGCGGCATCCCAGCCGCGCGGCAGCGAACTGCGCTTGGGCTCCTTGCCCTCGCCAAGCTGCACATAGGGGCCGAACCGCCCGGACTTGAGGTAGACCTCCTCGCCCGATTCCGGATCGACGCCCAGCACCCCGTCGCCCGCAGCGGCTTCCGAGGCCTGCCCGCTGGCTGCGTCCGAGAGCTGCATGGTGTGCTTGCACTCGGGATAGTTTGAACATCCGATGAAGGCTCCGAACTTGCCGAGCTTCAGCGACAGGGTGCCGGTGCCGCAGGTCGGGCAGCGGCGCGGGTCCGAACCATCCTCGCGCGGAGGGAAGATGTGGTCCGCCAGCAGGTCGTTGAGCGCGTCCAGCACCTCGGAGACGCGGAGATCCTTGATCTCCTCCGTCGCGGCGGTGAAGTCCTTCCAGAAGTCACGCAGCAGGCTCTTGTAGTCGAGCTCGCCCGCCGACACCCGGTCGAGTTGCTCCTCGAGATGGGCAGTGAAATCATACTCCACATACCGGCTGAAGAAGCTCTCGAGGAAGGCCGTGACGATGCGCCCGCGATCCTCGGGATGCAGCGCCTTGCCTTCGAGCCGCACATAGTCGCGGTCCTTCAGCGTGGTCAGTGTCGCCGCATAGGTGGAGGGCCGGCCGATGCCGAGCTCTTCCATCTTCTTGATGAGGCTGGCCTCAGTGTAGCGCGGCGGCGGCTGGGTGAAATGCTGCTCGATCGCGACCTTGTCGAGATCCGGTTTGTCGCCGACGGCGAGCGGCGGCAGTTCCCGGCTCTCCTCGTCGTCATTGTCCTCGCCCGTCGAGGCTTCGACGCCATAGAGCGTCAGGAATCCCGGGAACGTGACGACGGAGCCCGTGGCGCGAAGCTCCACCCTGCGGCCCGGCACGTTGACGGAGATGTCGACCGTGGTGCGGTCGATCTCGGCCGACTTCATCTGCGAGGCGAGCGTGCGGCGCCAGATCAGGCCGTACAGTTTCTGCTGGTCGGCATCGAGGCTGAGCTGCTCGGGCCTCTTGAACATGTCGGTGGGGCGGATGGCCTCGTGGGCCTCCTGCGCGTTCTTGGCCTTGCTCTGGTAGATGCGGGCCTTCTCCGGCAGGTACTCCTCGCCGAAGTACTTGCCGATCACCGACCGGGCCATGCCGATGCCTTCCGGCGCCATCTGCACGGCGTCGGTACGCATATAGGTGATCAGCCCGTCCTCGTAGAGCCGCTGGGCGATCTGCATGGTCCGGTTGGGCGAGAAGCCCAGCCGCGACGACGCGTCCTGCTGCAGTGAGGAAGTGGTGAACGGCGCATAGGGATTGCGCTTGGTCGGCTTCTTCTCGACGTTGGTGACGTTGAACTGGCCGCCCTCGATCAGCGCCTTCAGCGCCTCTGCGTCTTCGCCGGTCTTGATGGCGAGCTTGTCGGTCTTCTTGCCGTCCACCGAGAACAGCCGCGCGAGGAAGCTCTTGCCCGCCTGCTTCAGCTGCGCTTCCACAGACCAGTATTCTTCCGGCTTGAAGCGCTCGATCTCCGCTTCGCGGTCCGAAACCAGCCGCAGCGCCACCGACTGCACGCGTCCCGCCGAGCGCGAGCCCGGCAGCTTCCGCCACAGGATCGGTGAAAGGGTGAACCCCACCAGGTAGTCGAGTGCGCGTCGTGCCAGGTAGGCGTCCACCAGCGGCATGTCGATGTCGCGCGGATTCGCCATGGCCGCAGTCACTGCGTCCTTGGTGATGGCATTGAAAACCACGCGCTGGACCGGGGTGTCCTTCTTGATGGCCTTCTTGGCCCGCAGCACATCCATGATGTGCCAGGAAATCGCCTCGCCTTCGCGATCAGGGTCGGTCGCGAGGATCAGGCCATCGGCGTTCTTCAGGGCGTTCGCGATGTCGCTCACGCGCTTGCGTGCAGCCGCATCGACCTCCCATGACATGGCGAAGTCCTCTTCCGGCCGGACGGATCCGTCCTTCGAGGGCAGATCGCGGATATGACCGAAGGAGGCCAGAACCTCGTAGTCCTTGCCCAGATATTTGTTGATTGTCTTGGCCTTGGCCGGACTTTCAACGACGACGACCTTCATCTGCCTCGGTTTCCGCTGCTTGCTGGAGAGTGGCGCAACATGGTGAAGGGGCAGGGGCGTGTCAACGGGCCCTCCTGAGGGCTCTTCTCTCTCCCCGTAGGGGAGGATTTTGTTGCACCCGGCACGCCTGCCGTGCTGAAATCCTGCCCGGCGCAGATCCGCGCTGCACTCACCAGCATATCGAGAACTTGACGGCCCTGGCCGGCATGGCCGCGCCGTTTGGCTCCTGGAGGAGGACACTATGGAATATCGCAAGCTCGGCAACAGCGGCGCGATCGTGACGGCCTACTGCCTCGGCACCATGACGTTCGGCAAGGAGTCCGACGAGGCGACCTCATTCGAGATCATGAACAACTTCGTCGAGGCGGGCGGCAATTTTCTCGATACAGCCGACGTTTACAGCGACGGCACGTCTGAGGAGATCGTCGGTCGCTGGCTCAAGGGCAAGAAGCAGCGTGACCTCGTGATTGCGACCAAGGGCCGCTTTCCGATGGGCGACGGCCCCAATCACCTGGGCCTCTCGCGCAAGCACCTGGCGGAAGCCCTCGACGCTTCCCTCCGGCGCCTCGGAGTCGAGCAGATCGACCTCTACCAGATGCACGCATGGGACGCCCTGACTCCGCTCGACGAGACCCTGCGATTCCTCGATGACTCGATCCGTAACGGCAAGATTGCCTATTACGGCTTCTCCAACTTCCTTGGCTGGCACGTAACCAAGGCGGTCTGGCTCGCGAAACTCAATCACTACCAGCCCCCCGTGACCCTGCAGCCCCAGTACAACCTCCTGGTGCGTGATATCGAGCATGAGGTTATCCCCGCCTGCCAGGATGCCGGCATGGGTCTGTTGCCGTGGTCGCCACTCGCTGGTGGTTGGCTCAGCGGCAAGTACAAGCGTGACCAGATGCCCACCGGCGCGACCCGGCTGGGGGAAAACCCGAACCGTGGCATGGAGGCGTTCGAGAGCCGCAACGCCGAGGAGCGGACCTGGCAGGTCATCAGCGCGGTGCAGGACGTCGCCGAGGCGCGCGGCATCAGCATGGCCCAGGTGGCGCTCGCCTGGACCGCACAAAGGCCGGCAGTCACTTCTGTGATCATTGGTGTCCGGACCGTGGAGCAGCTCCGCTACAACCTTGGCGCAGCCTCCCTGGTGCTGGACCCGGCGGAAATGGAGAAGCTCGATAGCGTCAGCGCGCCGCGCGTGTCCGACTACCCGTACGGCGTCGGAGGCAACAGGCAGCGCCACCGCAAGATGGAGGGCGGCCGGTAGGCTCCTGCGCAGGCAGGACCCTCGGGGCTACCCCGAGGGGGCTGCACATCTATGTTTCCCGGAATGGCGGCTCAGTTGTACCGCAGGGCCACCAGTTGCCCGCCGCTCCACTCGATCTGCCCCGCAAGGTCCAGTTCCAGCAGCAGCATCTGCATGGCAGCCGCGGTGAGCCCGGACTGGCGCACCAGTTCGTCCACCTCGATGGGCGTCGCGCTGAGCGTCGCCAGCAGCCGGGAGCGGTCGTCGTCGCTCGGAGGCTGTGGGGGATCGGCGACGAAGTCCGGCTCCCAGTCGCGGTCGAACAGGGCGGACGCGGCAGGATCGGCGCTGCCGAGTGACTCGATTATGTCGGCAGCCGAGACAATGAGCTTTGCACCCTGCTGTATCAGCGCATTGCCACCTTCGGCGCGTGGATCGAGGGGCGATCCGGGCACCGCAAAGACGTCCCGGTTCTGCTCGAGCGCGAGCCGCGCCGTGATCAACGAGCCGGAGCGTTTCGCAGCTTCCACCACGACGATGCCGAGCGACAGACCGGAAACCAGCCGGTTACGTCTTGGAAAGTCCCGGGCCCTCGGTTCCCAGCCAAGCGGCATCTCCGTAATCAGCGCGCCGCCATTGTCGAGAATGTCATGGGCGAGGGGTATGTTCTCGTCCGGATAGATCTGGTCGAGACCACCGGCAAGCACAGCCACGGTGCCCGTATCCAGGCTTGACCGGTGCGCGGCCGTGTCGATCCCGCGCGCCAGACCGGACACCACCGTGTACCCGGCACCCCCGAGCTCTGCCGCCAGCAGGCGGGTCATCTTGACCCCCGCGGACGACGCATTGCGGGCGCCAACGATCCCCACGGTGCGGTCCCAGTCGAGGCCACTGCCGCCCGCGAGCGTAATCACCGGGGGTGCTGCCGGAATGTACCGCAGGAGCCTCGGATAGTCCGCCTCGGCACTGAGGACGACGCGCGCGCCATACTTCGCAGCCCCGGCGATCTCATCCTCCGCTGCCGAGCGGCTCGGGATGCGCACAGGCTTTCCCGCACGGGCACCGAGGTCCGGCAGTGCCTCCAGCGCCGCCTCGGCAGAGCCGAAGCGGTTGACCAGCTGGCGGAATGTGGCAGGACCGACATTGTCGGTGCGGATCAGGCGCAGTGCGGCGATCCGCTGGTCGTCGCTCAACGCCGCGGTCGCCGGTGCGGGCTGCATCAGGCGGACTTCTTCTCGCCGATCTTCGGCTCTGTGCCGGCCAATAGCCGCTGGATGTTGGTGCGATGCTGGAAGAAGAGCAGGATGGCCATCACCGCAGTGGTGCCTGCCAGCCATTCGTCAACGATGACGAAGGCGAAGATCGGTGCCGTCGCCGCAGCCGTTAGGGCGGCTAGGGACGACATCTTTCGCGTGAAGGCGATAAGCAGCCACACAGCACAGAAGATCAGCCCCACCGGCCACGACAGCGCCAGCAGCGAGCCGATCATCACGGCCACGCCCTTGCCGCCCTTGAAGCCGAGCCACACGGGAAAGCAGTGGCCGAGGAATGCGAAGATGGCGGCGATGCGCGCCGCTTCCTCGCCCCACAACGCGCGGGCGATCAGCACCGGCGCTGCCGCCTTGAGGGCATCGAGGACCAGGGTCGCAGCCGCAAGGGCACGGTTACCGGTGCGCAGGACATTGGTGGCGCCGATATTGCCCGATCCGATGTTGCGGATGTCTCCGAGTCCGGCGAGCCGCGTCAGGATCAGTCCGAAGGGAATGGAGCCGCACAGGTAGGCCAGGACGGCCGCATAGACATATTCGATCATCAAAGCTGAGCCTCTCCCTCCGAAGGCGGTTCAGGAGTAGCGCCGCTGGCGCTGGGATCGCAAGGGATTTCGGTGCCCGCAACCGAGGTCAATGCGGGCGCCAATGGTCATGGTCCTGTGCTGGGCGTGTCTCACCATCGGGCCGGCTGCGCAACATCTAGGCGTCTGGGTGCCGGAAGACCTCTTCACCCGCTACGAAGGTGTGCATCACCTTCCCGGCGAGCCGCGCTCCCTCGAAGCTGGTGTTGCGCGAACGGGAGCGCAACTCCGACTCGGTGACCTGCCACGGGTAATCCAGGTCGATCAGGATCAGGTCCGCTGGCGCCCC
>JAEZHZ010000236.1 GCA_023436745.1 Pseudomonadota bacterium | reverse complement strand
TGCCGGTGCCGCCGCTCGGCACGGTCGCGTTCGAGGGCGTGACGTTTTCGTATGGTCCGGGCGCGTTGGAGCCGGTGCTGAACGATCTGAGCTTCGCGGTGGGGGCGGGAGAAACCGTGGCGCTGGTGGGGGCCTCGGGATCGGGCAAGTCGACCATCTTGTCGCTGCTGCAACGCTTCTACGACGTGAACGCCGGCAGCATCAGAGTGGACGGCGTCGACGTCCGCGATGTGCGGCTGACGGACCTGCGGCGGCGCTTCGCCTATGTGGAGCAGGAGCCGACGATCTTCGCCGGCACCGTGGCGGAAAACATCCGCTTCGGCAGGCCGGAGGCTACCGACGCGGAGGTCGAGGCTGCGGCACGGGCGGCACTGGTGCATGATTTCGTCGAGGACCTGCCGCTCGGCTACCAGACGGTGGTCGGCGAGCGCGGGGTGACGCTGTCGGGTGGCCAGAAGCAGCGACTTGCCATTGCCCGCGCCATTCTCAAGGACGCGCCGATCCTGCTGCTGGACGAAGCGACGAGTGCGCTCGACGCGCAGAGCGAGCGGCTGGTGCAGCTGGCTCTCGAGCACCTGATGAAGGGGCGGACGACGCTGGTGATCGCGCACCGGCTGGCCACCATCCGCGATGCCGATGCGATCCTGGTGCTCGACAACGGGCGCATAATAGATCACGGCACGCACGACCAACTGGTGGCCAAGGGTGGGCGCTATGCCGAACTGGCGCGGCTGCAGTTCCGCCTCGATGATGCGGTGGCCCGGTAGCTCTCAGCCTTCGGTGAGCTTGAACTCGATGCGGCGGTTGCGGCGGTAGGCTTCCTCGCTGTCGCCCGGGTCGAGCGGGGCGTATTCGCCGAAGCCGGCAGCGACCAGCCGGGCCGGAGCAACGCCGCGGGACACGCGGTACTGTGCCACCGAGATGGCGCGCGCCGCGGAGAGTTCCCAGTTGGACGGGAAACGCGCGTTGCTGATGGGGCGGACGTCGGTGTGCCCGTCGATGCGCAGCACCCAGTTTATGTCGGGCGGAATCTCTTCCTCGAGCTGCAGGATGGCGTCTGCCAGGGCATCCAGTTCGGGCAGCCCCTCGGGCTGGATGTCGGCCTGGCCGGGGTCGAACAGCAGTTCGGACTGGAACACGAAACGATCGCCGACGACGCGCACGTCGGCCCGGCCCTCCAGGATCTGACGCAGCCGGCCGAAGAAGTCGGAGCGATACCGGCTGAGGTCCTGGACGCGTTGCGCCAGGGCGAGATTGAGCCTGCGGCCGAGATCGGCGATCTGAGTGCGGGATTCGGCGTCTCGGGCCTCGGAGGCTTCGAGAGCCGCCTCCAGGGCGCCGAGCTGCGCCCTTAGGGCGGCAAGCTGCTGGTTGAGCAGTGCCACCTGGGCGTTAGCTTCCTCGGAGAGTTCCTCGGCGGCGGCGAGGTCGGATTCCAATGCTGCAATGGTGGCATCGCGGTCCCCGAGGCCGCTACCGATGCCGGCGAGCTGGCCCTGCAGGGCCTGGTTCTCCGACTGCGCTGAAGCGAGGGTGGCGGTAAGTGCAGCGATCTGGCTGTTGAGGTCGTCGGCACCGGCGCGCTCGAGCTGCAGCATCTCGGTGAGTTCGGCGATCTGGCTGTTGAGCCGGGCAAGGGCGGTGTCGCGGCCCTGGATCTCCTGGCCCAGGAAGAACTGCGTCAGCATGAACAGCGACAGCATGAAGATGATGACCAGCAGCAGGCTCGACAGCGCGTCGACAAAGCCGGGCCAGTAATTGGCCTCCTGCCGGCGGCGGGCGCGCGCGAAAGCCATGGCCTAGTTCCGTCGCTCGTCGTTGTCGGCCTGGCTCAGCACGGCATCGATCAGTTCGCGCAGCTTGCGGTTGGTCTCGCCCTGCTCGTTGATGTGGCGGCGCAGGTCGTCCTGCTCGGTACGGATGTGCTTGACCAGCCCGTCGATGCCCCGCGCCAGTTCCGCCATGGCGCGGATGGCGTTCTGCGAGGAGTTCTGGTTCTGCATGGTCGAGCCGAGGCGCTCGATCACCGCCGTCATATCGGGGCCGCCGGCATTGGCCTGCAGCGCCGTGACGGGATGGTCGAGCTCGGTCATCGAGGTCATCCAGTCCTCGAGGTCGGTGTAGAAGGCATTCTGGGCCTGGCTGGTCTGCAGGTCGAGGAAACCGAGGATCAGCGAGCCAGCAAGACCGAACAGCGAGGACGAGAAGGCGGTGCCCATGCCCGCAAGCGGGGCGGCGAGGCCCTCGCGCAGAGTGGCGAACTGTGAGGCGGTGTCACCTGCTCCGACGTCGAGCGTATTGATGACGCCGGCAACGCTGCTGACGGTCTCGAGCAGGCCATAGAACGTGCCCATGAGGCCGAGGAAGACCAGCAGCCCCGTGAGGTAGCGGGACGTGTCCTTGGCCTCGTCGAGGCGGTTGCCGACGGAGTCGAGGATCGAGCGCATGGACGAGGGCGTGATGATCGCCTCGCCGATGCGCTCGCGGAGCAGGCCGGCGACCGGAGCGAGCAGAATGGGCGGACGCGCATTGGCGGTGCTGCCGTCCTGCAGGGAATTGACCCATTTCACTTCCGGGAAAAGACGGTAAATCTGGCGGAAGCTGAGGAAGATGCCCACCGCCAAGGCGAAGAAGATCATCGAGTTGATGAACGGGTTCGCCCAGAAGAAGGTGACGATGTTGGTGAACAGGATGGCAGCAACAAGCCCGACCAGCACCAGGAAGATAAGAATCTTGACGAGGTAAACCGTGGGACTGGCGAGATGATAGGGATCGTAGCCTTGCGTCATCGTCCTGTCGCGCTGCTCCCAACCAAATCAGCCTCTGGCACACTAGTCAGCGCCCGGGGGCGTGACAATGCCAAAGGCGAGGTCAGGGAGGTGCGGTGAGCCGGCTAGTGGATCGGCTTCAGTTCCTTGAGCAGGGCAGCCTGAATGGCCTCGTTCCCGGCAACGATCTGGCCGTTCCAGACGGATCCGCCCTGACCGGCAAAATCGGTGACGAAGCCGCCGGCTTCCTTCACCATCAGCAGTCCCGGCGCCACGTCCCAGGGAGCGAGGCCGGCCTCGTAAAGCCCGTCGAAGCGGCCCGCGGCCAGCCAGGACATGTCGACCGAGATCGAGCCTGACCGACGGATGCCCGCGACCGCGGGGTTGATGGCCGCAAGCTGGCGCATCTGCAGTGCGTCGTTGCTGGTGCCCTGGGTCTTGATGCCGGTCGAGACCAGCGCGTCGGCGAGGTGGCGGCGCTGGGCCACGCGCAGGCGCTTGCGGTCCGCGAGCCATGCGCCACCGCCCTTTTCGGCCGTATAGAGTTCGTCCAGCACCGGATTGTAGATCACCGAGGCGACGATCTCGTTCGCGCGCTCGAGCGCGATAGCTACCGCGAAGAGCGGCACCGAATGAAGGAAGTTGGTGGTGCCGTCGAGCGGATCGATGATCCAGCGGTGCTGGCCGTCGGTGCCCTCGACCTCTCCGCCTTCTTCCATGAGGAAGGCGTAAGTTGGCCGCGCCTTGCGGAGTTCGTCATAGACGATCTGCTCTGCCCTGAGGTCGGCCTTGGACACGAAGTCCGCCGGACCCTTGCGCGACACCTGCAGGTTCTCGACCTCGGCAAAATCCCGCGTCAGCGACTTGCCTGCCTTGAAGGCAGCATTGACCATGACGTTGAGAATGGCGGAACGCGCCATGGGATCACTCCGCGGCTGAAGACGACAGGAAGGGCGGGAACGGGCGTGCGGTTAATGCCCGAGAATGCCGCAGGGTTCAAGGGGCTTGAGGGGCAGGCTCGGCTGCGGCGTCGCTCGATGAGGTTCCGCCCGCGGCAGCCGGTGCTTCCCCGGCATCGGTTGGTGCCGGCAACACTTCGCCCGTAGGAGCGACAATTTCTCCCGTGGGTTCCTCGCCCGGCGGTCGGGATGGCCAGAAGCGGGCACGCTCTTCGGCGCGGGCCAGCGCGTCGGCGGGAATGGAGACAAGGAGCCGGTCGAGCCCCTGGTCGGAGAGACCCTGCCGGCGCGCCAGCGCCCGGTACATGGCCGCTTCTCCGAGATCGAGTGCCACACCCTCGCCCACGGCGAGGAGCTTGGCGTAACGGTTCTGCGCCACCGCATTGCCGGCTTCGGCGGCGCGACGGTACCAACCGGCGGCGGCGGGCACGTCCTGCTCGATGCCCTGGCCGAGATAGAGCAGGGTTGCATAGTCGATCTGCGCCTCGACCAGACCCTGCTCTGCTGCGAGCGCGATATAGCGGGCGCCTTCAGCCGGATTGGGAGCAACACCGGCACCCTCGACGAGCATGGTGCCGTAGTCGTACTCGGCTTCAGGCAGACCCGCCTCGGCCGCTTCCTTCATCAATGCGGCAGCGGTGGTGAGGCTCGGTGAGGCGAACTGGCCTTCGACGTGGAGCAGGGCCATGTTGTACTTGGCGGGGGCGTAGCCCGCATTCGCAGCCTGCTGGAACAGGCGCGCCGCACGCTCCCGGTCCTTGGGGACCCCGACGCCCTGCTGGTAGTAGAGGGCGAGCGCGAAGGCGGCGAGCGGATCACCATTGCCGGCAGCGAGCTGGTACCATCCAGCGGCGCGCTCGGCATTCTGCGGAACGCCGAGGCCCTGGGCGTAGATCTCGCCAATCAGGGTCTGAGCGGCTGCGTCGCCCTTCTCGGCCCGCGGCAGGGCCAGTTCGAAGGCGGTCAGATAATAGCCGCGCTGAAAGGCGCCATAGGCGATGTCGACCGGAGCGCGTGGGCCGAAGATGGATTCGGAAATGGCTTCCGCCGGAGTGTCGCCTTCGGTACTTGCCTCAACCGCGGTAGTCTCATCCGCCGCGTCCTGCGCGACGGCGCCAGAGGCGAGCAGCAAGACCAGAGTGAGCACGAGCAACTGCTTCATGCCGGGGCCCCTGCGAGCATCGTCCTGAGGGCTTCGGCGGGGGCAGGGGCAGACCAGAGGCTGGTCGACAGCGCCAGGAACTCGGCGCCGGCGGCATCGAGTCCGGTCGCTCCCGGATCGCTCAGGACTGCCGGTATCTCGAAGGTCTCGGCCCACCACTCGGCGAGTTCCGTAGCCTTGGGGTCCGTTTCGCCCCCAAGCGGACCGAATAGGAGGTAGTCGATGCCGAGTTCTCCGAAGCTCATGGCATCGTGGCGGGTGCGGACATTGCCGGCTCCGACGATGAAATCAGGCTTGAGCGCGGAGACCGCTTCGCGCGCGGACTCGAGCCCGGCGGTGACATGGACGCCATCCGCACGGAGCCGCCTTGCGAGCGCAACATCATCATCGATCAGCACTGCCGCCCCCGCACCCTGGCCGATATTGACCACCTGGCTGGCGATGCGAGCGTAGGCAGCCTCGTCGAAACTGGCGCGTCGGACGAGAATGGCTGCGGCCGGGGAGGTGCTCAGGACGGCCATGAGCCGTGAGCCGAAATCTGCAGCATCGGCTTCTGCCGGGGTGATGAGGTAGAGCTCGGGGGTCATGGCAATCCGGCGAGGTGACGCTAGAAACGCTTCCTCCACTGCCAATTTGGCGAGATGAGGACCGTCTCCTCCAATAGGAGATGACCACCCCTATGGCAAAGAAAATGCACGCTCCCCAAGGGGAGCGTGCCAGTCGTGACGTTGGGACGTCGCGTAAGGACTTAGGCGGCGCGGTCGACTTCGCCGCTCCACTCCCCGAGCGCGGCCAGCGAGTTCATGCGTGCCCGGTGGGTGAAGGCAGCCTGGGCGGCAGGGAAGTTCTCCCGCCGGCCGGCCCAGGTGCGCAGTGCCACGTTCTGCAGCGCGCGCCCATAGCTGAAGGTGAGGGGCCACGGCTTGTTGGGAATGCGCGCCATGGCGGCGAGGTGCGCAGTCGCTTCCTCGTCGGTCTGGCCGCCGGACAGAAAGGCGATGCCCGGAACGGCCGCGGGGACGTGCGCGCGCAGCACCTCGACAGTGCGGCGGGCGACATCGTCAACGGTCGGACGATCACGCGAGTTGATGCCGGGAAGCACCATGTTCGGCTTGAGCAGCATGCCGGAAAGGTCGACGCCGGCGAGGCGCAGTTCCTTGAACACGTTTTCGAGCACGTCGCCGGTTACCTGGGCGCACCGCTCCATGGAATGGTTGCCGGGCTCACCATCGCCGACCACTTCGGGCTCGACGATCGGTACGATCCCGGCCTCCTGGCAGAGCATGGCGTAGCGTGCCAGCGAATGGGCGTTGGCGCGGATGTTGTTCCGGGTGGGTGCGATGTCGTTGATGGTGATGACGGCGCGCCACTTGGCGAAACCGGCGCCCAGGCTGGCATAGTGGGCGAGGCGCTGGCGCAGGCCATCAAGGCCCTCGGTGATCTTCTCGCCGCCTTCGCCCGGCATGGGGAAGGCGCCGCGGTCGACCTTGATGCCCGGGATGACGTCTGCGTCTGCGAGGATGGCGCGGAAGGGCGTGCCGTCCTCGGCGGACTGCTCCAGCGTCTCCTCGGTCAGGATGACGCCCGAGATGTAGTCCCGCATGGCTTCACGCGAGCGGAACAGCATCTCGCGATAGTCGCGGCGTAGTTCCAGCGTGTTCGGCAGGTCAATCTTGGAAAACCGCTTGGCGATGGTGGGTGTCGATTCGTCGGCGGCCAGAATGCCCTTGCCGGGCTCCACCAGCTTCTGGGCGACAGCGTTCAACGACTTGGTCATCGGGTTCCTCGGGGAGAATAACATGCCCCGAGATTAGACTTTCGTCAGCG
>JAEZHZ010000228.1 GCA_023436745.1 Pseudomonadota bacterium | reverse complement strand
GTCGATGGCGGTGTCGATGCCGCGGCGGAACTCCTCGACCCGGTCCGGCAGGCAGCCGATGCCGCGCTCGCCCGCGGCCCAGTCGCCCGGCGGCAGGTTGAACAGGGCCTGCACCATCCCGGTCTCGGCCAGCGCGTCGGCGATCGCCGACTTGTCGAGTTCATAGGGAGACACGTACTCGACGGCGCCGAAGCCGTCGGCCGCTGCCAGGCCGATGCGCTCGATCAGCGGCACCTGCTGGTAGAGAAACGATAGGTTGGCGGCAAATCTCGGCACGAGGGTATTCCTTCGGTCAGGCGGTAAATCGGGTGCGGTGCAGCATGCGCTTGTTGCGCGGATCGGGGTTCGGCACCGCCGAGATCAGGCTCCGTGTGTAGGCCTCCTGCGGGGCGGTGCAGATCTGCTCGGCCGGTCCCAGCTCCACCAGCCTGCCCCGGTGCATCACCGCCACCCGGTCGCAGAAGTAGCGGACCACGGAGATGTCGTGGGAGATGAAGATGAAGCTGAGGTCGAGCCGCTTCTGGATATCGAGCAGCAGGTCGAGGATCTGCGCGCGGATCGACACGTCGAGCGCCGCGGTCGCCTCGTCGGCGATGATGATCTTCGGATCGAGCGCCAGGGCCCGGGCGATGCCGATGCGCTGGCGCTGGCCGCCGGAAAAGGCGTGCGGATAGCGCTCCCGCATGGCCGGGTCGAGCCCCACCAGCTCCAGCAGTTCGCAGACCCGCTCGTCCATCGCCTTGCGGCTGTGCTTGCCGCCCACCACCAGCGGATCGGCCACGATGTCCCGCACCGTCATGCGCGGGTTGAGCGAGGCGAGCGGATCCTGGAAGATCAGCCGCACCTGTCGATGGAAGTCGCGCAGCTGGCGCCTCGAGAGCGCGGTGATGTCGACCTGCTCCCCGCCGGGGCGGAACACCACCTGCCCCGAAGTCGGCTCGACGATGCGCAGCAGCATGCGCCCGAGCGTGGTCTTGCCCGATCCGCTCTCGCCGACAATGCCGAGGTTCTCGCCCGCATGCAGGTCGAAGCTCACATCGTCCACAGCCTTGATCGCGTGCTTGTTGCCGCCGAGCCAGGAGGTCGCCGCGCCATAGACCTTGGAGAGGTTGCGGGCGGACAGCACGACCGGCTGATCGGTAACATCCCCCTTCCGCGTCGCCGCCCGGCGGTTCTGCTCGAGCTTGACCGTGGAGTTGAGCAGCCGGCGCGTATAGGCGTGCTTCGGATTGTGGAAGATGTCGTCCACCGCCCCGCTCTCGACGATGCGGCCGAAGTGCATCACGGCCACTTCGTCGGCCACCTCCGCCACCACGCCCATGTCGTGGGTGATCAGCAGCATGGCCATGCCGCGGCTCACCTGCAGACGCTTGATGAGGTCGAGGATTTCCGCCTGCGTGGTGACGTCGAGCGCCGTGGTCGGCTCGTCCGCGATCAGCACTTCGGGGTTGGCCGCCAGCGCCATGGCGATCATCGCCCGCTGGCGCATGCCGCCCGAGAACTCGAAGGTGTAGCGGTCGACCATCTGCTCTGGGTTGGGGATCTCCACCTGCCGGAGCAGTTCGACCGTCCGCGCCCGCGCCTGGGCCTTGCCGAGATTGGTGTGCAGCCGCACCGCCTCGATGATCTGCGAGCCGATGGTATGCACCGGCGACAGCGAACTCATCGGCTCCTGGAAGATCAGCCCGATGCGCCCCCCGCGGATGGCGAGCAGTTCGCGGCTCCGGTCGTCCAGCCCGGCGATGTCGACCGGGGTGCCCTTGCCGCGCAGGGTGATGCTGCCATTGGAGATGGCGCCGTTGCGGTCGATGATGTGCATCAGCGCCCGGGCGGTCACGCTCTTGCCGGAGCCGCTCTCGCCCACGAGGCACAGCGTCTTGCCGCGCCGCAGCTTGAAGCTGACATTGCGTGCCGCGTGCAGCACTTCGTTGCGCAGCCGGAAGTCGAGGCTGAGATTGTCGACGCTGAGGACGACATCGTCCTCGCCCTGCGTCGTGTCGGGTGCGGCTGAAACCTGGGCTAGCTCCATTGGGTCAGCTTTCATAAGGGTCTGCGGCGTCGCGCATGCCGTCGCCGAGGAAGTTGTAGGCAAGCACCGTCACCACCACGGCACCGGCCGGCCAGACGAGCTGCCAGGGTGCGTTGGCGATGGTGCGCACGTTCTGCGCCTCCTGCAGCAGCACGCCCCAGGACACGATCGGCGCCTTGAGCCCGATGCCGAGGAAGCTCAGCGCCGTCTCGGCCACGATCATCGTCGGCAGGGCCAGCGTCACCACTGCGAGGATGTGGCTGGTGAGCGAGGGCAGGATGTGCCTGAAGATCACCCGCCGCTCGGACGAGCCGTCGAGCTTCGCCGCGGTGACGAAATCCTCGCCGCGCAGCGCGAAGAACCGTCCGCGCACCTCCCGGGCGAGGCCCGTCCAGCCGAACAGCGACACGATCAGCGTGATGACGAAATAGACCGTCAGCGGCGACCACGTCAGCGGAATGGCGGCGGCAAGCCCCAGCCACAGCGGAATGGTCGGCATCGAGGAGATCACCTCGATGATGCGCTGGGTGACCGTATCGACGATCCCGCCGTAGAAGCCCGAGACCGCCCCCAGCACCACGCCCAGCAACAGGCTGATGCAGACCCCGACCACGCCGATCGACATGGAGATGCGGGTGCCATAGATCAGCCGCGTCAGCAGGTCCCGGCCAAGCCGGTCGGTGCCGAGCAGGTACATGGTGTCACCGGGGTTGGTCGGACCCAGCAGGTGAAGGTCGGCGTTGAACAGTCCCCACATCTTGTAGGGCGCGCCGCGCACGAACAGCCCCACCGGCACGTGCTGTTCGGGATCGGGTACATAGGTGCGGCGCAGCGAGGCCGGGTCCACTTCCATGGCATAGCCGGTGACGTGCAGCTGGAAGCGGGTCGAGCCGTTCTCATCGGTCACGAACAGGCCCAGCTGCTGGGGCGGTGCGTTGGTGAACTGCGGCCGCGATGCGTCGGGCACCGATGGCGCCAGGAACTCGGCGAAGACGCCGATGAACATGAAGAACAGGATGACCCAGCCGGAGAACAGGGCAACCTTGTTGCGCGAGAACTTCTGCCAGATGAGCTGCCACTGCCCGGCGGAGCCGGTATCTGTCGCCCTGCCGCTCATGGGCTTGAGCGGGGTGGTGGCCGGCCCGGTCTCGGGCTGTTCGTCGATGAAGGCGTGCACTGTCATCACGTAAACCGGATTCGGGGATCGAGAAGGGCGAGCAGCAGGTCGGAGACCAGCATGCCGATCAGCGTCAGCACGCCCATCAGCAGGATGAAGCTGCCCGCGAGATACATGTCCTGGCTGATCAGCGCCCGCAGCAGCAGCGGCCCGGCGGTGGGCAGGTTCAGCACGATGGCGGTGATGGTGACGCCGGAGACGAGTTCGGGCAGCACCCAGCCGATCGCCGACACGAACGGGTTGAGGGCGATGCGCACCGGATACTTCAGCACCACCTTGTACTCGGGCAGGCCCTTGGCCTTTGCCGTGATGACGTAGGGCTTGTGCAGCTCGTCCGTCAGGTTGGCGCGCAGCACCCGGATCATCGCCGCCGTGCCGGAGGTGCCGATGACGATGATCGGGATCCACAGGTGGTTCAGCAGGTCGAGGAACTTGCCCCAGCTCCACGGCGCATCGATGTACTGGGGCGAGTATAGCCCGCCGACGCTCTGGCCGAAGAAGCGGTAGCTCACATACATCAGCGTCAGCGCGAGGATGAAGTTCGGCACCGCCAGCCCGATGAAGCCGACGAAGGTGAAGAAGTAGTCGCCCACCGAGTGCCGGCGCACGGCCGAATAGATGCCGATGGGCAGCGCGACCGCCCACACGAACAGCAGCGAGGCGATGGAGATCGCAAGGGTCGAGCCCATGCGCTCCCAGATCAGGTCGGCGACCGGGCGGTTCCACTCGAAGGAGTAGCCGAAGTCGCCGCGGAACAGGATGCCCCCGATCCACTTGAAGTACTGCACCCAGATCGGATCGTTGAAACCGTAGACCTCGCGCAGGCGCTCCACCTGGCGCGGATCAACATTGGCGCCGGAATCCTGCATCGAAGCGATGAGCGACGTGATGTAGTCGCCCGGCGGCAGCTGGATGATCATGAAGGCGATCAGCGACAGCCCGAAGAGCGTCGGGATCATGTAGAAGATGCGCTTGATCACATATTGCAACATGCCGGTGCCTCCCCTGCCCCAGCTCAGGTCCAGAGGAACTGAATGGCATCAAGTGTTTCGAGTTCGGCGATGCTGACACGCACGCGTCCGTCGGCAAGTGCGAATTCGAGGTCTTCCCCGGTGCCGAGCCGTTGCACGGCCCGCAGGGTGCGTCCCTCGGGTACTGCCAGCGAGAGTGTCAGCGGGCCCACCGGATAGACCTCGCGGATGGGGCCCTTCATCATCATCGGATTGGTGATGTTGTTGACCAGCACCATCGTGGTGCCGTCGCCCTGGCGCACCGACAGGTCGAGAACGCCGCGCCCTTCCACCTCGAGGTCGGCACGCTTGCCGAGCGCCCAGCGGACGCTGTTGGCGATCAGGCGGGCATGGTCGCCGGCGAACACCTCCCAGAAGATCGCGCCGATGTTCCAGGGAATGTAGACGGTGCGGCCGCCACCCTCATGCTCGCGGGCGATCACCGCGGCGCCGCGCGGTTCCTCGCGCGGGTAGACTTCCTCCATCGGCAGGTCGGGGAAATCCGGCACGAACAGGAAGGGCTGCTCGCTCCCCGCGACGGCATCGACGCCGATGAGCTGGGTGCCGCCCATGATGCGCGCCGCGCCATCGAAGCCCGCATTGATCGGGTGGTCGCCATTGAGCGCGACATAGGTGTTCTTCACCGGGCCGCGCACCGGCCGCGTCAGGCGATAGCCCAGCAGGTCGGCGAGAACGGGCGTGTCGCGGGGCTGGTTGTCGGGCGTGCGGTAGCCGGATTCATGGGCGACCACCAGCGAGCCGCCGCGAGCGACATAGGCCGACAGCGCCGCCGCCTGCTCCTCGGAGAGGCAGGTCGAGTTGGCGAGGATCAGCACCTTGAACTGGTCCATGCGCTCCGGCGTCATCACTGCGTCCGAGAGCATCTCGAAGGGCAGCCGTGCCTCGACCAGGGCGTGGTAGAAGCCCATGTCATGCGCTTCGGCCGTCCGGCGCGAGGCGTGGTCGTGGTGGCGCAGGGTGGTCGTGGGATCGAGGATGGCGATCTCGGCGACCGGCTGCGTTTCCGCCAGTGCCGGCTCCAGGCGGGCGTGCAGGTCGAAACTCGCCGCGACCGGATCGATCCAGCGCGCATCGGGGACCACGCCGTTGAACTTGGTGAACCAGGGCAGCAGCCCCTGGGTGGTGCCGCTGTCCATCCAGGCCTGGATTTCCGGACCGGTGGTCACCGCGTCCTTCCAGCGATAGGCCTCTTCCGGGCCGATCGAGGTGATCAGGATGGCCGGGCGGTCCTGGAAGGTGGCGCGCATGCGCTTGCCGTTGCGGCCGCTCTTCCACACCGCCTCGGTGCCGTGCCGGCCCTGGTCGTCCACGCACAGGAACGGGCAGTATTTTTCGATCATCTCGAGATCGAATTCCATAAGCGAGACGGAGCCCATATTGGGAATGAAGCTGGTGTGCGGCCTGATCGCCTTCATCACCTGGTCCCACTCGACCACCATGCGGCTCAGCTTGGTGCGGCGCCAGGCGCCCCAGGCGAGCCACGCCGGGTCCTCAAGGCTGTTGGTCAGCGGCAGGTCGTGGCCCGAGGCTGCCCTGAAGTCGCTGCGGCAGGCGTCGCAGTAGCACACGCCGTGCCCCTGCCACCGATTGGCGAAGATCGCATCGATATCGTAGTTGGCGGTGATCTCGCGCAGCACCTCGGGCATGAACTTGAAGTTGTAGTCCGAGTAGGCGCAGGTGACCCACACGTCGGGATAGGCCCAGTGCCGCATGCGGTTGCCGTCGCGGTCGACCATCACCCATTCCGGGTGGGCATCGGCGGCATCCTGATGGATGGCGTGGGGGTCGACGCGGGCCATCACGTGCATGCCGAGGCTGCGGGCGCCCTCGACCAGCGTGCCGAACGGATCGGTGTCGCCGATGAACTTGCTCACATAGTGCAGCGGCACCTTGCTCGGATAGTACGCGACATAGCCTCCGGCGCTGATGCAGGTCGCGTTCGACTGCGTGCGCTTGAAGATGTCGATCCACTGGTTGGGGTCGAACTTGACCGGATCATCCTCGGCCAGGGTGAGCTGGGTCCAGCGCGTCGCGGAGCGGTACCAGTCCGGGGTGCGCAGCCGTTGGGCGGATGAGGATGGTGCGGCGTCGAGCATCGGGGGCCTTCAGGGTACGAGTTCGGGGTGACGCCGGCCCGTAGGCCGGCATCGTTGGGAGGCTCGGAGGAAGTTGAGGCGGTCAGGCCTTGAAGAACTGCTCGGGGCGAGCCGGTCCGGGCGTGGGCCAGCCGAAGGAGTTCGGCATGCTGTCCATCAGGTTGACCACGTTGTTCTTGACGATGCCGTAGCCGTCGGGAGGCCAGCTGACACCGAAGGTGAAGAACAGGTCGGCTGCGTTCTGCAGGATCTCGGCCATCACCTCGCGCTGCTGCGCCGGGTCACCGGTGCCGTTGAGCTTGCGATAGAGGTCCTGCTGCGCCTTGACCGCCTCGGGCGGCTCGACGGCCGCCGGGTTGTCGGGCTGGGTGTAGTAGAGCGCCCAGCCGGGGGCATAGAAGCAGTTGCTGTTGGTCGGCACGTAGAAGCGCGCGTCGAGCATGGCCGCGATGCCGGAGTTGGCCCCGAACTGGTGGGCCGTCGCGTCGTACTCGCGGCCGCGGCGTACCCGCTCCTCCCAAAGGGACCGGTCCATCGTGCGCATCTGCACGTCGAGGCCCACCTGCTGGAACATCGGGATCGCCAGCTCGAACATGTCGAGGAAGGTGGTCCGGGTCTGGTCGATCTCGAAGATGATCGTCAGCCGCCGCCCCTCGGCGTCGAGGCGATAGTTCTCGCCGTCGCGCTCCGGGACGATGGCGTCCAGCATCTCGTTGGCGCGGGCCGGGTCGTACTCGGTGAACTGCTTGGCCAGCTGCTCATTGTAGAGCGGATCGCCCTCGACGATGGACGGCTGGGCCGGAGTGCCCTGGCCGATGAACACCGCATCGATCAGCGCCTGGCGGTCCACCGCGAGCGACATCGCATGCCGGAAGTCGAGATTGTTGAACAGCTCGCGCTTGGTCGGATCCAGGTGGTTCAGGTTGAGCTGGAACGCCATGACGTTCGCAGCTGTCTCCTTGAGCGTGTAGAAACGGTAGTCGCCGGTTTCCTGACCGTCGAACAGCGTGGGCCGGTTCGCCGGGGTGGCGATGTACTGGTCCATGATGTCGATCTCGCCCTGCAGCGTCTTGAGCAGCAGCACTTCGGGATCGGCCACCATCTGGTAGACCACGCGGTCGAAATAGGGCAGCTGGGTGCCCTCCGTATCCACCTTGAAGTAGTAGGGGTTGCGGATGGCCACCGACAGTTCGGTGTTCTGGCCGGGCGCCTCGGTGAAGTACCAGGCGTTGAGCGTCGGACGGTTGGCGTTCTGGAAGAACGTGTTGTCGTCCTGGAAGCCGACTTCGCGCTGGAAAAGGGCGATCCAGCTCTCGAGCCCGGCGGCCTTGGCCAGGGCGTCCGCATCCGGGTTGTAGCGGATGTGGAACTGCTGCAGGTAGTGCTTGGGGCAGCGGGTCAGCTGGTCCTGCTGCGCCCAGGCGAGCTGCTGCAGGAAGAAGCCGTTCGGGCCGGCGAAGCGCACCTTGAAGGTGGTTTCGTCGATGACCTCGACTTCACCCTTCTTGCCGTCGACGATCCAGAACGCCTGCTCGCCGAGGTTGGTCTCCTCGTCGGTGAAGTAGGCGTCGTACCAGAACTGGATGTCCTCGGTGGTGAACGGGTGCCCGTCGGACCACTTGTGGCCCTTGCGCAGCTTGATGGTGTACTCGGTGGAATCGGGGCTGACCTCGTAGCTCTCGGCCACGTTCTCGACGAGGCCGGTCCACTCCGGGTCGAACCGCATCAGGGGCTCGTAGCCCTGGTAGCGCACCAGCATCGACAGCGAGCCGCCGCCGACCAGCGCATGGTTCCAGTCGCCGCCCTGCTGACCGGGACGATCGAGCGGGTTGATGACCAGCGGGTTGACCGGCAGCCGCTCGGCGACCGGCGGCAGCGCGCCGGAGCTCACTTCGGCTTCCAGGAATGGCGACTCGGCGATACCCTGCGCCCGGACCGTGCCGGACAGCATGAGTGCTCCCGAAAAGGCGGCTGAGCCAGCGATAAAGGCTCTGCGACTGATGCGATGCATTGGTTCCCTCCTCCAGCTAACGTCATTGCGATCTTTTAGCTAACAGAAGGCTAGTACCGCTTGATTTGTTAGGTAAAGCGTTATGTTGGTGTTGCGCGACCTGTTTGCCCCGCAATTCACAATCCGCGCATATTCGGGTCAGCGATCCGCCATGTTGCGTTCACGCGGAGACAGCTGCGCAGCGGCTACGTTCAGGTGCCGTTCATCTACGTTTATCTTCGCCACAAAGTGCCGGGATTACGGGCGTCAGGAGGCGATTGCCCTCACATAGGCAAGGTTGCGCGCCGCCAACTCGAGCGGCATCTCCCGAGCATCGGCGGCGACGTCCTGCTCCACCACCACCGGCCCGTCGAAGCCACGGCTCTCGAGCAGCCGCATCACCGCCCTGATATCCACCGCCCCATCCGGAAGCGGGCACATCACCCCTGCCCCGAAGGAGTCGGCCACCGGCAGCTCCCCGCCCAGCACCCGGGCCCGCACCACCGGATCAACGTTCTTGAGGTGCATGTAGGCAATCCGCGGCATCACCCGACCCATGCAGGAGATCACGTCCTGATCCCAGAAAGCGTGGTGCCCCGTATCGAAGCAGAGCGCAATCTCGGTCTCCTCAAGCAGCCGGTCGATCTGCGCCTCCCGCTCGACGGCGGTCCCGACATGAGGGTGGAAGCTCAGCCTCAGCCCGTACTCGCCCTCGACCAGCTGCTGCGCCTCGCGCACCATGCCGACGAGCCCGCGCCACCCCGCCTCGTCCAGCACACCCTCCTGCCCCGCCGGGTACCAGTTGCTCTCGTCCATGATGACGAGGTGGCGCGCCCCGAGGTCCAGCAGCAGGCCGGACAGCTCCCGCAGGGTCGACAGCAGGTGCGGCCCGCTCGCCGCGTCGCCAAAGGTGTGGACGTGCGTCGCACCGATCAGCGTGAGGCTGCGCCGGGCCAGCTCGTCGCGGAGCAGCGCATCATCCCTGGGCAGAAAGCCGAAGGGCCCGAGCTCAGTGCCTTGGTAGCCCGCAGCAGCGACCTCATCGAGATATTGCTGCCATGAGTAACGGTTGCCGGTTGGATAGTTGATGCCCCAGGAACACGGGGCATTGCCGATGAGCATGGTCAGGACTCGATATAGATCGGGTTGCCGAGAGCCCGGCGTATGGGTTGCTCGGCAAGATCGGCACCCCTGAGCTGCCAGGGCAGTTCGCGACCATCGAGCGCGGCGGTGAACTCGGCCACGAGCCTCTCGCGGCTTCGCGCCGCCACGATTTCGGCGCGGACGAACAGGCGCACGCCGGAAAGCGGCACCGTGGCCTGCCAGTCGTCCGAGGCGATCTCGACATCGGCAACGACACCGCTGGCATCGATGAGGACGAGGCGGTCTCCGGCTGCACCGCGGACCGTCACGTCGACGGAGGTCACCGAGCGAGCCGCGGCGCCCATGGCGGTATCGCCGCTGGTCATTTCGAGGTGGGGGCCAGTCGGGCTCTCGGTGATGTAGCCGTGACCCGACTTCATCGCTGCGAGCACAGCGTCCTCGCTGAGCTCGGGCAGCCACAGGACGGTGGTCGGACGCGCCAGCACCAGCGGCCCCTCCGGCAACAGCCGGTCGGGCTGGTGGAAGTCGGAGCCCCCGATGGCGGAGAGCCGCAGGCCGCGCGCCAGCCGCTGCTGGTAGCGCTCGAGCGACACCCAGTTCCATGCGAGCCAGGTCGATTGCCACACTTCCTGGCAGTCCGCGGCCGGGAAGTCGTAGTCCCACGGGATCGTCGGCTTGTCGTGGTTGGTCGAGAGCAGCCCGCCCTTCTCGTGCACCAGCCGCGCGAGCACATGGGCATCCGACGGCCGGGTCATGCGGAAGTCGATCCACTCGTCGACGCCGTAGACATTGGCGTGACCGACGGCAGTCGTCACCTCCATGGCCCGCACGAACATCAGGTCGGGCGAGGATTGCGGGTGGAAGTAACGGCGCTGGGTGATGGTGTTGTGATCCGCAACCGCGAGGAAATCGAGCCCCGCCTGCTTCGCCGCCGCGTGCAGCAGTTCCGGCCCTCCCCGGGCATCGGAGTGGAAGGTGTGGCAGTGAAGATCGCCAAGATACCAGCCTTCACCGCGGCGCACCGGGAACGTTCGGGCAGGCTGCGGCTCGAGTTGGCGCGGCCCGGCGTCGAGCGTGATCGTGACGGTGACGTCCGCGCCGCCCTCCGGCACCTTGTAGAGCCCCAGGATGACGTTCCATCTCCCCGGCTGGATCTCTCCATGGATGTATCCCGGCGTCGCATCGTCGGTGGCGATGAAGAACCGGTCGCGCGCGCCGCCGCTCCAGCCCCTGAAGCCGGATGCGCTGGGATAACCGGTATCGCGCGGATCGAACGCACCGAGGTCGATGATGCAATCCTCGGCCTTGCGATAGGCGAGGGTAACGTCCATGCGCGTGGTGCCGGCGGGCACATCGAAGGGAATGTAGAAGTACGGGTTTCGGACCTGATCGGCCCGGGTGACGTGGCGAGTGATGCTGGTCATGGTCGTTGGCGTCCGCCGGACATGGACGACTACTCCCCCACCGCCGGTATGCGCTTGCCGGCGCCGTCGAACAGGTGAAGGTGCCCGGGTTCGAAGGCGAGGGTGACGGTTTCGCCTAGGTCGAGGTGGTCGTCGGTGAAGATACGCGCGGTGAGGCGGGTTGCGTCGGCGCGTTCGATGGTGACGAGGCTTTCAGGACCCATGTTCTCGTTGGCGAACAGCGTGCCGGTAATGGTGTTGGCCGCGCCGGGGGCGGCGATGGCAAGGTGCTCCGGCCGGATGCCGAGGGTGAGCTTTTCCCCGGCAGCAAGGGCCTTTCCGATCCCGTCCGTCATCGGCAGCCCCGCGAGCGTCAGGCCATCGGCCACGAGCCGCAGTTGCCCGTCGCCCCGGGTTCCGGTGACCTCCACCAGGTTCATCGGCGGGTTGCCGACGAAGTTGGCAACGAAAGTGGTGGCAGGGCGGCGGTAGATCTCGATGGGCGAGGCGTACTGCACGATCCGGCCCTGGTCCATCACGGCGATGCGAGTTGCGAGCGCCATCGCCTCCGCCTGGTCATGGGTGACGTACACCGCGGTCATGCCCATGTCGCGCTGCAGGTGATTGAGGAATCCTCGTGCCTCGAGACGCAGCTTGGCGTCGAGATTGGAGAGGGGTTCGTCGAACAGATAGACCCTCGACGGGTAGACCAGCGCCCGCGCCAGCGAGGTGCGCTGCTGCTGGCCGCCGGAAATCTGGCTCGGCAGCCGGTCCATCAGGTGCCCGATCTTGAGCACGTCGGCCACCTCGCGAGCGCGGCCGTGGCGCTTGCCCACCGGCTCGCCGCGCACCTTGAGCGGATAGGCGATGTTGTCGGCAAGGTTCATGTGCGGGTAGAGCGCATAGTCCTGGAACACCATCGATATCTGACGGTCTTTGGGGTGCAGATGCGTGACGTCCTCGCCGCCGATCAGGATCTCCCCGGATGTCGGTGTTTCCAGCCCGGCGATCATCCTCAGGCTCGTGGTTTTGCCGCAGCCGGATGGGCCGAGCAGGCAGACGAACTCCCCATCCCCGATCGAGAAGCTGACATCGGACACGGCAGTGAAGGTGCCGAAGGACTTGGTGACGTTGCGGAAGTCGACAGATGCCATGGAGAGCTCAGGCCTTGATGCCGCCAAAGAACCGGAAGCCGAACTTCCAGCTGACGAAGAGATAAAGGATAATCACCGGCAGCGAGTAGATCAGCGAGTATGCTGCCAGCAGCGTTACGATCGGTGTGCCGGCCTCGGAGTAGAACGAGTAGATCGCCACCGACGCCGGCATCTGGCTGTCGCTGCGCAGCAGGATGAAGGGGATCAGGAACGAGCCCCAGATATTGACGAACCCCCAGACCACCACCACGACGATGCCAGGCCGGATGACCGGCAGCGCCACATCGAAGAAGGCCTGCACCGGCGAGGCGCCGGCGACCATCGCGCTTTCCTCGTAGGACTTCGGGATCGAGTCGATGAAATCGCGCAGAATGAACATGGCCGTGGGCAGGAGCCCGCCGGCAAAGGTCAGGATCACCGCCAGGTGGGTATCGATCAGGCCAGCCGCCGACACGATCAGTAAGATCGGGACCATGGCCGCCGAACCCGAAACGACCGACGAGAACAGCAGCAGGACATAGGTCACCGCGCCCTTGCCGGGCAGCGACGAGCGGCTGAGCGCATAGGCGGCGAGCGTTGCCGCCGCTCCCACCAGGACCACCCCGCCCACAGACTGGATCAGGCTGTTCCACAGCGCCCGCACGGCGAAGTTGTTGCCAAAGACTGTGACGAAGTTGCTGAGCGTCCAAGGGTCGGGAATGGCCAGGCCCAACTCGGCGCGGGCATTGAATGGCGCGAACAGGAACCACAGTAGCGGCAAGGCAAACGCAGCGCCGATCAGCGCCGCGAGAGCGGAAAAGGCAATGCGACCCACAAAGGCGGGAATGGTGAGTTTCATGCCGGTCACGCGCGCTTCTTGCGGCCAAGCCACAGGTAGACCAGGGCAAAGGCCAGGTTGATCAGCATCATGATCACACCCACCGCGGCGCCCTTGCCGAACTGGAAGTCATGGAAGGCGACCCGGTAGTTGTAGATGGACACTAGTTCCGTCCGGTAGCTCGGCCCGCCATTGGTCAGCAGGAATGGCGTGAAGGTGTTGAACGTCCACATGGTGATCAGGATGAGATCGGTGACGATGTGCCCGCGGATCAGCGGCAGGCCGATATCCCGGAACTTCTGCCAGGACGAGGCACCGGCCACGTCCGCCGCCTGAAAGTAGCTCGGCGGAATCGACGAGAAGGCCGAACTGAACAGCATCATCGAGAAGGCGGCGCCGCGCCAGGTGTTGAACACCACGATGACCCAGAAGGGCTGCTGAAGCAGGAAATCCCCCGGCGGCAGCCCGACGCTGGTCAGGAGCATGTTGAGCGTGCCCTGATCGCGATCGAGGAAGGCAAACCAGGCAAAGCCGATCACCACTTCGGGCAGGATCCAGGCGGCGATGACGAAGGTTTCGGTGATGCGTTTGACGGCGGGCGGCACCGTCTGGATCAGCCACGCCAGCAACAGGCCGAGCAGCGCCTGGCCGATCAGCGCCGACGCCAGCACGAACTGGGTGGTGAGGATCAGCGAGAAGCCGAACTGGCCCCGCTGGAAGAACGTGGCTGGGTCGAAGAGGGTGAGGTAGTTCGCGAGGCCGACGAACTCGGGGTTGAGAGCCGTGCGCCCGAGCAGCGTCCGGTTGGTGAACGAAACGAAGATGATCCAGAAGAACGGCACGATCACGAAGACCGACACCAGCAACCCGGCGGGCGTCATGAAGACGGCGCCGGCCAGGTTCGACAGCAGCGAGAAGTTGCGGACCCTGCGCCTGGGCTGGTCGCGATGGGGTTCGGTGGTCATGGCGGTCCAATCCGGCGCAGCAGGGGCGACCTCTTTCAACACCTCGGCCTGAGCCCACAGAAGTGGACCGCGGTGCGAGCGCGGTCGCCTTCAGGGCAGCTCCAAGGAACAGCCCGCTTCTCGTGGGTCGGCAACGGTGTTTGCCTTCGCCCGGCACGCCGGAGCGCGCCGGGCTGGGTGAGACTAGAGCAGCTTGACGGTGTTCTCTTCGCCGACAATGGCGATGACGGCCTGGCCGTACTGGGCCATCGCGTCTTCGGGGGAGAGTTCACCCGACACCACCGCTTCGGTCATGCGCTGGATCTCCGCCGAGACCGCGTTGTAGTTGGGGTCGTTCGGGCGGGCCGGCATGGCTCAGCTTGCTGACGGACGGCTCGCTTTTGTGGGCAGTTC
>JAEZHZ010000220.1 GCA_023436745.1 Pseudomonadota bacterium | reverse complement strand
AGAGCGCTGCCGCCATTGAGGCATCAGATGTCCAGTCCGCCGAGGAGGTTCGCCGCGCCGGCACTACGCTGATCCGGTTTTCTCCGTCGACGGCAGCAGCGGAGCGAGGGCTCAAGGCGTTCCTTTTCGACAAGGTCTATCGCCATGAAGCCGTGATGGCGCCGGTGCGGCGCAGCGAGCAGGTGATCGAGGAGATGTTCGCCCGCTACATGACAACCCGCGATCTGCCCGGTGTCTGGGGCGTCGCAGCAAGGGCCGCCGCCGATGATCTTGCGGCCGCTGCCGTGGTACGGGACTTCATCGCCGGCATGACGGACCCTTATGCCCTGAACGAGTATGGGCGGCTGTTTGACGGTCGTCCGGAATTGCTTTAACCCCGGCGCGCACCCCCTCCCAAGGTATAGTCATGGACGTCTTCGCCCTGTTTTCCGCGCGCATTGCAGAGGCAATGCAGCAGCTGTTCCCCGAAGCCGGCGCCGATCTGGTTGCCCGCATCGTGGTCGAGCCGCCGCGCGATCCGGCCCATGGTGACCTTTCGACCAACGCGGCGATGGTCGTGGCAAAGCCGATCGGGCGCAATCCGCGCGAAGTCGCCACGGCCCTGGCCGAGCGGTTCCGTGACGATGCCGACGTTCTTTCAGTCGAGGTCGCCGGTCCCGGCTTTCTCAATTTCCGTCTTGCGCCGAGTGTGTGGCACCGGGTGCTGAGCTCGATCGCTCAGTTGGGGGCAGACTACGGCCGTTCGACTTCGGGCGGCGGTGCTCGGGTCAATGTCGAGTATGTGTCGGCCAACCCCACCGGCCCGATGCATGTGGGGCACACCCGCGGCGCCGTGTTCGGCGACGCGCTGGCATCGCTCATGGCTTATTGCGGCTACGACGTGACACGCGAGTACTACATCAACGACGCAGGCAGCCAGGTAGATATCCTCGCCCGGTCGGCGCTGCTTCGCTACCGCGAAGCACTGGGCGAGACGGTGACGATTCCCCCAGGTCTTTATCCCGGCGACTATCTCGTTCCCGTTGGTCAGGCGTTGAAGACGGAGTTCGGCGACGACCTGCTGGCCATGCCGGAGGCCGAGGCGTTGCCGCTGGTCAAGGAAAGGGTGCTGGCCGCGATGCTGGACCTTATCAGGGCCGATCTCGCCAAGCTGAACATTCACCACGAGGTGTTCTTCTCCGAGCGCACGTTGCACGGGCAGGGGGGTGACATCGACACGACCCTCGAGTGGCTGCGGGAGCAGGGCATGGTCTATGAGGGACGGCTGGAGCCGCCGAAGGGCAAGACCCCCGAGGATTGGGAAGACCGCGAACAGACCCTGTTTCGGGCGACCGATTATGGCGACGACGTTGATCGGCCGCTGATCAAGTCGGACGGCTCGTACACCTATTTCGCGGCCGATATTGCGTACCACCGGAACAAGTTCCTGCGTGGCTTCAACCATATGGTCAACGTGTTCGGAGCCGACCATTCCGGTTACATCAAGCGCCTTCAGGCCGCTGTGAAGGCGGTGTCGATGGGCGCCGCCGATGTTGACGTCAAGGTCTGCCAGCTGGTGCGGCTGCTCAAGAACGGTGAGCCGTTCAAGATGAGCAAGCGCTCGGGCGATCTGGTCACCCTCGCAGACGTGGTGGAGGAAGTTGGATCAGACGCAACCCGCTTCATGCTGCTGTTCCGCCGGAACGATGCGGCCATGGATTTCGACTTTGCCCTGGTCAAGGAACAGACGAAGGACAACCCGGTCTTCTACGTTCAGTACGCCCATGCGCGTACCTACTCGGTATTCAAGACGGCTCGGCGCGACCTGCCAGAGCTCGACATCTCGCCTTCAGCCCTCGCCGCCGCGGACATGAGCCTGCTGCAATCATCCGCCGAGCTCGACCTCGTGCGAGTGCTTGCGCAGTGGCCGCGCACGGTTGCAGCGGCTGCCGCCGCTCATGAGCCACACCGTATTGCCTTCTATGTCCACGATCTCGCGGGAGCCTTCCACGGGTTCTGGGGCAAGGGCAAGGATGATCCGCAGTTACGCTTTGTTAATGGTGCGGAACCAAATCTGACGCTTGCCCGACTCGCCATGGTGGATGCGGTGCGTCAGGTGATCGTGAATGCGCTTGGTATCCTGGGTGTTGCCGCCCCGGAGGAACTTTCATAATTCCGGCGCAAATTCGTGTTGACTCCGCCAAGTTGCGCCCCGCCGAGGCGCCCAGGCAGGAACGAGAAAGCGCTGCTTGATGACAGCCAAGCCCCAGCAACCAGACCCGGCTAGCGCCGACGATCTTATCGCCGAGCTGGCACGGCTGATGGCGCAGGATGCCGGTCCGGAAAAGCCTGCAGAGACTCCTGCTTTCTCCCTTCGTATTCCGGGGGAGCCTTCTGGCCCGACCAGCGCTGTTCCGGCGCCGCGCTTTGACTTCAGCGCGGCCGGGGCCGACGAACCCAAGTCTGTGCCCAACCCCACGGCCGAGGCATCCGCAGCGCCGGCTCCGCAGCCGGACGTTCCCGCTGCCACCGATCCGTTCCGCTTCGACTTCATCTCGCAGCCAGAGGAAGCTGAACCGGCCCCCACTGAGCCTGCGACGCTCCCCAACGAAGATGCGATCGCGCAGCTGATCGAAGCCGAGTTCGCGAACGCCCATGCCTCGCCGCAGCCGGCCCCAGTGGAGCCCGCTCCGGAGCCCATATTGGAGCCAACGGTTTCCGCCGCAGAGGCCGTACCCGCGCCTCAGCCAAATCCAGTGCAGGACCAGTTCCGCATTCCCCCGGTCTTCGGCCTCGGCGGTGCGACCAGGGGCGAAGCCGCTCCCGCGCCGTCCATCGATCGGCCCCGAGCAGGCCAGCCCTCCGCGGAGCCGGTGGTCAACGATCCGATCGACGACATCGAGAGTCTGATCGGCCGTGCGGTCAAGCTCAGTCGCGAGCGCCCGTCCTCTGCCCAGCCGCAGGATCGGCATGTCGAACCTGTGGTTGATTTTGTTCCGGCCGCCGAGCCGGAAGCCGAGCCGCAACCCGCGCCGGCGCCGCGGAGCCTTGCCACTCCAACACTCAAGCCGCCG
>JAEZHZ010000028.1 GCA_023436745.1 Pseudomonadota bacterium | reverse complement strand
AGCCCCTCGAGAGCGGCCGCATGTTCGTCCGCTGTCACCTGTGCGAGGGCGGGCGCAGTGGCAAGCAGGCTCGCCAGAGCCAGCAGCAGACCGGCGATGGCGCCCACCCACTTCCGCATTCTCCGAGCTTGCGCCTCCCCGCGCCCGCACGCAAGAGATGTCGCATCTGACGCCACGGAGAAAACTGATGAGCGAAATGCTCCACCACATGATCGCCAGCGGTCCACGTCCAGTCGCCCCGTTCTCGCACGCGGTGGAGGTCGACGGCTGGGTGTTCGTCACCGGTCAGATGCCGACCGACCCCGAGAACCCGGAGGCGCCGCTTCCGGAGGGTATCGTCGCACAGACCCGCCGGGTGGTGGACAACTTGCGTATCGTGCTGGCGGGCGTCGGCCTCGGGCTCGAGCACGTGACCATGGCGCGCATCTACCTAACCCAGTTCGAGCGCGACTACGCCGCCCTCAACGAGATCTGGCCGGATTTCTTCACTCCCGGCAGGCTGCCGGCGCGCACCACCGTGGGGGTGACCGCGCTGGCCGTTGGAGCGCTGGTGGAAATCGATCTGGTTGCGAAGCGGCCGTCCTGACCGCCCGGCGAAGGAGCGGGTCTTCGCCCGCTCCTGAAGGCGGTCCCTAGGCCTGGTACGCCCTGACGTTCTGCGTCTGCTCGCCGAGGCCTTCGATGCCGAGGCGCATGACGTTGCCCGGCTTGAGCCATACCGGCTCCGGCTTGATGCCCATGCCGACGCCCGGCGGCGTGCCGGTGGTGATCACGTCGCCGGGCTGCAGCGACATGAACTGGCTGACATAGCTCACCACGTGGGCAATGCCGAAGATCATCGTCTGCGTCGAGCCGTCCTGGTAGCGCTTGCCGTCGACTTCGAGCCACATCTTCAGGTTCTGCGGGTCCGGCACTTCGTCGCGGGTGACGAGCCATGGCCCGATCGGCCCGAAGGTGTCGCAGCCCTTGCCCTTGTCCCAGGTGCCGCCGCGTTCGGTCTGGAAGTGGCGCTCGCTCACGTCGTTGCAGACGCAGTAGCCGGCCACGTAGTCCATGGCGTCGGCCTCATCGACATAGCGGGCCTCCTTGCCGATCACCACGGCCAGCTCGACCTCCCAGTCCGGCTTGATAGAGTTCCTGGGAATGATCACGTCGTCGTTCGGGCCGATGATGGCGCTGGTGGCCTTCATGAAGATGATTGGCTCAGCCGGGGGCGGTGCGCCGGTCTCGGCGGCGTGGTCGGCATAGTTGAGGCCGATGCAGATGAACTTGCCGACCTGGCCGACGCAGGGACCGATGCGCTCGTCGGCACTCAGCTGCGGCAGGCTCGCGGGATCGACGGCACGGACGCGTTCCAGGCTCTCGTCCGACAGCGCCGCTCCGGCGAGGTCGGGTATGATGCCGCTGAGGTCGCGGATGGTGCCGTCGCCGGCAAGAATGGCGGGCTTCTCGGCGCCCTTGGCGCCGACGCGCAGCAGTTTCATCGGGTCTCTCCCTCTTTGTTCCCCAAGGCCATAGTCACTGACATGTTAGCTGTCGAGGTCGGCCAAGGCCTTATCCGTTCGCCTGTCACCGGCGGATGACGCCCTTCTTGAGGATGACGTTGCCGTAGAGCCGGGACTCGCCGGTCTGCACCACCGCGAACCCGGAGCGGACCCGCTCGTAGAAGGCGAAGCGCTCGATCAGCGCCAGCTTCATGCCCGGTTCGTGCCGGCCGATCACCTCGTCGAACGCATCCATCACCGGCTCGCGCCGGTCGGGCTCGCCGACCACTGCCATGCCGAAGGCGGCATTCTCGACGAAGTCGTCGAGCGGCAGCACCGTAAGAACCGCATCGAGCACGTCGGTCGCGCTGTGTCCGTCGAGACGGACCAGCCGCGTCTGCATGGAGGTCGCCGGGTAGTTGGCGTCGACGATGGCGATCTCGTCGCCATGGCCCATGGCCCGCAGGATCGACAGCAGGTCGGGCCCGAGCAGGGCAGGAATGTTCTTGAGCATGTTGAAGCCTCAACCGAAGGGAAAATTGTCGCCGTCCGCCTCGAGCGCGGAACCGTCGGCAAACAGCTCGGCGTGCTCGCGGGCGAAGGCGAAGAGCTCGACCATCACCGCGTCGATATGGGCGCGCATGGCGCGGGTGGCCTGCTGCTGGTCGCCGGCAAGGATGCCGTCGAGAATGGCCTGGTGTTCGGCGATGGTGTGGTTCAGCCGGCGCGGGGTGATGATCAGCCGCCGGGCGCGGTCCAGATTGGCCCGCGCTTGGTCGATGATGCCCTTGATCTTGCTGAGCCCCATCGAGCGATAGATGATGTCATGGAACTCGATGTCCACGGCGTGGAAGGCTTCGGCGTCGTCGCGCTCGGCGGCAGCGCGCTGGCGCTGCATGTTCTCGTGCAGCGCCGCGATCAGCGCGTCGTCATGACTGCCGATCAGGACCCGCAGCGCTTCCGATTCGAGCGCCTTGCGGATCAGCATGTATTCCTTGACGTCGCCGATCCGCACCAGCGACACCGTCGAACCCCGTTGCGGCGCGATATCGACCAGCCCCTCTGCCTGCAGCCGCGCCAGCGCCTCGCTCACCGGGAAGCGCGACACGCCCAGCTGCTCGCACACCGCCGTCTTGTCGATCGGGCTTCCCGGCGGCAGGGCCAGCGTGACGATCCCCTGCCGGATGGCATTGGTCACCTCGACGGTGACGCTGCCGCGCGCAATTCCGCCCGGGCGCTGCAGAAAAGAGTAGGGAC
>JAEZHZ010000201.1 GCA_023436745.1 Pseudomonadota bacterium | reverse complement strand
CCACAGGACCTCCTCGTCGCTCACCTGCCGGAAGTCGGAATACCACTGCCCCACCGCCTCGAAACGGAACGGAGTGATGAGACACACCACGGTGTCCGCGATGGCTTCGAGCCGGGACACTGTGTCGGCCGGGCCAACCGGAACCGCCAGGACCAGCCTTGCCGCACCGGCCTGTCGCAGTCCGCGAAGGGCCGCCTCCGCCGTCGCGCCGGTGGCAAGGCCGTCGTCGATGATCACCACGATGCGGCCGGCGACATTTGCGGGTGGTCGCCCTCCGGCATAGAGCGCCTCGCGCCGCGCCAACTCCTCCCGGCCGCGACGAAGCTCCGCCTCGACATGCTGCTCAGTGGGCCGCAGCAGGTCCATTACCGACTTGTTGAACACCGCCTGCGGTGCGGCGCCCCCGACGACGGCGCCGATGGCGAGTTCATCATGCCCGGGTGCGCCGAGCTTGCGCACGATCAGAACCTCGAGCGGAGTGCCCAGACGCCGGGCCACCTCGTAGCCTACCGGAACGCCCCCGCGGGGCAGCGCCACCAGCACCGGGTGCTCCAGGTCCAGCACCGCCATCGCCTCTGCGAGTGCCCGGCCGGCGGCGCTGCGGTCCGCGAACATGCCTAGACGCCGAACGGATAGGTGTCCGGCACGCCTTCAGGGCGGCGAGCCGGCAGCGGCGTCACGGCACGCGTTTCTCGGAACCACACATAGGCATCGAATTGCTCCGGCAGCACCGCCTCGAAATAGTGGCTCTGCCGCTCGGTCTCCGGCCGGTAGACCACCCCGATCGCTCGTTCGAGGCGCGGCTCCGCCATTGCCTCGCGCACTTCACCCTGTGGCCGCAGGTCGAGCAGGGCGCGGGCATGGCCCGCATGGCGGAACACCCGCTCATAGGAGTCCGGTCGGCTGGGCAGCACCGGCTTGACCTGCATCGGCTCGTCCCAGTCGTCGGCGGCAGCGACGGTGCCGTGGTCGGTGCCGAAGCCGATCAGGACCGCGTCCTCCCCGAACGCTGTCTTTGCCAGTTCCCCGAGGTTGAACTGCCCGCCCCAGCCCATCTCGGTCGCCGAGGCGTTGCCGACATGGGAGTTGTGCGCCCACACGACCGCCTTGGTGAGCGGCCCGCGCCGGTTCAGCAGATGCATCAGCGTGTCGAACATGTGCCGGTCGCGCAGGTTCCAGGAGTCGTTCCCTGCCCGGTACATCATCCGGTAGTATTGCTCCGCTGCGCGTACCACGCGGGCATTCTGGGCGGCATCGAAGCCGTTCTCGTCGTCTTCGGCGCCCGCTTCCAACTGACGCGCCAGCATCTGTGTCAGTTGCTCGACCACCGCGCTCTCGCAGGGGTCGGCATCGCCTCTCGTCACGGAGCGGCCGTACCAGGCCGGATCTCCCTGCCAGGGTGAAAGGCATCCGTAGCGTTGGCGCGCACGCAGCGCCTCCTCCGGGTCCTCGCGGTCCAGATAGTCCAGTACCTCGCCGATGGAGCTGCGCAGGGAGTAGACGTCGAGCCCACGAAACTCGACCCGCGCCGCCGGTGGCCGGTCGGAATTGTAGTCGTG
The DNA here is from genome assembly GCA_023436745.1 of Pseudomonadota bacterium. Taxonomy (GTDB): domain Bacteria; phylum Pseudomonadota; class Alphaproteobacteria; order Rhizobiales; family Devosiaceae; genus Devosia. The sequence continues at coordinate 8,867 of JAEZHZ010000201.1, read as the reverse complement.
AAGCCATCCGACGAACTGTTCCACCGCCGTATTGCGCCACATCCAGGTGGGAAAGCGGGCGAAGGCATCGGCGTCGTATCTTCCGGAGCCGCGTTCGCGCACATGCCGGTCGATGCAGTTGGCGTCCGGCCAGTCCGCCTCCACCGCCACGATGGAAAAGCCATAGTGCTCGATCAGCATGCGTGTGATGGCGGCGCGTGCCTGGTAGAATTCCTCCGTGCCGTGGCTGGATTCCCCTAGCATCACCACGCGGGCATTGGCGAACGGCTCGAAGAAGGGGCCGAACTCGAGCGCGTGATGCGGATCCGGCAGGGGCACGCAGGCGCTGCGGATCACATCGCCAAGCTCGACGGCGCTCTCCGGATTGAGCTCGAGTACGGTCATGGCGTCCTCCCGCGCGGTGACAGTCCGATCAACGTCAACGCTGCGGGCTGCGGACCGATCCGCCATTCACCGCGTTCGATTATTCGCCGATGGCCTTCAGCACGTCGTGGAAGCGCACGGTCTCGATCAGATTGCCGTCTTCGTCGCAGATCTCGATCTGCTTGTGGTCGAGCGGCAGGCCCTGGCGCAGGTTCTCGGCCATGATCTCTCGTGCCGACTTGATGGCTTCCGCCCGCGCGCTGAGCAGAGACGGGAACTCGGTTCCGGACGTGTCCTCGAAACGTTCGTCCCGGTCACGCAGGTGAAGGAAGAATAGGGGCATGACAACCGCATGACTGACCAACCTGCGCCTCAACGCACAAGAGGGCGGCAGGTTCGGTGGCTCATCGCGGCTCTCTTGAGAAGTTGAGGTAAGTGGTGTCGAACTCGGCCATTTCCGTGAGTTGGTCCCAGTCGAGGATCGTCACGCGCTGGCCCTGCCAGGTGATGACGCCAAGCTTGCGCAGGGTCTGGATGACCCGGTTGGTCTGCACCAGCGACTTGCCGAGCGCGTCGCCGAAATCCTGTTGCGTCAACGGGAAGGAGAAGCTGTAGCCGTCGGCCAGCCCGGCCATCTGGTGGCGCAGGTACATTTCGCACAGCAGGTGCGCCGCCTCTCCCAGGGAGTCGTGTCCCCCCTTCACCACCAGCCACTGCCGGTGCATCGCGGCATCGATCAGCGTGATCAGCCACAGCAGCCGGGTCAGGTGGGGGTAGTTCACCGTGATGTCGCGCAGCCTGGCGTGCGGGAAGCTGATCACCGTGCATTCGCTCATCGCGACGATGCCATGGTCCATCTCCCCGATCAGCAGCGAGTGCAGGTCGACGAAATCCCCGCTGACATGCAGCCCGCTGATGAGCCGCGCCCCGTCCCGCAACTGGGTCTGGCGCGCCGAAAGCCCGCTCAGCACCAGCTTGCTGGTGGTGGGCCGCGTACCCTGCGCCACGATCTCCTGCCGCGCCGCGAAGGTGCGCACGTCGTTGTCCGCGGCTTCAACGAGCGCGCCCCGCTCCTCTTCGCTCAGCAAGTCCAGCGCCGCCAGACGGTCGAACAGTGGCTTCAGCAGTCCAGGCTTGTCGATCGCCATCTCGTGATTTCCCCTTGGCTGCCCAACGCGCCCCGGCGGTCTATGGTTCGGCCCCGGGGCTACAGGAAGCGCTGCATCGCGAAGGGAGTGATGTCGATCGCGGTCGGCTCCCCTGTCATGGCCTGCGCCAGCAGTTCCCCTGTCGCCGGCCCGAGGGTGAACCCATGATGCGCGTGCCCGATGCCAAGGAACAGCCCCCGATGTCGCGGCGCTTCGCCGATGATCGGCATCATGTCCGGAGTACAGGGGCGGGCACCTTTCCAGGGCGCGGGCTCCAGCCGCTCCCCGAGCGGGAACAGCTCCCGCGCCGCCCGCTCCGCCTTGCCCAACTGCACCGGCGTTGGCGCCGCGTCGCGCAGCGCGAACTCGGCGCCGGTGGTCAGGCGGATGCCCTTCGCCATCGGCGCCAGCACGTAGCCCACCTCCGCGTCGAGCACGAGATGGTTGAGTTTGGCGCCGCCCTCGGTGCCATAGTGCATGTGATAGCCGCGCTTGACGAACAGCGGCAGCCGGTATCCCAGCCGCTCCAGCACGTCGGGCGACCACGGCCCGAGCGCCACCACGGCCTGCCTGCCGCTGTGGCGCTCTCCGTTCACCGCGGCGCTCCAGCCGTCGCGATCCTGACCCAGTTCCTCCACCGTGCCCTCAAGGAAGGTGCCGCCAAGCCGCTGGAACAGGGCGAAATACTCCGCCACCAGCGCGCCGGGGTCGCGCACCGTCCAGGGGTCGGTCCAGTGGATGGCACCGGCCAGTCCGCCCTTGAGGTCCGGCTCGATGGTCTTGAGTTCCGGCCACTCCACCACGCGGTGCGATATGCCGAAGCGCTCGCGGTCCTCTTCGGCCTTTCTTGCCTCCTCGCGGAGCCCGTTCTCGCTGCGGAAGGCCAGGAACCAGCCCGACCGGCTGATCAGGGCCTCCGCGGCTGCTCCTGCTGCGAGGATCAGGTCTGCATGCGCGGTGATCGAGCGGGCGATGAGCGGGGCATAGCTCTCCACCACCTTCCGGTAATGGCTGGGGGACGACGCCCACCAGTAGCGCCACAGGGGCTTGGCGATCCGGGGCAGGGCCAGCGGCTCGTAGCGGGCGGCGGTCGACAGGTGCAGCCCAACCTGCATCAGCATCGCGAGATCGCGCGGGAAGGCGTGCGGCCGCACACCCTCGCGCTGGATGATCCCGGCATTGCCGTAGGAAGTCTCGTGTCCGGGCTCCCGCTTGTCCACCAGCAGCACGCTGCGGCCCCGGCGCAGCAGGTGAATGCCGGCCGATATGCCGACAATGCCTGCCCCCAGGATGATGACGTCGTGCTCGCTTGCCATGAGTGCACCCAGATGCGTTTGTTACCAGAGGCTAGTGCAGAGTGAGCCGCCGCACCACTCCCGCCTTCGGAGGTCAGTCCTGCCCGGGTTCCGCCTGCTCCTCGCCCACATGCTCGACCATGTCGACGAGCATCCGGGCGATATGGGCGTCGGCCAGTTCGTAGAACACCTGCCGTGTGCGGCGCGTGCCGCGCACCAGCCGGGCGCCCCGCAGCAGTCGCAGGTGGTGGCTCACCAGGGACTGGGATGCGCCCGTGCGCGCCGCGATCTCACCCACCGGAATCGGTCCGCCGAGGCAGGCCAGCAGCACCCGCAGGCGCGTGGGGTCGCCCAGCAGCCTGTAGGTCTCCGCGATGACGGCGATGTCGCTGTCGTTCGGTTCGCGCACCGTCCTCTTCCTCCCGTCCCCGCTCAGCGGTAGCCCGCCGCCTGCAGTTCGAACAGCTCCGCATACCGCCCGCCCAGCGCCACCAGTTCCGCATGGGTGCCGGATTCGAGTATGCCACCGGCTTCCAGCACCAGGATGCGGTCGGCCATGCGCACCGTCGAGAACCGGTGCGAGATGATCAGCGCCGTGCGTCCCGCCGCCAGGCTCTTGAAGCGGGCGAATACCTCGGCCTCCGCCTTGGCGTCGAGCGCCGCCGTCGGTTCGTCGAGGATCAGAATGTCGGCACTGCGCATGTACGCACGCGCGATCGCCACCTTCTGCCATTCCCCGCCCGACAGGTCGCGGCCCTGCTTGAACAGGCGCCCCAGCTGCTGGTCGTACCCTTGCGGCAACTTGTCGATGACGCTGTCGGCAAGGCTCTGCTCCGCCGCGGTCTCGATGCGTTCCTGGTCGCCGGCCGCTTCGATCCGCCCGACGGCGATGTTCTCGCGCGCGGTCAGCGAATAGCGGATGAAGTCCTGGAAGATCACCCCGATATGGGAATGGATGTCCTCCAGCGAGAGCTCCCTGAGGTCGACGCCATCAATGGTGATCCGGCCCTCGTCCGGGTCGTAGAGGCGCGTCATCAGCTTGACGATCGTGGTCTTGCCGGCCCCGTTCTCTCCGACCAGCGCCAGCGTTTCCCCGGCGTTGAGCGAAAAACTGAGATTGCGCACGGCCCAGGTGTCGGTGTCGGGATAGCGGAAGCCGACGTTCTCGAACCGGATGCCCGTCCGCAGTGGCGCGGGAAACGCGACCGGCGTGTCCGGGGAGACGATGTTGGGCGTGATCTCGAAGAACGAGAACAGGTCATCGAGGTACATCGACTGCGCCGCCACCTGCGTGAACCCGAGCAGGATCGCCTGGAACAGCCCGTTGAGCCGCAGGAACGAGCCGGACAGGAACGCCAGGGCGCCGATGGTGAAGTCCCCCGTCACCGTCCGCCACACGATGAAGCAGTAGGCGCCATAGTAGGTCAGGGTCGAGATGGCCGCGAAGATCGCGCCCCAGAAGGCGCGCTGCCGCGCCACGCGCGTGTTCTCGAGAAAGATCGTGTGTGCCAGGGTGCGGAACCGCTCGACGAGGAAGCCGCCGAGCCCGAACAGCTTGATCTCCTTGGCCGTTTCGGGCGTCGCTCCGATGTAGCGGATATATTCGAGTTCCCGCCGCTCCGGCGTCCGCCAGCGCGACAGCCAGTAGGCAAGCTGGTTGAACCGCGCCTCCCCAAGCACGGCGGGCACGAACGAGATCGGCAGCAGCAGGATCAGCCACGGCGCATAGACGAAGAGGCCGGCGGCCAGCGTGGCCACGGTGATGATGTTCTGTGCCTGGCCGAACATCACCGACAACAGCCCATTGCGCCCCGCGGCCTGCCGTCGGGCCCGCTCGAGCCGGTCCTGGTATTCCGCCGATTCGAAATGCCTGAGGTCGAGCCGCGCCGCGTGGGTCATCAACTCCACGCTCATCTGGTTTGAATGCAGTTCGCTCAGGATGGAATCGACCAGCCCCATGCCGCGGTTGACGATGTCGAGCCCGATCACCAGCGCCAGTTCGATGACGATCAGCCAGGCGAGGGGTGTCAGCAGGCCGCTGTCCCACCAGTCGGCAAAGCTCGCGCCGGGCGCAGCGACGCCCGTCAGCCGCACCACCTCGTCGATGATCAGCTTGCCGACATACAGCATGGCGACCGGCTGCAACGAAGCGAGGATTCTCAGCGTCACCGAGGCGATGGTGAGCGCGGGGCTCGTGCGCCAGATCTGCACCAGCAGCCGGCCGAGCAGGCGGAGGTTCTGGAATTGCTCGCGTACGGTGGGAGCGGCGTCGGAGCCGGGCGGCGGGCGGCGCCCGCGAAAGTCGGTCATGGTTCGATGATAACGCCTGCCGCGCGCCGCTGAAACATCAGGGCAGCTGGCGGAGGAACTGTGCCAGATCGTCGGTGATGTGATGGACGTGCGGCCCGCTGGCGCGCCCGAGTTCCCAGGCATCCACCAGGTCATGGGCATAGTCGTCGCTGGCCACGACCTGCACGGTCGCCATGCCCACCTCGTGGGGAACCACCAGGTTCTTCTCGAGGTCATCGAACATCACGGCCCGCAGCGGATCGATGCCATGGGCGGCAAAGAACCCGTCATAGGCCTCCCGGTTGGGCTTCGGCACGAACGTCATGGCGCGGATGTCGTGCACGTGCTCGAACAGTTCGTCCCCGCCGAGCCGGCGCAGCACCGAGCGGGCGTGGCTCGTATCGCCATTGGTCAGGATGAACTTGCGGCCCGGCAGGTCACGGATCGCCTCGACGAGGCCAGGATGGGCATCGACGGGGCTGTAGTCGATGGCGTGCACGGTGTTGAGGAAGTGGTCCGGATCGATCTTGTGGCGCTGCATCAGCCCGTTGAGGGTTGTGCCGTATTCCCGATAGTAGGTTTTCTGCAGTTCGCGCGCCGCCGTGAACTCAAGCTGGGTCACGTCCATCACATACTGCGTGATGCGCACGTCGATCTGCGCGAACAGGTTGCAGGTTCGCGGATAGAGGGTGTTGTCGAGATCGAACACCCAGTCGGTCACATGGCTGAGGGAGCGGACAACGGGCGGCGCCAGGTCGGTCATGCGCACAGTGTGCCCCAACGGCGACGAATTTTCTCCTAAATAATCGGAGAGCCGCCCCTTGGGGCGGCTCTCTCTGGTCCTACTGGTTGGCAGTGACCGTCAGGCCAAGCGCCGGGATCAGCCCCGCCGGGTTCGCGGCCGCCGCCATGAGCACCAGCAGCGAGGTCGGCGACGCCGGACGCGCGGCGATCTCGATGCTCTGCGGGTTGTCGAGGAAGGCCGATACCGGCGGCACCAGCAGATCCTTGAGGGCAGGGATACCCACGCCGTCGAGCATTTCGGGCAGTTGCTGCTTCAGCGCTTCCACGAACTCGGCCCTGTCGGTGCCGGCATCCTCGGCAAAGAAGTCGAGCAGCGAGCCCGCGAGCGAGGCGTCGTCGTAGCGGATGGAGGCGGAAACGATGTTGACGCCCTGCATCAGCGCCATGCTGCTCATCATCTGTGCCTGGGCCTGCTCGTCGGTCATCTCCTCGCCCGCGCCCATCTGCGCCTGCATGGCATAGATCTGGTCGAGCAGGCCCGGGGTGAAGCCGGTGATGTCGAAGGTGATGTTGAGCGCGCCGACGTCGTCGAAGTCGAACAGGAATTCGTGCATCTGCATGTGCCCATCGGCCAGCGACCAGCTGGTGTGCTGGGTGATGCTGCCGTTGATCTCGGCAAGGCCGAGCTGATCGATCACCGCGGCGGATTCCGCGTCATCCTCGCTCAGGCTCGCAAGGTCGGCCCAGATGCCGTTGATGGCCAGCGTCGATTCAACGTCGGCGAGTTCCGCGCTGCCCTGCTCGGGAGCGAAGGTGGTGCGCGCCTCCATCGACTCGACGGAGATCACCTCCACATCGTTGCGGAACACGCTGAGCGTACCGGTCGAGGCAGCCTCGAACAGCTGGACCTGCTCAACGGCGGAGAGGGTGTCGCCGGCAGGAAAGTAGAGCCCCTCCACGCGGATGTCGGACAGCGTCACCCGTCCTTCGGCGTCATCCTCGTCATCGGTGAACACGGTATCGACGTCCGGCACGGTCAGTGCCTCGGCCCAGTATGCGCCGTCTTCGGTCTCGGTCACCCCGGTGAAGGTCAGGGTGGTGTCGAGCACCATCGGCTCTTCGTCGTCCACCCCCAGCACCTCGACGGTGACACCGTCGACAGTGACGGTGTCACCGTCGAGCGTCGCCGGCCCGAAGCTGAGTTCATAGCCCAGCGTGCGGTAGACTTCGGCCACGCGGTCCACGAACGCCTCGGCTTCGAGCGCGCTGGCCGGCGCAGAGAGCGCCACGGCGGCAACACCGCTCAGGAGCATCAGATGAAGGGTCTTGGTGGTCGGCATGCAAAGTCCTCCGGAGGGGTCGCGTCCACTGCGGGACCGGCGCCTGTTTCGTTTGATCTGTTGGTGTGGGCCGAAATGGCGTCACTGCCATGCAATTGCAACACATTCCCGCCGGAAACGATCCGGCGGGCTGCATTGCGGTTTATCTCTGCATAATGATGTCGCCACAGCATCATGACACCACCCGTTCAGGGGGTGTCGGGGCTGGCAAGAAACATTCGATATGCGGGATTTGCGGTTTCTTCCCAGAAGGGGAAGCCGATCGCTTCCACATGGGCCAGGAAATCGGCCCGCGACCCCTCCGGCACTTCGACGCCCACCAGCACCCGTCCGTAGTCGGCGCCATGGTTGCGGTAGTGGAACAGGGTGATGTTCCAGGCATCGTTCAACCCCTCGAGGAACTTGAGCAGCGCGCCCGGCCGCTCCGGAAACTGGAAGCGGAACACCGTCTCGTTGCCGAGCCCTTCGACGCGCCCGCCGACCATGTGGCGCGCGTGCAGCTTTGCCACTTCGTTGTCGGTCAGGTCGGTCACGCCGAGCCCATGCCCGGTCAGCATGTCGATGATCTCGCGTTTCTCGGTCTCGCCGCGGGCGAGCTTCACACCCACGAAGATCTTGGCGGTGCTGCCCCGGGCATAGCGATAGTTGAACTCTGTGATGGCACGGTTGCCGAGCAGGCGGATGAACGCGCGATAGCTGCCGCGTCGCTCGGGGATCTCCACACCGAGCAGTGCCTCGGCACGCTCGCCGATCTCGGCCCGCTCGGCCACGTAGCACAGCCGGTCGAAATTGACGTTGGCGCCGGAGTTGATGGCGATGAGCGCTCCGGCGGGCGCGACGCCCCGTTCCACCTGGCGGCGCAGCCCGGCGAGCGCCAGTGCACCCGCCGGTTCGGCAATGGCCCGGTGGTCATCGAAGATGTCCTTGATGGCGGCACAGATTTCGTCGGCGGAGACGGTGACGATGTCGTCGAGCAGTTCCCGGCAGAGCCGGAAGGTCTCCTCGCCCACCTGGCGCACCGCCACGCCGTCGGCGAACAGGCCTACCTGGTCCAGCGGAACGGGATGACCCGCGGCAATCGCCGCCTTCATGCTCGCCGCCTCTTCGGGCTCGACGCCGATGACCCGGATGGCCGGGTTCAGGAACTTGACGATCGACGCGACGCCGGCGGCAAGGCCGCCCCCGCCTACCGGCAGGTAGACGGCGCCGATATCGCCCGGGTGCTGGCGCAGCAGCTCGAGCCCGATCGTGCCCTGTCCGGCGATCACATAGGGATCGTCGAACGGATGGACCATCACCAGGCCGTGCTTTTCGGCCAGTTCCTCGGCATGGGCGCGGGCGGCGTCGAAGCCGTCGCCGAACAGCACCACTTCCCCGCCCAGCCGGCGCACGGCGCCGATCTTGATCTGCGGGGTGGTCGTCGGCATCACCACGACGGCCCTGATGCCGAGCCGTGTTGCCGACAGGGCCACGCCCTGTGCATGGTTGCCCGCCGAGGCGCAGATGACGCCACGGGCGCGCTCTGCCGCCGTCAGGTGGGAGATGCGGTTGTGGGCCCCGCGGATCTTGAACGAGAACACGGGCTGCAGGTCTTCGCGCTTGAGCAGGATTTCGGCCCCGAGCCGGCCCGACAAGAGCTCCATGCGCTCGAGCGGGGTTTCCTCGGCCACCTCGTAGACCGAGGACGT
>JAEZHZ010000192.1 GCA_023436745.1 Pseudomonadota bacterium | reverse complement strand
CGACGTAGCCGATGAGCCGCTTCACCCCGGGCACGTCGCTGTCCACCGCGATGACGGCGGCGTGGCCGACTCCCGGCTCGACGGCACCCGCGTCCATCCCGCCGGCCGGCGCAGCAGCCGGGGGGGGGCCGCGCCGCCCCCCCCCCCCCACCGCAGCCTCGCATCCCCCGGAGACATCCGATGCCACATCAGCTGCGCCGCGCAGGCGCCTGGCTCTATCAGCGTGCCGAAAACCTGCTCGCGGCCATGCTTGCCACCATGTTCGTGGTGTTCATCATCCAGATCGTGTTCCGCTACCTGCTGAACCTTCCCATCGGCTGGACGCACGAAATCAGCGTGGTGATGTGGCTCTGGATGGTGTTGTTCGGCACGGCGTTCGTGGTGCGCGACAATGAGGAAATCCGCTTCGACATCTTCTATGCGGCGGCCAGCGGCAGGCTGAAAAGGGTGATGGTCCTCATCTCGTCGCTGACGCTCGTCCTGCTGTTCGCGCTCTCGTTACCCGCGGTACTCGACTACATCGGCTTCATGAAGGTGCAGCGGACGGCCTACCTCAAGATCCGCTTCGACCTGCTCTATTCAATCTACGCCATCTTCGCGATCGCCATGATCGTGCGCCAGCTCTACGCCGCCTGCCAGGCGGTATGGGGCAAGGCCGCTGATGACTTCGACCACACCAAGGCGAGTTCCGGCATATGACGATTTCCCTCGCCTTCGCCATGGCGCTCGGCCTGCTCACCGTGCTGGCCTTCCTCGGCCTGCCAATGGGCCTTGCGATGATCTGTGGCTCCATCCTCTATCTGTTCATGCGCGGACAGGACCCGGGCATCGTCGCCGAGCAGTTCCTCAACGGCATGTACTCCAACTACATCATGCTCGCCGTGCCGCTGTTCATCCTCGCGGCCGAGATCATGAACTCCGGCACGTTGTCGGATCGCCTGCTGCGCTGGTGCGATGCGCTGGTGGGCCGGTTCCGCGGCGGGCTGGCACAGGTGAACGTGCTGCAGTCCATCGTCTTCGCCGGGATGTCCGGATCGGCAGTGGCCGATGCCGCCGGCTCGGGCAAGATGATGCAGCACATGATGACCAAGGACGGCAAGTATACGCCCTCCTATGCCGCCTCGCTGACTGCGGTGACGGCGGTCATCGGCCCCATCATCCCGCCGTCTATCCCGATGGTGCTCTATGCGCTCGTCGCCGATACCTCGATCGGCTACCTGTTCCTGGGCGGCGTCGTGCCCGGCCTGTTGATGGCATTCTTCATGATGGTGCAGATCGCCATCACCGCGCGCACCAAGAACTTTCCCGTCGAGGCGCCCGTGCCGCTCCGCAAACTTCCGCGGATGACATGGGAGGCGCTGCCGGTTCTCCTGATGCCGGCCGTCCTGATGTACGGCATCTATGGTGGCGTCACGACCCCGACGGAGGCTGCGGCGGTGGCAGCGGCCTATGCATTGATCGTTTCCGCGGTGATCTACCGGGCCGTCAAGGCTCGGGACCTCTACGGCTCCGTTCTGGCCAGCGCCAAGACCACCGCCTCGATCGGCATGCTGATCGCCGGCGCACTCGTGTTCAACTACGTGGTCACCGTCGAGAACATTCCCCGCACGATCAGCGCCATCCTGCTGTCGTGGGATCTCAATCCGGTGATGTTCCTGATCATCGTGAACATCCTGCTGCTGGTGCTGGGCTGCGTGCTCGAAGGTACGACGATACTTCTCGTGATCGTGCCCGTCCTGATCCCGACGGCGCAGGCGCTCGGCATCGATCTCGTCCATTTCGGCGTGGTCGCGGTCGTCAACATCATGCTGGGGCTGATCACGCCGCCTTATGGCCTGCTGCTCTTCATCATGACGCGCATATCGGGTTCACCCATGCGGGCAATCATCGCCGACGTGATGCCCTTCCTCTGGGTGCTGATGGGCGCCCTTGTTCTCTTCACTTTCGTGCCCGAAATCGTGCTGTGGCTGCCCAGGATGTTCGGCTATCAGGGAGCATCGCTATGAAGCCGATCTACGTCCTCAACGGGCCCAACCTCAACCGGCTCGGCAAGCGCGAACCCCAGATCTACGGCACAACGACACTGGCCGAGGTGGAGACCATGTGCCGGCAGGCGGCCGGGGACGTGCCGCTCGTCTTTCACCAGACCAACAGCGAAGAAGCGCTGATCAACTGGGTGCATGAGGCCATCGACGAGGGATCCGGAATCCTCATCAACCCGGCGGCATTCACCTTCACCTCGCTGGCTCTGCTCGATGCACTCAAGATGTTCGAGGGGCCGGTGATCGAGTTTCACATCTCGAACATCCACAAGCGGGAGCCGATCTATCACCGCTCCTATGTCTCGATGCGCGCGGACGCCGTGATCGCAGGCCTTGGTGCCCGAGGCTACGGGGTGGCAGTGCAGGCCCTGATCGGGATGATGAAGACTGATTGAAGCGCAGGCCCGAGCCTGCACACTGCGCGCTTCAGACAACAACAACCAGTTCCGCAGATAACAGGGTCACGAAGAGGAGTTCGAGACGTGAACCTGAAGAATGCCGTCGTGCCTGTTGTCGTCGCGGGCCTGATGTGGTCCGCGAGCCCGCTTGCCGCGCACGCCGCCGAGTGCACCGGCGCGGGATGGTTGACCAAGCCAGATGCCGCCTTCGCGGCGGATTGCGCCCACCTCGCCTTCTCGGACTCCCTCAAGGATCGCGAGCGCTTTGCATGGATGGTATTCGCGCGCGTCAACCAGTTGATCACCGACCCAGACGGAGCGGGGATGTCGGGCAGCGGTCAGGTGCCCCTGTGGATGGCCTGGCCGACGGACCCCGACACGTTCGGCTCGACAATCCGCTTCGATTTCTCCTCCCCGCCCCGCAACGAGATGCGGCCGAGCGCCGAGAAGGGGGACATCCTCGCCGGGCGGGTTTCAACCGACGATCCGGACGGGGCGAACGAGGAGGTGAACCGCAACAAGGTCGCCTATGACTACCTCATCGAGAGCGGCCTCACGACCAAGCGCGACGTGGCCGCGTTCTTTGCCAGAAACGACTATGTCGACATGCCCGTGGGATCTGTCGAACTGAAGGCTTCATGGCTGCAGGTGACGGAAGGCAGCCCCGCGCCGAGCGGGGCACTGACCTTTCGGTTCGATAGTGGGGAATACTGGTGGCGAGGCCTGCACATCATGATCAAGATGCGCTCGCTCGATGATCCGGGAGCAGTGTTCTACAGCGAGGAGCCAAGCTGGTTCTGGTCGACGTTCGAGTTCAACGGCAATCCCGGCATTGCCCATGTCCGCCAGCGGTTCAGCACGGAATCCGCTCCGCTCGATGAATCGGAGATTGCCGCACTACTCGAGCGAACAGGCCTCGCCGGGTTTGGCCTCGAGAACTACGCACCCAATGGCACCCAGATCCGATTTACGCGGGATGGAGACGGCGAAGTGCCGGTCATCCTGGGGCACACCAACATGGAGGATTTCGCCGGCGGGCCGAACACGGCCCAGCCCCGCTACTGGACCCAGTTCGAGGCCAGTTGCCACAGCTGCCACGCCAGCGCCGCCTACAATCCGCAGACCGGATCCTTCTTTCCCTTCTCCGTGCCGACCGGCGCGCTGGATCCGGGCTACAACATGACCGACGGCCAGGGCGTGGTGCACCATCTCGGTCAGGGCTACAAACCGCTCGACTTCATGTGGCCCATAGCCTTCCGGGCGAAGTGAGGCGATGTGCACGGCCCGACCCTGGCCGGGGTGCATCACAGGCTGGCTCATCGGCCCTGTGGCGTCTCCACTGTATCCCGGGGCCGAACAGGCTGCCCCAGGGCCGCAGGGGTGACGTCTGCCGGCCGGTGAGGCGCAGGACATCCCACACCGCCGTCGCCACAGAGTCGAACACCGCTACACCCAGCTCTGCCTCCAGCCGTGCCGCGATGCCGGCGCCCACCATGTTGGTGCACAACACTGCTACGACCTGGCATCCAGAGGCGGCCACGGCGCGCACCTGATCGGCCACCTGCGCTTCCGTGATCCGGGAGAAGCTGAAATTATCCGCGATCGACAGGTGACGCTCGGCGGTGATCGTGAGGCCGGCGTCGCTCCAGTTGGCGATGATGCGTTGCTGGACGTCCGGCAGGTAGGGGGTGACGAGCCCGATCCTGCTGTAGCCGAAGGCCGCAAATGCGTCTCGGATGGCGAGAATGGAAGTGCCCGCCGGAATGCCCGTGCGCCGCGTGATCTCGGCGCAGAGGCGCTCGTCCTTGTCGAAAGCCATCCAGGCGGCCGACGTGCCGCTCCAGACGATCACGTCCACCCTGGCGTCGGCGAGCAGGTCTGCGGCATCGAGGATGGCTGAGTTGTCGAACTGGGCCAGCGCATCGGCGGACAGGGCAATTCGAACGACCGGGAAGCGGCTGAAGTGAAGGCTGACGCCCGGCAGGCCAGCCAGCATGCCTGTCGTGGTGGGTTCAAGGATCGTGTTGGAGGATGGCGCAGGATGCCGACGCGCAGCGTTCCCGCTACCGCCCCGGTCATACCAGGCCGCCGAGCCGTGTCGCCAGCCGCTGGCGCGAGATCTTGGCCACTTCTGATGTGGCGATGCGCAACTCCTCCGCCCGCTCATTCTCAAGGCGCCTGCCGAACACGGCAAGCAGGGACGCGTAGTCGTGCTCGGCCACCCGGACGATGAACGGGAAGCCGAACCGCTCCCGATAGTGCGCATTCAAGACGTTCCATCGCCTTGTCTCGGCTTCAGGAAGCTGGCCCAGATTGAGCAATGCCTGCTCCCGTGTCGAACTGACCGTCATGGTACCTGTTCGGGCTTGCTGACCGGCCAGTTCCGGATGGCTCGACAGGAACGCGACAAGCTCGTCCTCGGGCAAGGCCTCCACCTGCATCACCAACGCAGTGTGCAGTGCCGCCACGTCGGAAAAGGGGCGCAACTCCGCGGCACGGACAACCAGGGGGCGGGCGTCTTCGAATATCCCGTCGAGCAGGTCGGCGAACTCCTCGACACTGCAGCTGTTGAGCCGGCGGAGATCAAGTGGCGGGGCCTCCGTGGTCATGGTCGCCCCACCACGATGGTGCGCTCGGTGGGCCAGGATATATGCCGGGCCTCTCCCACGACCGGCACATCGGCGCCGGCCATGTGCACGGGCATGGTGCAGACAAAGGCCTCGCCATCGTCGAGGCGCAGGTGAACATCGATGCTTTGCCCCCTGAACACCGTCTGTGTGACGATCCCGTCGAACGTATTGGCGTCGCCGTCGGTCAGCCCCCGCGAGAGAAGGACAGCGGCTTCGGGCCGGACCGACACCATCACCTCATCGCCAGCAGCAAAAGTATGGCTGGTGGTGGAATGGAGGGCGTGGCCGCGATCGGTCTCGAGCCGCGTGTGATCGCCCTCACGGGAAACGACGCGCGCCGCGATGAGGTTTGACGTGCCGATGAAGCTCGCAACAAACGCCGAGGCCGGACGCTCGTAGACCTCGCGCCCGCTGCCAACCTGCTCGATCCTGCCCCCACGCATGATGGCGATCCGGTCGGCCAGGGTCAGGGCTTCTTCCTGATCGTGGGTGACGAGAACCATCGTCAGCCCCAGTTGCATGGACAACTGGCGCAGTTCCAGCTGCATGGTTTCGCGCAGCTTCCTGTCCAGCGCCCCAAGAGGCTCGTCCAGCAGCAGCAGGCGGGGCCGGTAGACGATGGCCCTGGCCAGGGCGACGCGCTGCTGCTGACCACCGGAGAGTGCCCGCGGGAGGCGATCCGCAAGAGATTCGAGCTGCACCAGTCGCAGCGCCTCGCGGCTGCGCTCGGCGATGGCAGCCTTGTCGACGCCGCGCATCGCGAGACCAAAGGCGACGTTGTCCAGGACGGTCATATGCGGGAACAGGGCATAGTTCTGAAACAGCATGCCCAGATTGCGCCGGTGCACCGGCAGAGAGACGATCGAACTGCCGTCGACCAGTATGTCACCAGCCGTGGGCTCGACGAGACCGGCAATCATGCGAAGGGTCGTGGTCTTGCCGCAACCGGACGGACCGAGCAGCGCCAGGATTTCACCTGGCGCTACCGCCAGTTCGATGGCGTCGACCCCGACAGTGCCGCCGGAATAGACCTTGGTCAGTCTTTCGATCTGGACATGCGCACCCCGTGCCTGCACGTCACTCTTGGTGATTTTCATGGCGTGGTCTCCGGGGCGATCGAACACGGTCAAACCGAGAAGATGCCGTTCAGCTCTTCGGCCCAGGCGGAACGGTTTGCGTTCACGAATTCCCAATCCGGGGTGAACAGGCCGGCACGGTCCATCGCTGTGTCGGGATACACCATGTACTTGCTCGCTTCCTCGGAGAACTCGATGCCGCCGACGGGCGGGGCCGTCAGGGCGAACTCCGAGAATGCCTTCTGCACATCGGACTCGAGCATGCGGTTCATGAAGGCAACGGCGAGATCCTGATTGGGGCCGCCCTTGACCAGAACCTGTGAATTGTTGCCGGCAAAGCTGCCCTCCCTGGGGAAGCTCATGGTCACCGGTGCCCCCTGGGCGGTGTAGGGATAGATGTACTTCGACAGTTCCAGGAAGCCGATGTCGGCCTGACCCTGGGCAATCTCGCCCGCGGCCACGGGCCCGTTGTCGAAGATGTTGAGGATGTTGGGCTTGAGCTCCGCCACCTTGTCGAAGGCATTGCCGATCTCGTACTGGGCCTCGGCGAAGGGTTTGCCGGTCTTGAGCGCGGCAGCAACGATCAGGAAGAACACCGAGGGCGTATTCTTGGGACTCACCAGCTTGATCTTGCCGGCCCATTTCGGGTCCCACAGATCGCCGTAGCTTTCCGGAGGCGTGACGGTGGTGTTGTGAAACAGGCTCGCCACCGAGATCGCAAGTCCGGTGCCATAGCCGCCGAAGTTGAACCGCTCGAAGAGTTTCTCGGAAGCAGGCATCTGGTCCAGCGGCAGTTCGGCGATCAGGCCCTCGTCCCGCGCGATCGGGATGGCCACGTCATCGATGAACATCACCGAGAACTGCGGATTGGTGCGCGTTGCGCGCATCTTTTCCAGATTGGCGAGGGTGAAGCCCTCCTCCGTGATGACGGTGCAGCCGAAGTCCTGCTCGAACTGCGGCACGATGGAACTGCGAACGTACTCACCCTGCGCACCGCCCCAGATGCCGACCTGGATTTCCTTGCCCTGCGCCCACGCATTACGCGTGAGAATGGCGGGGGCCGCCAGGACGCCGGTGGCGGCGAGGGCCATCTTGCCGAAGGTTCTGCGACTGATCTGTGTCATTTGAGAGCTTCCTGTGGAGTGTGAGATTGTCAGGTGGCCAGCCGGGCCACGCTGATGCCGAAGACCTTCTCGATGAGCACCACGAGCAGGAGGGCGAACAGGATGACCAGGGTGGAGATGGCGGCGATCGAGGGATCTATGGAGCGTTCGAGCAATCCATGCAGGTAGAGCGGGATCGGGAAGTGCCGGCCGTCGGCGAGCCACATGGAGATCGGATAGTCGTCGAAGGACACGACGAAGGAAAAGACAGCGCCTGCTAGGATTCCGGGACGCACCTGCGGCCACACGATGCGCGTCAGCACCCTGTGAGGCGGAGCACCCAGGACTGCGGCAGCGTCCTCCAGGTCGCGGTTGACCAGTACCAGGCTGGCGGTGACGGAGCGGACCACATAGGGCAGGCACACCACCGTGTGACCGATCACCAGCTGTGTCATCGTATCGGCCCAGCCAAGGCTGCTGAACAGTTGCAGCAGGGCGACGCCGGTGACGATGAGCGGCACGATCACGGGCGACAGCATCAGGGCGATGATCCCGGAGCGGCCAGGGAACTCGTGGCGCACCAGCGCGGCCGCGGCCGGGACACCGAGCAGCAATGCGGCGATCGTCGCCCAGCCAGCCAGTTGCAGCGAGAACAGGAACGAACCCTGGACCTCCCTGTTGAGGAGCACGCGTTCGAACCAGCGGAGGGTGAAGCCCTGCGGCGGGAAGCTGAGGAAAGGGGTGTCGGACACCGCCATCATCATCGGCACCGCCAGCGGCGCAACGATGATCAGGAGGAGCAGCAGGACGAGTATGCGGATCGGGAGGCTGATACTGGAGTTGCTCATCGGCTGCCGCCTGCCCAGCGCGAGAACCTGCGGCTCAGCAAGCCGATGAAGAGCAGGTTGACCGTCAGGACCACGGCGATCAGCAAGGTCGCTATGGCGGCACCGAAGGGCCAGTCGCTGAGTGTCAGAACCTGCTGCTCGATCAAGGTGCCGAGAAGGGGCGAGAAGTTGCCGCCCAGGATCTGCGGCATCACGTAGGCTGCGGCGGTCAGCGAGAACATGAGGGAGGCTCCGACCGCAAGGCCGGGCAGGCTGAGAGGAAAGGTGATGCGCCGGAACGTCGCGAATCTCGAGGCGCCAGCCACGCGCGCCGCTTCCTCGACAGCGAGGTCGATGCGCGAGATGGCCGTCGCGATCGGCATCACGACGAACGGAAGATAGATGTGCACGCACGCAATCAGCACCGCCCATTCCGTGTAGAGAACTGCTGGCGGCGTGGATGAGAGCCCAGCGACCCTGAGCAGGTAAGCCAGGGCTCCGGAGTTGTTCAGAATGGCGGACCATCCGAATGACCGCACCACGACATTGACCAGCAGCGGCGCAATGAGGGTGATGGTGACGAGCCTTGCCAGCCCCGGGCCGCCCCGTGCGATGGCGATGGCCAGTGGATAGGCCAGCACGGCGCCGATCACACTTGCCGCCGCTGCGAGCCGGAGTGTGCGCAGGAGCACGCGGAAGTAGAGATCGTTGGAAAAGAGACGCAGATAGTTGTCGATCGTGAACCCGACGACCACCGCACCCTCGACGCGTTGCTGCGAAACGCTGAGGACGATCATCTGCAGGACCGGCCAGACGAAGAAGACACCGAGAAAGACGACCGCCGGCAGAACGAGTGCAAATCCGGAGACTGTGTTCCCCGTCTGGGGCCTGAGGGTCAACCACTCTGGCCTGGGAAGACCGGTTGCCGTGACGACACTCATCGCAGAGCGCTCCATATCCGCGGGAACCGCGTTTCGAGCGTCATAATCTGCACGCCGACAATTGCCGTCCAGCACAGTTTCAGCAATCATCCGTTCGAAAAATCAGTATGGTGAGAGCATGCGTGGCTATCTGGTTCCGGCAAACCTGCGGTACATCGACCAGGTGGCACGTTCAGGCTCGATCCAGCGGGCTGCCAAGGAATTGAACGTGGCCGCCTCGGCGATAAACCGGCAGATTCTGCTGATGGAGCAGGAGCTGGGGGTGGAACTGTTCGAACGACAGGCCCGGGGCATGCGGCTGACAGCGTCCGGCGACGCCATCGTGACCCTCACCCGCAAATGGAAATCGGACGAGCGCCGGCTTGCGACGGAGATCAAGGAGCTGCAGGGGATCAGCCAGGGCCATGTGCGGCTCGCGGCCATGGACAGTCACGTCAACAGCTTCCTGCCGACGCTGGTTCGGGACCTCGCCGCAAGCCACCCCCAGATTTCCCTCAACATCGAAGTGGTCAGCACGGATGATGCAGTGGCTAGCCTCCTCAACCAGGCATCGGACCTGATCATCGCCTTCAACCTGTCGCCCCGCCGGGAAATCCACACACTGTGGCAGACTGAACTCCCGCTCGGATGCGTGGTATCACCAACCCACCCACTGGCGGCCAGCAAGACCACCAGCCTTCAGGAGGCGGTGAGCCATCCGGTGGCGCTGCAGAGCAAGGCCCTGCAGATCCGCCGGTATCTCGACTCTCGGTATAGCTGGCTGTTCTCCGAGGGGCGCAAGCGCGTCGAGACCAACTCGCTGCAGCTGGTCAAGCTGCTCGCGAGAAGCGGCGAGTATGCCGCCTTCACCTCCGAACTCGATGCGGCGCCGGAGCTTCTGGCGCGCGAGCTGGTGTTCGTGCCGGTGCGCGACGAGGGAGCGGAACCGCAGACGATCAGCCTTGCGATCGACAGCAGCCGCCCCCTCCCCCGCGTGGTCCGCGTCGTTGCCGACCTGACCCAAAGGGTGGTGGCTCAATGCCTCGAGGAGGTCAGGGCCGCCGGCACAACCTAGGCCCCGGCGAGTTCGCTGGCACGGCTGCAGCACAGATGCTCCCCGACTTCGCTTATGGGGCAGCAGTTTAGCTCGCATGATCTACTTCGCCCCGCGCGCGCTGCGGCTAGCGTTGAGCCGTCATGTGCCGGCCAGGGGCTCGCCGTCTCGCGACCCCGTTTCCTCGCACATGTCACTGTCGCATCCAGCGCCTGAGTGAGGATCAATGGTCAACCGCGTCGTGGCCGAAAACCAGCTTGCCGGCAATCCCCAGAGCCAATGGGACATCAGCTTTGCGACGAACTGGACCATCGAGGGGTTCGCGACCGAGATCAGCCGCAATGCCGGCGAGACGATCGACTTCAAGATCAACACCAGCAGCACGAACTACCGGATCGACATCTACCGGCTCGGCTATTACGGCGGCGCTGGCGCACGCCTGGTGGACACCGTGCAGGTGCAGCGGGCGGAGCCGCAGGTGCAGCCGCAATACTACCGCGACAGCTCGACAGGGCTGGTCGACGCCGGCAACTGGTCAGTTTCGGCATCGTGGCCGATCCCCCAGACTGCGGTGTCCGGCATCTATCTCGCCAAGCTGGTGCGGCAGGATTCCACCTTCGGGCAGAACCACATCGCCTTCATCGTGCGCGAGGACAGCAACCCGAGCGACATCGTCTTTCAGACCAGTGACACCACCTGGCAGGCCTACAACGTCTGGGGCGGAGTCAGCCTCTACGGCGGCGACGGACCGGGACAGGGAACGGGCGGCTTTGGGCGGGCATACAAGGTCAGTTACAACCGGCCGATCGTGACCCGCTGGGGTGGCTATTATGCGGGCCCCCAGGACTGGATCTTCAGTGTCGAGTACCCCACGATCCGCTGGCTCGAGCGCAATGGCTACGACGTGACCTACATCTCGGGCGTCGACACCGACCGCAATGCCAACCTGCTGACCAGCCGCAGGGTGTTCCTGTCGGTCGGGCATGACGAGTACTGGTCGGGCCAGCAGCGCAGCAACGTCGAAGCGGCGCGCGATGCCGGGGTGAACCTCGCCTTTCTCAGCGGCAACGAGGTCTACTGGCGAACCCGCTGGGAGCAGAGCGCCGCCGGACCGACCACGCCCTACCGCACGCTGGTCTGCTACAAGGAGACCCGCGAGCACGACGACATCGATCCGAGCGGTCAATGGACGGGCACCTTCCGGGATCCGCGCTTTGCGGGACCGACGGCCATCGGAGCGGGGCAACCGGAGAATGCGCTCATCGGCACGATGTTCACCTGCGACTCCTATCGCCTCGACACCATCGAGGTGCCCCATGAACACGCGCAGATGCGGTTCTGGCGCAACACCAGCGTGGCGCAGACGCCGATCAACCAGACCACGGCCCTGACACCCGGCTATCTCGGCTATGAGTGGGATTCCGACCTCGACAACGGCTTCCGGCCGCCCGGCATCATCCACCTGTCGAAGGTGGTCGTGGACGTGCATGCGCTGCTGCTCGACTACGGCACCACCACGGGGCCGGGCACCGCCGAGCACAACCTGACGCTTTATCGCGCGCCAAGCGGCGCGCTGGTCTTCGGTGCAGGCACCGTCTACTGGTCGGGGGGGCTCGACGACAATCACGACGCCGAGCAGGTGCCGGACGACATACGCGTCAAGCAGGCCATGGTGAACCTGTTCGCCGACATGGGGGTGCAGCCGCAGACCCTGGATCCGGCGCTGATCCCGGCCACCGCCTCGACCGACATCATCCCGCCGGTTTCCACCATCACCGCGCCGCCGGGGCCGATCCCGCACGATCAGGCCTACACGATCACCGGTACGGCGACCGATGTCGGCGGAAAGGTCGGGGGCGTGGAGGTGTCGACCGACAATGGCTCGACATGGCACAAGGCCGGCGGCCGTGGGAACTGGACCTTCTCCTGGACCCCGTCGCTTGGCGGACTCTACACCGTTCGCTCACGGGCGGTGGACGACAGCGGCAACATCGAGACGCCGGGCCCCGGCATTGCCATCACCGTCACCGGGCCGAGCGGGCAGACGCTGTTCTCGCCGTACGCCAGGCCGCTCGTACCCTATGTGGCGGACACCAGCTCGGTGGAACTGGGCATGAAGTTCCGCCCGGCGGCAAATGGCACGATCACCGGGGTGCGCTTCTACAAGGGCGCAGGCAATAACGGCCCTCATACCGGCACGCTCTGGGAAGGCAATGGCACGCACAAGGCCAC
This sequence comes from Pseudomonadota bacterium, assembly GCA_023436745.1. Classification (GTDB taxonomy): domain Bacteria; phylum Pseudomonadota; class Alphaproteobacteria; order Rhizobiales; family Devosiaceae; genus Devosia. The sequence continues at coordinate 1,867 of JAEZHZ010000192.1, read as the reverse complement.
CGTGGCCTTCACCAATGAAAGTGCAATCGGCTGGCAGACGGCGCTGTTCCCGAGCCCGATCCCGGTGACCGCCAACACCACCTATGTGGTCTCGTACCACACCAGCAGCGGCTACTCCGCCGAGGAGTACTATTTCTATTCGGCCAAGACCGGCGGCGGCATCACGGCCCCGGCGGACGGCAGCAGCGGCGGCAACGGCGTCTACGCCATCAACGCGGCCACCACCTTCCCTACCAGCAGCTTCCACGCCACCAGCTACTGGGTGGATGTGGTCTTCCACCCGGCCAGCCAGACCCAGGAGCCACCGATTGCGGTGGACGATACCGGCTTTGTCACCGTCAGGGATGTGGCGCTGCAGATCTCCGCCGCGCAACTGCTCGCCAACGACAGCGATCCCAACGGGCATCCCCTTACCGTCGTTTCGGTCCAGGGGGCCGTGAACGGCAGCGTCAGCTTCAACAGCGGCACTGGCATCATCACGTTCACTCCCGCAAACGCCCATGTCGGGGGCGCCAGCTTCACCTATACGATCAGCGACGGGCACGGTGGCACCGACACCGGTTCGGTTTCGATCAGCGTCACCGACGTGCCGCAAGGTGCGACCCTGTTCTTGCCCTCTGCGGTGCCGGGCACGGCAACGGTGAACGACGGCAATCCGGTGGAACTGGGCATGAAGTTCGTGCCCGCCGCCAACGGGGTCATCACGGGCATCCGCTTCTACAAGGGGCCGCAGAACACCGGCACCCATAGCGGCCGCCTGTGGCGGGCGGACGGCTCGGAGATCGCGAGCGTCGCCTTCAGTAACGAGACGGCTTCCGGCTGGCAGACCGCCCTGTTCACCAACCCGCCCAGCGTTACCGCCAACACCACCTATGTGGTGTCATACCACTCAAACGGCTTCTATTCGGCCGACCAGGGCTACTTCACGAACGCCGTAACGACAGGCCAGTTGACCGCCCCGTCGAGCAGTTCCAGCGGCGGCAACGGCGTCTACGCCTACGGCGCAACCAGCAACTTCCCGAACCAGAGTTACGGCGCCTCCAACTACTGGGTGGACGTGCTCTTCACCGCGGTCAGCGGGAACCAGCCGCCGACTGCTGTCGACGACTACAATTTCAGCACGACCGTGTACACCCCACTCAACATCCCCGCCGCGGCCCTGCTCGCCAACGACACCGACCCAAATGGCGGCACTCTCAGCGTCACCGGGGTTAGCAACCCCAGCCAGGGCAGCGTCAGCTTCAACAGCGGCACCAACACCGTGACCTTCGCTCCGGCAGCCAACCAGCCGGGCCCGGCCACCTTTACTTACTCGATAAGCGACGGCCAGGGCGGCAGCGCGAATGGCACGGTACACCTGTTCGTGCTACCGACCGGACAGACGCTGTTCCCGGCCAATGCGGTGCCGGCTACCCTGGCCGTCGACGACACTCAGCAGGTCGAACTCGGCATGAAGTTCGTTCCGGCGACAGACGGGGTGATAAAGGGCATCCGCTTCTACAAGGGCCCGCAGAACACGGGGACTCACACTGGAACCCTATGGGACATATTGGGCAATCTGAAAGGCAGCGTCACATTTGCCAACGAGTCGCCGAGCGGATGGCAGACGGCATTGTTCGCCACTCCGGTCGCCGTCCTCGGCGGGCAGACCTATGTGGTGTCCTACCACAGCAGCGGCTACTACTCGGCGACCCAGAACGGGCTCGGCACTGCCGTGACCAATGGCAACCTCACCGCGCCGGGGAGCTCCGGTGCCGGGGGTAACGGCGTCTACGCCTATGGGGCAACGAGCTTTCCCACCGCCTCGTACAACGCGACGAACTACTGGGTGGACGTCATCTTCGAATAGCTGGCCGCGGCATCGCGG
>JAEZHZ010000190.1 GCA_023436745.1 Pseudomonadota bacterium | reverse complement strand
GATCCTGCGCGCCGTCGATGGCATCGATCTTGATCTGATGCAGGGCGAAACGCTGGGTCTCGTGGGGGAGTCGGGCTGCGGAAAGTCGACTCTCGCCAGGACGGTGATCCGTCTGCATGATCCCACTTCGGGCAGCATCGTGTTTGACGGCGAAGATGTGGGTGCCCTGCCCGAGCGCCGGCTGAACAAGTTCCGTCGCCGGGTGCAGATGATCTTCCAGGATCCCTACGCGAGCCTCAACCCGCGCATGAGCGTTGGAGAGCTGATAGCGGAGCCGCTGGAGATATCCGGCATTGGAACGGCCGCCGGGCGGCGCGCCAGGGTCAGCAAGCTGCTCGATCGGGTTGGCCTGCCTTCCGATGCCGCTGCGCGCTTCGCGCATGAGTTTTCGGGTGGCCAGCGCCAGCGTATCGGCATTGCCCGCGCCATAGCTCTCGAGCCAGATCTCGTCATCTGCGACGAACCGATATCGGCGCTCGACGTGTCGGTGCAGGCGCAGGTCGTCAACATGCTGGAGGACCTCCAGGAAGAGCTGGGCCTCACCTACCTCTTCATCACGCATGACCTTTCAATGGTGCGCCATATCTCGGATCGCATCGGGGTCATGTATCTGGGCAAGATCGTCGAGCTGGCGCCGAGCGCCGATCTCTACCATCGTCCTTCACATCCCTATACGCGGGCGCTGCTCTCGGCGATTCCGGTGCCGGACCCCTCGGTCCAGCGCAATGTGGAGCCGATGCAGGGAGAAATCCCGAGCCCGATCGATATTCCGTCTGGCTGTCGCTTCCGCACGCGCTGTCCGCTCGCCACCGAGCTGTGCGCCCGCGCCGAGCCGCCATTGATCGATATTGGCGGAGGCCATGTCTCCGCCTGCCATTTCGCCAGGGAACTGGCGGACGGGTCCAACGAGGTCCAAACCTCAAGACAGGAGAGAACGTCATGAAGAAGATGCTTCTGCCGCTGATGACGGCAGCACTGCTGGCGACGACCGGAGGAGTCTTCGCCGCGGGGGAATTGACCTACGTGGTCAATAACGAAAGCGCCAAGTACGACCCCGGCACCACGGCTGAAACCTTCGCCGCCCCGATCATCGGCAACACCTTCGAGGGCCTGATCCGCTTCAGCCCCGAAGGCGAAGTCATCCCTGCGCTCGCGGAAAGCTGGGAGATCTCGGAAGATGGCCTGACGTACACGTTCACACTGCGCGACGCGAAGTGGTCGGACGGCGAGCCAGTCAAGGCGTCGGACTTTGTCTACGCCTGGAAGCGCGTGCTGGATCCTGCCACCGGCGCGATGAACTCGCAGATGCTCTACCACATCGTGGGCGCCGAAGAGGCCTATAACGGCGGCGATGCCGACGCCATCGCGGTCTCGGCTCCCGACGAGAAGACCCTCACCTTCACCCTCAAGCAGCGCGTCCCGTACATGATGCAGCTCTTGAACTACCCGGCCTTCTACCCTGTCCGCGAAGACATTGTGTCAGCTGACCCGGAAGGCTGGACCCGCAACCCGGCTACGTTCATCGGTACTGGCCCGTTCCGTGTCACCGCGTTCAACCAGGGCGAGTCGGTCGTCTTCGAGAAGAACCCGAACTACTATGACGCCGACGCCGTCAGCCTCGACAAGCTCACCTTCCGCCTGATCCCCGATCCGGCCACGGCGCTCGCCGCCATGGAAGCTGGCGACGTCGACGGCATTGAATCCGTGCCGGCGCCGGAAATCCCGCGTCTGTCGGTTGAATCGGATGCCTTCCTCATCGTTCCGGCGCTGGGCACCACCTATGCCTTCTTCAACCCGAACCAGGCACCGCTCGACAACCTGAACGTGCGCAAGGCCCTTTCCATGGCCATCGACCGCTCGGAGATCATCGAGTTCGTGCTGCAATCGGCTGATACGCCGGCACTGGGCCTCGTCCCCCCGGGCATGAGCCTTGGTGGCGAAGACTTCGCCGAAGGCCGTGACACGTTCGGTCTGTCGGAAACTGCCGATATTGAGGGCGCTCAGGCTGCTCTCGCAGAAGCCGGATACCCGAACGGCGAAGGTTTCCCCTCGACCGTCTTCGTGACCTACACGTCGCCGCCGATCGAGAAGCTGCTCGAAGCCATTCAGCAGATGTGGAAGGAAAATCTCAACATCGACGTCGAGATCAACGCCACCGAATGGCAGGTCTTCTATCCGGAAGTGCAGAAGGTCGAATACCAGATCGCGCAGATGGGCTGGGGCGCGGACTACCCGCATCCGATGACCTTCCTCGACAACTTCGTCACCGGTTCGGCCAACAATCTCAACAACTGGTCCAACCCGGAGTATGACGCTGCCATCGAAGCGGCCAAGCAGGCCACCGACGAGGCGGAATCGCGCGATCACATGCGCACGGCTGAGGCGATCCTGATGAACGATCACGCGATCCTGCCGCAGTATCATCGCTACAACTACATGATGATGAGCCCCAAGGTGACCGGCTTCTGGCGGTCGGCTCTGAACGTGCCGTACTTCCGCGACGCTCAGATCGCTGACTGAACCAAACCCGCTCCCGCCGGTCATCCGGCGGGAGCCCTCCAAAAAAGCAGGCTCCAAATGACCAATGTTCTCTTCGAGACGGCGCTTGGCAGTTTTACCGTCGAGGTCGACACCGAGAACGCCCCGCTTACTGCCACCAACTTCCTGGCCTATGTCGATGGCGGGCATTACGATCGTGCCACGGCCTACCGCATCGTGACGCTGGCCAACCAGCCCCCCGAACGGGATCCCAAGATCGAAGTGGTCCAGCTCGGTATCGACCCGCACGACGATCAGCCCGAAATCTTCCCGCCGATCGCGCACGAGACGACGGAAGTCACCGGCCTCCGCCACGACGACATGACCGTTTCCATGGCACGGCTGGCTCCCGGCTCAGCAACATCCGAGATTTTCATCTGCATCGGCCCGCAGCCAGAACTCGACTTCGGCGGCCGCAGGAATCCCGACGGGCAGGGCTTTGCCGCCTTTGGTCGGGTGGTCGACGGCCGCGACACAGTGTTGGCCATCTTCGGCACCGCGCAGACGGATAGCGAGTATCCGACGAACCCGGTCGCGTTCTCGAGGGCCCATCGGGTCGCCTGACTGCGGTGCTCGGCGACAGCTCGCAAGTGGAAACCGTTGTGACACTAACCCGCCTGACGGATCGACAACCTTCCCTGTCGCACGTCCCTGGATGATCAGCCACTAGGGCGGGTTTATAGCCCCTCTTGAATCCCTGCGCCCTCAGGTCTTCCGCAGACGCTCACTCGACTTCGCCATTCGGGCGGGGCAGCGACGGAGGCAGAGGCAGCATAGCTTGACAATTTGATAGCTAGCTAACATATCTGTTAGATGGCTAACAAATCCGAAACTGCTGATATTGAGCGCGTGGCCATGTGGACCAAGCGATGCTTCCTGGCGGGCCGCGTGGCCATGGAGGCTGCGCTCAGGCCGTATGGGATTGGCACCACCCAATGGTATGTGCTGCATCACCTGGTCACGAACGGCCCGACCAAGCAGCGCGTCCTACCCAAGATACTCGACATCGAGCGCGCGACGCTCAGCGTCATCGTCGCCGCCCTTGTCCGCAAGGGCCTTGTCGAGCAGGTCGTGGACAGCCTCGACCAACGTCAGAAATCCCTGAGCATCACAGCGGCGGGGGAAGCACTCTGGCAGGAGCTACCTGACCTAACCTCCATCCAGCACGCTGCCTTCGCCGGCATGGAGCCTGCCGACCTGAGTGCGGCCATAAACGTGCTCCGAACAGCCGCTGAGCGGCTCGACGAGCTTTCCCGCAAAGGAGCGAGATCATGACCTTGTTGTTGACTGGCGCGACCGGATTGGTCGGCGAACGGCTGTTGCCCCGCCTCGCAGATGCGGGCTGGGCCTGTCGGGTCCTCCTCCGACCCGGCAAGACTCCGCCGCCCTATGGTACCGTGGTGGAAGGCGACGTTCTCTCACCCTCTACGCTGATGGCTGCGATGGAAGGGGTTTCGGCCATCGTCCACCTGGCGGCCGTTTTCCGCACCCCCGATGCAGACCTCATCTGGCGCAGTAACCTCGAAGGCACGCGCAATCTCGTCGCCGCCGCGAAGCAGTATGCTCCCACCGCCCGCTTCATCATGTCGAGCACCAGCAATGTCTACGACCCCGCTGGCGCGCACCCGGGACGCGAGGACGATCAAACCGAGCCCGAACAGGCCTATCCAGCCAGCAAGATAGCCGCCGAGCGGGAATTGCGCGAAAGCGGGCTGAACTGGGCAATCCTCCGGTTTCCATTTGTCTACGGCGACAACGACGGACATCTGGACGCCCTGCCTACACATGCGATCAGCGGCAAATGGCATCCGGCCAAGAGGATGAGCACCATTCATCACCGTGACATCTTCACCGCAACGGAGCTCGCCCTATCCGGCGTCATGGACGGCAAGATCGTCAACATCACCGATGAGGCTCCTACAACGGTGTACGAGCTCGCCCAGTTGGTGGGTCGGACGGTGGATCCCTCATCCGACCCTCTCGTCAATCCATGGCACCTGCATGTCGACGGATCGCTTGCACGCAGTCTTGGCTTTCGTCCCACTGTTCGCTCGGTCTACCAGGCGGCGCAGCAGGCCCTACTCTAGACCAGGGGACGTCAATTCCGAGGGCTGGCTCCGGCTGACTTCGATGAAAGCGCGCAGCGGCGTAGCAGCGAGACGGCTCGGATAGTACAGCCTCGGCCCCTCGAGTTCCGCCCACCAGTCTTCCAGAACAGGAACGAGTGCGCCTGAACGAAAGTCGTCCTCACACCAGTTCCGGAAGGCGCCGATTATACCCATCCCCTGGCGGGCATAGCTGAGCGCGCCGTCCAGCGCATTGACGCTGATCACCAGCCCCGCCGTCGCCTCCACCATCACCGTGTCTTCGCCCTGCTGCAAGCGCCATGGCAGCAGAGCGCCTCCTGGCAGGCGGTAACGGATCGTCCGATGATGCGTCAGGTCGGCCGGGCCTTCGGGCTGGCCAAAGCGCGCGAGATAGGACGGCGCGGCCGCAAGGGCGACTCTTTGCACCCTCGGGCCGATGGGGACGGAGATCATATCCTTGGCCAGGTGCGAGCCATAGCGGATGCCCGCGTCGCATCCGGCAGCGATGATGTCGATCAGGTCGTTGTCGACGACAAGCTCGACATCGACTTCCGGATGCCTGTCCTGGAACCTGGCGAGGATCGGAGGCAGGATATCGGGAACGACGGCGCCGGGGACATTGAGCTTCAGCCTTCCGCGAACCCTGTCGGTGTCACTGACCACCTCTGCGACGACTGCGTCGATGCCAGCGAGAAGCGGCGCCACCTGGCCAGCGAGCCTTCGGCCATGCTCGGTCGGCTCGACGCTCCGTGTGGACCGCAGGAGGAGCGGAACGCCCATGTCGTTCTCGATCTGCGTGATTGTCGTGCTGATCTTTGACGGTGCCATGCCGAGGCGCCTGGCCGCGGCACGGAAGCCGCGCTCCTGAACCACTGCCAAAAAGATGCGCAGGTCGTCCGCGGACACGTTGTTCTTCAC
>JAEZHZ010000189.1 GCA_023436745.1 Pseudomonadota bacterium | reverse complement strand
GGACAGGCCCTTGATCCGGGCCAGCTTGATATACTCGCTGCCCAGTGCCTCAAGCATCGAGGAGCGCACGAGGCGTGTGATCGCGGCAAGGGTGAACAGGCCAAGGGTGGCCGCTGGTAGGACGTAGTGCTGCCATTGCCCGTAGCCGGAGGTCGGCAACCAGCCGAGTTGCACGGCAAAGATGTACATGAGGACGATCCCCAGCCAGAAGCTCGGTACGGACTGGCCAACAAGGGCGATGAGGCGTGCGGCGATGTCCACGGCGGAATTGCGCCGGATGGCTGCAAGCACGCCGAACAGGATGCCTATGGTCACGGTGAAGACCAGGGCTACGGCCGCAAGGCTCAGCGATGCCGGCAGGCGCGCCAGCACCAGTTGCAGGGCAGGCTGACTCCCGGCCGTCACGGACGTGCCGAAGTCCCCGGTCAGCGCGTCACCGAGGAATGTCAGGTACTGGATGGGCAGCGGCTGATCGAGACCCAGGTCCTGCGTCAGCTTCGCCTTGTCGGCCTCGGTTGCGCCATCTCCCAGCAGCAGTGCCACGGGATCGCCGGTCAGGCGGCTCAGAAGGAAAATCACGAGACTCATCAGCAGGAGCGCGACCAGCGCTTCGCCAACTCTGGTTACAATGATCTTCAGCATGGCTTGTGCCCGATTGGGTAGCCGATGCCGCGCGGACGCGGCACCGGTGGTTGCGGACGGCTACTCGGCGCGAGTGACCTGGTCGAAGTTCCAGACGTAAGCCGTGGTGATCTTCCACTCGCCGACCTTGTCGCTGATGCCATAGGGCTCGTTGGCAAGGGCGATGAACACGGCCGCAGCCTCGTCACGCAGGTACTGGCCGATCTCGGTGAACTTTGCCTCGCGCGAGGCGGGGTCCACCTCGGTAGAGAAGTCCTGGATCATGGCCTCCAGTTCGGCGGTGCTGAAGCTGGCGAATACGCTGGCGGCAAGGTAGCCCGCCTCCATGCCATTGGCAGCGCTGGCGAACGGGAAGCCTCGATGGGTCCAGACGTAATTGTTCGCCCGGCCCTCGGTCCACTCGGAGCGCAGGGACGGCCAGTCCACCGGCTCGATGGAGGCGTTGACCCCTATGTCCTGCCAGTAGAGCGCCACCGCCTCCGCCATCAACGGCAGTTCGGCGCCGGGAGCGGTGGTGAAGGTGCGAATGGTGATGTCGAAACCGTTCTCGAATCCGGCTTCGGCGAGCAGTTCACGCGCACGGTCGGGATCATAGGGATAGGGCTCGACAGTGGACCACGCCGGCACCGGCGTATCGCTGGAAGCCACCGTACCCTCGCCCTGGAACAGCTCATCGATGATAGTCTGCTTGTCCCCGGCATAGTTGAGCGCCTGCCGCACTTCCCTGATCGCCCAGGGGGCATCGGGATTGTAGCGGTTGTCGGAGGTTTCGATCAGGCCGCCGAACCGGACCACCGGCGACCAGGTCGCCTCTGCCGAAACGATCGAGAGACCCGCGTCCCTCACCGTCGGAATGGAGTCAAAGCCGATCGGAGCGATATCCGCCTCGCCGGTGCGCAGCATTGCAACGCGGGTGGATTCCTCGGGCACGACCTTGAAGACGATGTTCTGGAAGTCCGGCGTTACGCGCCAGTGGTTCTCCACGTCATCGCGGAGCTTCATCACGATCTCGGAGCCGGGCGTGATGCTGGCCAGTTCATAGGCGCCGGTTCCGATGGGCGTGGCTTCTGCCTCCGCCTCGCCGAGCGTGTCGAAGTGCTTCTTCGAGACGATGCCCAACTGCTGGGTGGCACCGAAATAGCCTTGTGCCAGCTCGAAATCGGGGAAGTTGAGGTTGACTACGACCGTGTAGTCGTCGGGCGTCTCGACCGAACCGATCAGGCGACGCATCGGAGAGGCCGGTCCGGCCCGGGAATCGTCGCGGATGAGGCGTTCGATCGAGTAGGCGACGTCGGCCGAAGTCAACTCGCCGTAGCCGCCGGAGAACTGGACACCCTTGCGAAGGTTGAAGGTCCAGCGCTGACCATCCTCGCTCACCTCCCAGCTTTCAGCGAGGCCCGGCACCGTCTTCAGCGTGCCCGGTTCCACATAGGTCAGGTACTCGTAGACGACGTCGAGATACGTCTTGCGCTGGCCACTGCCGCCCCACGGCGTCATCGTCTCTTCCGAGAACGTCGAGACCGCGACGATGAGATCGTCGGATTGCGCCCACGCGGTTGCGGTTGGCGCGAGCGAAATGGCAACCCCGCACAAGAGCCCGAGCGCCGTGCGGCGCAAGGTGCCGAGAACTGGCTTAGTCATAGGATCCTCCCTTCCTTGGACTACAGACAGACTGTTATGTCGCATAACTAAAAGTCAACAAAATTGTCGACCAAAACGTCGTCGGGTTTGACACCTGCGTGCACCGGTACCTATGTAAGCCGCGCCCGTGCGGGTGAATGGAAGTTGCCGCGCGCCAGGAACAGCACCAAGATGACCGAACCCATTTCTGCGACGGCAATCGGCGAAGGTATCAAGAGTCGGATTCAGCGGGGAGGCTACGCGCCTGGCCAGCGTCTTATCGAGATCGATCTGGCGGAGGAGTTCGCCGTCGGTCGCGGCCGGATCCGCGAGGTCTTCAAGACTCTTGTCGGCGAAGGATACCTCGAGTTCGTCAAGAACCGGGGCGTCTATGTCCGGCGCTTCACGCGAGCCGAGATCCTCGAAATGGGCCGGGTTCGGGAGGTGCTCGAGGGGCTCTCCGCACGCCTCGCGGCCGAGAAGGAGCTGGATCGGGCCGATCGTGATCTGCTCCGGGCCCACCAGAACCGTCTCGACGACGCCGAGGCAAGCAATGACGTCGACCGGTACAATGCGGAGAACTTTGCCTACCACGCCACCATCTGCCGGATAGCCGGCAACCGGCACGTCGAGCAGTCCCTCGATCGTGTTCGCCTTCCCCTCTACCGCCTGCAGTTGCCCCGCAGCTTCTCGAACGATTCCATGGCCAGTTCGAACCGTGACCACCAGGTGATCACAAGCAGTATCCTGGCCGGAAAGCCCGACGCCGCCGAGGCCGCCATGCGTGCCCACGTCCATGCCGGCAATCAACACGTTATCCGGCTGGCCGAGGAGCATTTCCGCTAGCCCTCTTCCCTAGGGTGCTTGGCGAACCGCACCGGAACGCTGAGCGGGCCGTATTCCGGCCAGGTAGTCATCGGGATCGGTCCGGAGAGTTCCCAGCCGTCGGTACGGCCGATCAGTTCCTCCAGCGTAACCCGCAGCATCAGGCGGGCAAGTGGCGCGCCGGCGCACTGGTGCGGCCCACGACCGAACGCCATGTGCTGCCTGTGACCCTCGCGGTCTAGCCGGAAGGTGTCGGGGTCCTCGAATGCGTCAGGATCGCGGTTGGCTGAAGTGAAGGCGAGCGCGATCGGCTCGTCCTGCCTGATGCTCCTGCCGCCGATCTCAATGTCGCGCTTCGCCGTGCGGGCAAAGCCACGATACGGCGTGTAGAGGCGCAGCAGTTCCTCGAGGGCTGCCGGGATCAGCGACGGATCGGCCTTGAGCATGGCAAAGTGCTCGGGGTGGCGTGCAAGATGGATCGCCATCGATCCCGTGAAGGTGGTTGGGGCAATTATGCCGACCACCAGCAACTGCCGGATCGTGCCGAGCACCATGTCTTCAGGCAGCGGGTTGCCATGATCGTCCCGCGCGGCCAACATCGCGCTGGTGGGGTCTACCCCGGGATCGAGAGGGTGCCCCTTGCGCAGGGCAATGATGTCCCTCGCGACGTCGTACAGGAACAGGCTGGTGCGCTCGAGCATCGCCGTATCGCGAACCTGCAGTGCCCGGTTGAAGTCAGCACCGATGTCGCGGATCTTCTCCGCCTGTTCGGACGGAATGTGGAAGAACTCCGCCAGGACGAAAATGGGCAGCCGGTATGAGAAGTCGACGCAGATATCGCAGCTGCCACGTTCGATCAGCGGCGCCAGAAGGTTGGAAACCAGGCCCCGAACCACCGGCTCCCAGAAAGCCATCCGCTCCGGATAGAAGAGCGGCGTGATCGCGCGGCGATAGGGCGTGTGCTCCGGAGGGTCGAGGTGCAGCGGTGGCCGGCGCCCGGAGGTCGCGACCCGCGGCACAACATTCTGGTACGCGGTAGAGAACGTCTCGTGATCGGCCAGCGCGCGGATCACGTCGTCGTATTTCGTCAGAACCCAGAACCCCTCGAAGTCGGCGCTGTGCGCCACGGGGCAACGGCTGCGCAGGTCCTTGAACAGCGCATGGGCGTCGTCGAACCCTTCCACAACGTCGGCGCTGAACTCATGAAGGTCGTTCCTCGGGGGAACGAACGTCTTCGGCGCAGGTCGCGGGGCGTCAGTCAATCCATGTCTCCCTGTGGCTCCATTCACCGATTCCGTTATGTCGGCGCTTTTGTCGACAATTACGTCGGCAAAGGCGTCATGGCAAGCCGCTCCCCTTACTCTATGCAGAGGTGGGCGCCTCGACGTCACGAGGCATCTCGAGGCCCAGTTCGCGCAGGATGGCTTCGGTGTGTTCGCCCAGTAGGGGCGGGGGACCTCCAACCTGCGGGCCATCATGGGCAAACCGGAAACCGGCGTTGAGAACGGTGGTACGTTCCACCGCCTGGTTCGGCACGTCGATCTCGGCGATGAGATCGCGCCCCTGCAGTTGTTCGAGCTCCAGAACCTCACGGATCGGACGAACGGCTCCCGCAGGCACGCCCGCCCGCGAAAGGATCACTTCCCACTCCAGCGCTGTTCGGGTGGCGAGAGTCTTCGCGAGTTCGGCCTGCAGTGCCCGATCATTCGCCATGCGGCTGTCGCCATCGATGAACCGCGGGTCGGAGAGCAGGTCCGGGCGTTCCAGCGCCGTGCACAGCCGTTCGTACTGGCTTTGCTGAACGGCGCCGATGGTGATCGGGTCCTTGAGAGTGTCGAACGTATCGGCGGTCGGTGCCAGCGAGAAACCGCGGTTGCCGGTTCGCCGCGGTTCGGTGTCGGGGATCATCAGCGGATTGACCACTGAAGCCATCATCACGAGGGACGCATCCAGCATCGACATGTCGATATGCTGTCCACGACCCTCCGGATCACGCACCCGCTGAAGATAGGCGGACTGGATCGCGAACGCGGCAAGCAGGGCACTGTAGGTGTCGACGATCGGAAAGCCGACGCGCATGGGGCCGCCATCCTGTTCGCCGGACAGCCCCATCAGGCCGGAGACGCTCTGGATGATCTGATCGATAGCCGGGTAGTCCCGCATCGGCCCGGACTGGCCATAGCCCGATATCGAACAGAAGATCAGTTTCGGGTTGGTCTTGCGGACGGTGTCGTAGCCCAGGCCGAGCCGGTCGATGACGCCCGGGCGGAAGTTTTCGACCAGAATATCTGCCGTGTCGATAAGCCGGGCCGCTGCCTCCAGCCCCGCCTCGGTCTTGAGGTCAAGGACGACGGACTTCTTGCCGGCGTTCGCGCCGATGAAGGCTTCTGCCATGCCGCGCAGTTCGCGACGCTGCGTGTAGTTGCGCAGCACGTCCCCCGTAGGCGGCTCGACCTTGATGACCTCCGCGCCCAGCAGGCACAGGAAGTGCGTAGCCAGCGGGCCCGCGATCACATGGCTGAAATCGGCGATGCGAACGCCGGCGAGTGGTCTGGCCACTGTCTCCTCCAAAAGTAGTTCACCAAATGAACTACTGAAGGGGAGCGGGTGTCAAGCGCCTCAGTCGTCGCCGGTTTCGATGGCACCGGACTCCCCGGTGCGCTGGAGCTGCCGCTGGCGCAGATGAGCGTAAAGCCGATTGAGCAGGGTGAACATCTGCGTCCGCTCCTGCTCGCTGAAGGGCTCCAGCAATGCCGCGTTCTGCGCCGAGATGAGTTCGTTTATCCGCTCGTAGCGTGCCCGGCCGCCTTCGGTCAGGTGCAGAGCGTTGAAGCGCTTGTCGGTCTCGCCTCGAACCCTCTCGATGAGTCCCTTGGCTTCGAGGTCCTTGACCAGCTTGGTGATGGCCGACTTCTTGAACACAAGCGTCGCCGCAAGGTCATTCTGCGACATGCCGGGGTTGAGGCCGATGACGCTGAGCACCACGATCTCGCCCTGCTCGGCGCCCAGCGCCGCGTAGAACTCGGCGTTCTCTGCGCGGATGTAGGCGCGGAGCGCCCGGGTCAGAAACGGCAGGTTCTCCCGAAGAGGCCCCAGGACCACGCCACTCTGGACTGCCTGCGCCGTGTCGTCCGCCATCTCGGTCCCCCGCCTTGCAGCCCGGCTGCACTAACCCGCGCCCCAACCGCTGTCAAAGGTCACTTGCCTGACGAGCGGAATACAGTTCATATTGTGAACTAATAAGCGGGGGATGACTTGAGCGAGCGTAGACCTGACAATGGTGCCGGTGCGGCAGCAACGCTGGAGAGTGCCTTCGAGCAGCGGGATAGCTGGTGTGCAGCCGCCGACCGACCGCTCGTCGGTATCTTCGGCAACGGCATGCCGGAAAATCTGATCGCGGCGGCCGGTGCGGTGCCGGTTCATCTCTCCATGGGCAATGCCGTCGCGGAGCACGAGATCACGTCGGTCATCGAACCCTTCGTCGATGACGAGGTGAGGACCTTTCTCGTCAGGCTGATGTGCGGGGAGCTTGCGGCGTACCGGGGGATCGTCTTTGCACGGGACGACGCCCCGGCGATGATCGCGTACCAGTATGCGACCGAATGGATACGCCAGGACAGGAAACGCGCCGCAACCCCGTCGCTGTTCCTCTGGAACCTGGTTCACACGGACAGTGCCCCGGTGCGGCGCTTCAATTCCATCCAGGCCGGAAAGCTCTTCGACTTCCTCGAGGCAACAGGGCTCAGCCGCCCGGATGAGGCAAGCCTCAAGAGTGCCTCGGTCGAGGAGATCCGGCGTTCCCGGGCCCTCCATGCGATGGCGGGTGCCGTCTCCGGCTCCACGGCGTTTCGCTGGCGCAACGCCGGCCGCTTCATGGGGGCAGGGGAGCATGCTGACCTGCTCGAGGCGGGGCTTGCGCAGAATTCCGATAGCCATCCCGCTGGACTGAGGATCGGCCTTGTCGGGTCGCCGCTGGCCTCGGCCCCCACCTACGCCATGCTGGAGGCGTTCGGTCAGGTCGTCTGTGACCTGCAGCCGCTGGGAAGTGTCTGGCCCGGCCCAGGCAACCTGGCTGCCAGCCTGGAGGACGTCCTTGCGAGGACGGCTGCTGACTCCTCCTGCCCACGCATCTCTCCAGCCACAGCCTATCGGGCGGCCATGGTGGCCCGTCTGGTGGAGGCCAGATGCGAACTTGTCGTGTGCCAGCTTGCCCAGACCGACGACACCTTCGGCTGGGAGGTCCCGCGACTGTTCGATGAACTGAAGGCGCAGGGGATCGCCTGCGTCAACCTGGGGTTCCGGGACGCCGCCCCCCCACGCGCGTGGGTGGATGAAGCTGCCTCAAAAATCGTCAAGGCACTGGAGGCCTGCTCGTGACCCACGAATACACGCCACTTCAGGCCACCGCCGCTGCGACCGACTAC
>JAEZHZ010000151.1 GCA_023436745.1 Pseudomonadota bacterium | reverse complement strand
CGGTGCGATTCCTGTGGCGAGTGGAACAGCATCGTCGAGGAGATCGTCGACTCGGGCGTCGGCGCAGGGCCAAAGGCAGCCAAGGCGAACGGCCGGCCAACGACCCTGGTCCCCCTCGCTGGTGAGACTGAAAGCGCCGCGCGGGTGGTCACGGGACTAGGCGAACTCGACCGGGTGACCGGGGGCGGCTTCGTGCGCGGCTCGGCACTGCTGGTGGGCGGTGATCCGGGCATCGGCAAGTCGACACTTCTGCTGCAGTCGGCAGCAGCGCTTGCCGGCAAGGGCAAGCGCGTCGTCTACGTGTCGGGCGAAGAGGCGGTGGCGCAGGTGCGGCTGCGGGCACCGCGGCTTGGGCTCGGTGGGGCCGAGGTGCTGCTGGCGGCCGAGACCAATGTCGAGATCATTCTGGCGACGCTCGAAACCGGACCGGCGCCGGACCTGGTGATCATCGACTCCATCCAGACGCTGTGGACGGACCGCGTCGATTCCGCACCGGGCACCGTGACGCAGGTGCGCACCTCCGCCCAGGCGCTGACGCGCTTTGCCAAGAAGAGCGGCGCGGCCGTGGTGCTGGTCGGGCACGTGACGAAGGATGGCCAGATCGCCGGGCCGCGCGTGGTCGAGCACATGGTGGACGCGGTGCTCTACTTCGAGGGCGATTCGAGCCACACCTTCCGCATACTGCGCGGGGTGAAGAACCGTTACGGCGCCACCGACGAGATCGGGGTATTCGCAATGACCGAGCGCGGCCTGGAGCAGGTCGCCAACCCGTCGGCACTGTTCCTTGACCAACGGGACGAAGGCGCGGCCGGCTCGGCGGTGTTCGCCGGGATGGAGGGTACCCGTCCCCTGCTGATCGAAATTCAGGCCCTGGTGGCCCCCTCCCCCCTCGGCACGCCGCGAAGGGCAGTGGTGGGCTGGGATTCCTCGCGCCTCTCAATGGTGCTGGCGGTGCTGGAAACGCGCTGCGGCGTGCGGATCGGCGCCAACGACATCTACCTCAACGTGGCAGGCGGGCTGAAGATCAACGAACCAGCGGCGGACCTGGCGGTGGCGGCAGCACTGATCAGTTCGCTCACCAACTCGCCGCTGCCGCCAGATTCGGTCTATTTCGGCGAGATCTCGCTCGCAGGCGGGGTGCGGCCGGTGGTGCACAGTTCGCTGCGGCTGCGCGAGGCGAAAAAGCTCGGGTTCGGGGCGGTCGCCACCGGGCGGCTGGGCGCCGCGGACCGGGCGGACGGGCTGACGGTCAACGAGTTCGCGACGCTCGCTGACCTGGTGGGCCGGATCGCCGCCAACGGCACGGCGCGGCAGCCGGAACGGGACGAGTGGTAGTCCGGCTGCAACAGGTTAACGCTTTTGGGAGCAGACGTGCGGCGCCGCTTGGCTTTGCGGGGCAAAGTGGTTAAACGAAACCACCTAAGCGGCAGCGGAGCAGACGAAAACATATGCTGACAGCGTTCGACGTCGGGGTTGGGGTGCTGGTGCTGATCTCGGCGATTCTCGCCACAGCGCGGGGCCTGACCCGGGAAGTGCTGTCGCTGGCCACCTGGGCCGGCTCGGCTGCCATCGCCATCTACATGTGGCAGTACCATCCCGAGATCGCGCGCGGCTATATCGCCGAGGAGCTGGTTGCCGACGTTGCGACGGTGGTCGTGACGTTCATCGTGTCACTGATCATCCTACACCTGCTGACCATGCGGATCGCCGATTTCGTGGTCGACAGCCGCATCGGGCCCATCGACCGCACGCTGGGATTCATCTTCGGCGTGCTCCGCGGCATCCTGATCGCCATCGTGGTCACGATCTTCGGGGTGTGGCTGCTGGGGAACAACCTGCCGGAGTGGGCGGCGCGCTCGCAGTCGCTGCCGTACCTGCAGAACATGGGCAACACGCTGATCTCGATGCTGCCGGAGGGTCTGGAGCAGCAGGTGACCGACATCCTGCGTGGGGGCACCGGACTGACCGAGGACGCGGGCGACGCCAACCCGCTCGATGGCACCGACGCCAACGAGGACGGCACCGTCGATCCGACCGATCCGGCCACGTCGACGCCGGCACCCGCCGCGCCCGCGGCCTGATCACCTGTTGGTGACACGCGCCGGCCACAAAGCTGGCGCGTCGAGACGGCATTGGTGCTGCACCGCAATCTGCGGTATTGCGGCGGCACTCGGTTATTCGCTCCGTACGTGACGGGGCGCGCCGCTTCAGCGGCATGGCATGGAGAGCCCGGTGAGCGTTTCCACCAACGATCCCTTCGACCTCGACGGCGACACCCTGCATGAAGAGTGCGGGGTGTTCGGCATTCTGGGCCACCCGGATGCCGCGGCGCTGACCGCGCTCGGCCTGCACGCGCTGCAGCATCGCGGTCAGGAAGCCGCCGGCATGGTCAGCTTCGACGGACGGCAGTTCCATTCGGAACGGCAGCTCGGGCTTGTCGGCGACCACTTCACCGAGCCGGCCACGCTGAAGCGCCTCCCCGGAAACATGGCCATGGGCCATGTGCGCTACTCGACCACAGGCGAGACCATCCTGCGAAACGTGCAGCCGCTGTTCGCCGAACTGGAAGTGGGCGGCATCGCCATCGCCCACAACGGAAACCTGACCAACGGGCTGACGCTGCGGCGCCGCCTGATCGCCCAGGGGGCCATCTGCCAGTCCACGTCGGACACCGAGGTGATCCTGCACCTGATCGCGCGGTCGCAGCGGGCGAGTTCGTCGGACCGCTTCGTCGATGCGATCGGCGCTGTCGAGGGCGCCTATGCCATGGTGGCGATGACGCGCACCAAGCTGATCGGTGCGCGCGACCCCAACGGCATCCGCCCGCTGGTCCTCGGGGACCTGGACGGCAAGCCGATCTTTGCCTCCGAGACCTGCGCGCTCGACATCATCGGCGCCAAGTTCGTGCGTGATGTCGAGAACGGCGAAGTGGTGGTGTGCGAGATCCAGCCGGACGGCGAGATCACCATCGAGTCGCTCAAGCCGTTTCCCGTGCGCCCCGAGCGGGTCTGCCTGTTCGAATATGTGTACTTCGCCCGGCCGGATTCGGTCGTGGCCGGGCGCAGCGTCTATGCCGCGCGCAAGCGCATGGGCATCAACCTCGCCATGGAAGCGCCGGTGGAAGCGGACGTCGTGGTGCCGGTGCCCGACGGCGGGACGCCGGCGGCAATCGGCTATGCGCAGCAGAGCGGCATACCGTTCGAGCTCGGCATCATCCGCAACCACTATGTGGGCCGCACCTTCATCGAGCCGACCCAGTCTATCCGGGCGCTCGGGGTGAAGCTGAAGCACTCCGCCAACCGTGCCGAGATCGCGGGCAAGCGAGTGGTGCTGATCGACGATTCGATCGTGCGCGGCACCACCTCGGTCAAGATCGTGCAGATGATGCGCGAGGCGGGGGCGACCGAGGTTCACATCCGCGTCGCGAGCCCGATGATCTTCCATTCGGACTATTACGGCATCGACACGCCGGACCCCGAGAAGCTACTGGCGAACCAGCATCCGGACCTCGAGTCGATGTGCCGGTTCATCGGGGCGGATTCGCTGGCGTTCCTGTCCATCGACGGGCTCTACACCGCAGTGGGTGGGGAAAAGCGCAATCCGTCCGCACCGCAGTTTACCGATCATTATTTCACTGGCGACTACCCGACGCAGCTAACCGACCTCAAGGGACGCGGGAAGAACGAGCCCAAACAAATTTCGCTGCTGAGGGAAGCTGGCTGATGGGAGAACTAGACGGCAAGGTGGTGCTGGTGACCGGCGCCTCGCGGGGCATCGGCTATGCCGCCAGCATCGAGGCGGTGAAGCGCGGCGCGCATGTCATCGCCGTGGCGCGGACGACGAGCGGGCTCGAGGAGCTCGACGACGCCATCCAGGACATGGGCGGTTCATCGACGCTGGTGCCGCTGGACCTTCGGGACGGCGACGCCATCGACCGGCTTGGGGCGGCGATCTTCGAACGGTGGGGACATCTCGACGGGCTGATCGGCAATGCCGGCCAGCTCGGCGTGCTGAGCCCCCTGCCCCATGTGAAGCCCGACGACTTCGACAAGGTGTTCGCGGTGAACGTCACCGCCAACTACCGGCTTTTGCGGTCGCTGGACGTGCTGCTGCGGCAGGCGGAGGCGGGGCGCGCGGTGTTCGTGACGTCCGGCGCCTCGCGCTCGGCAAAGCCGTTCTGGGGGCTCTACGCGGCCAGCAAGGCGGCGCTCGATGCCATGATCAAGTCCTATGCCGGCGAAGTTGGGCACTCGCCGCTGCGGGTCAACGTGTTCAATCCCGGCCCGGTGCGGACGGCGATGCGCGCGAAGGCCATGCCCGGGGAAGATCCGAACACCCTGCCCACGCCGCAGGACATCGCGCCGAGGCTCGTGGACCTGCTCAGCCCGTCGGTGACGCAGACCGGCTGGCTGTTCGACGCCGACGGCAGTTCGGAAGAAATCTAGACAACGCCGTCATCCCGCCCTGGCGGGATGACGATGATCGCGTGCGTTAGATGCACAGCCGGGACGCCTGCGCCCCGGCCGCGGGATCAGGCCGGCAACCGGCTCATCAACAGCTTGTCGATGCGGCGCCCGTCGAGGTCCACGACCTCGATGCGCCAGCCATTGTGCTCGAATGTCTCGCCGACCGCCGGAAGGTGGTTGAGGATCGACAGCACGTAGCCGGCCACGGTCTCGTACTTTGCATCGCGCGGAATGGCGATGCTGAGCCTGTCGCTGAACTCGTCGACGGGCATCCAGCCGGCAACCAGCCAGGAACCGTCCTCGCGCTCCACCAGAGCCGGATCGTCGCCCGTCTCCTCCTGGAAGACGCCGGTGATGACTTCGAGGATGTCACCGGAGGTCACGATGCCCTCGAAATGGCCGTACTCGTCCACCACCAGCGCCAGGTGGACAGTGGAGTTGCGGATGGCGCGGACCACGTCCAGCGCATCGGCGTGATCCATGACCACCGGCACCGGCTGCACGAACTTGCGCAGGTCGAGCGGCTGGTTGCCGGCGAAGACGCCGATGATGTCCTTGATGGCGACCACGCCGATGATGGAGTCGGAATCCCCGTCCTGCACCAGCAGCCGCGAACGATGGCTGCTCAGGATCGTCTCGCGGATCTCGTCGACATCATCGCTGAGGTCGATCACCTCGACCTCGATGCGCGGGGTCATCAGGCCGCGGGCGGAACGGTCGGCGAGACGCATCACTCCCGCGATCATCGAGTGCTCCTCGCTCTCGATGACACCGGCCGTGGTCGCCTCGGCGATGATGGTCTTGACCTCTTCCTCGGTGACCTTCTCCTCGGACTCGCCGCCCTGCCCCAACAGGCGCAGCACGAGCTTGCCGGAGACGTCCAGCACCCACACGATCGGAGAGCCGATGGTGGCGAGGATCTTCATGGGAACGGCGACGCGGATGGCCACGCCCTCGGCATCGCGCAGGGCGATCTGCTTGGGCACCAGTTCGCCGATGATCAGCGACATGTAGGTGATGAGCACCACGACGCCGCCGACGCCGACGAAGTTTGCCACGGCATCACTGGCGCCAATGCTCTGCAGCCAGCCTGCGAGGCGTCCGCCGAGCGTGGCCCCGGAGAAGGCACCGGAAAGGATGCCGACCAGGGTGATACCGATCTGAACGGAGGACAGGAACTTGCCCGGGTCCTCGGCGAGTTCGATGGCGGTGGCGGCACCACGATTGCCCTGCTCTGCCAGGGGACGGAGGCGGGCGGGACGGGCGGAGACGACGGCCAGTTCCGACATGGCCAGAAGACCGTTGATAACGGTCAGGACGACGACAATCAGGATTTCAACGAACAATGGAGTGTCATGTGTTGCGGCCCCGCAATCAGCATCGGGTCGCTTATGGCCGCATCAATATAGGGGCAAGCCGGGCACTTGCACCACCGCTTTGAAAAATATGCACGGGGTCCCTACTTGCGGTCGGGATCGTAGGGGTTCTCGGAGTTGCCCCGTACCCAGAGCCGGATGGGCGTTCCCTTGATATCGAAGGCCTCGCGGATGCCGTTCACCAGGTAGCGCTGATACGCCATCGGCAGTGCATCCGGCCGGGAGGCAAAGACGATGAAGCTCGGCGGCCGGGTCTTGGCCTGGGTCATGTAGCGCAGCTTGAGCCGGCGGCCCGAGACGGCCGGAGGCGGATGGCTCTGCACCATGCCGGCCAGCCAGCGGTTGAGGCGAGCGGTCGAGACGTGAGCGTTCCAGGCCCGCTCAATGTCGAAGATCGCTTCCATCAGTCGGTCGATATTGCGGCCGGTGAGGCCGGAGATCGGCACCAGGGGGATGCCGCGCAACTGGGGCAGGAGCCGCTCGCAGGCTTCGCGCAGCTCGCTCAGCGCCTTGTTCTTGTCCTCGATCAGGTCCCACTTGTTGAGAGCGATGACCATGGCGCGGCCTTCGCGTTCAACCAGGTCGGCAAGAGCGAGGTCCTGCTTCTCGAACGGAATGGTCGCATCGAGCATCAGCACGACGATTTCTGCATACTGGATGGAGCGCAGGGAATCTCCGACCGCGAGCTTCTCGAGCTTGCCGGTGACGCGGGAGCGGCGGCGTATGCCGGCCGTGTCCACCAGGTTGATGGTGCGGCCTTCCCATTCCCACGGAACGAGGATGGAGTCGCGGGTGATGCCGGCTTCGGGGCCGACAAGCACCCGGTCTTCACCGACCATCCGGTTGATCAGGGTGGACTTGCCGGCGTTCGGGCGGCCGACGATGGCGATGTTGAGGTGGCGCCGGGGGTTCCAGCGAAGGGTCGCCTCTTCCCCCTCGCCCTCGAGCATGTCTTCGGTGATGGTGACGTCGACTTCGGGCAACTGGTCCTCGTCGGCGACCTCGTTGCCTGCGTTCTTTTCCGCCGCCTTCTCGATAGCTGCGGAGACGATCGAGTAGAGCTCGGACAGGCCCAGACCGTGCTCGGCGGACAGCGGTATGGCCTCGCCGAAGCCGAGCTTGAAGGCCTCCACCAGGCCTGCCTCGGCGGCGCCGCTCTCGGCCTTGTTGCCAACGAGGTGCACCTGCTTGCCGGCCTTGCGCAGCACGCGGGCAAACCGCTCGTCGAGAGGCGTCACGCCGGCGCGCGCGTCGATCATGAAGAGGATCACGTCGGCATCGCGCACCGCGATTTCGGTCTGCTGACGCATGCGGGATTCGAGGCTGTCGCCGGTGACATCCTCATAGCCGGCCGTATCCAGCACCTTGAAGGTGAGGTCGGCGATGCGCCCCTCGGCCTCGCGCCGGTCACGCGTCACGCCGGGCGTATCGTCCACCAGCGCGATCTTGCGGCCGACGAGGCGGTTGAACAGCGTCGACTTGCCGACATTGGGGCGACCGACAATGGCAACGGTGACGGTCATGGCAGCAGATTCCGTGATGCGCCGAAGCGGCTAGTTGGCCGCCGGTTCGGCGGAGATGGCGTCGGTAATCGCCTCATCGACGGCTCCATCAACGGCTTCGTCGCCGGTGATGGCCTCGTCGATTGCCTCGGCAGCGGCCTCGGCGGCGGTGGGCTCGGCGATGGTGCCGGCAGCAAGCATCTGGGCGAGATAGTAGCCCATGCGATTGCGGGTGTTGGACTGGGCCAGCGGATCATTGATCACGGCCTCGAAGCTCGCCTGGGCGGCCGGGTAGTCCCCCGCCTTGTACTGTGCAAGGCCGAGAATCTCGCGAGCGGCATTGCGCAGCGGGTTGCCTTCCACGGCAATGGTGGCAACGCGGGCCTCGACGTCGGCAAGCGTTCCCGTATCGACCAGCAGGCCGGCAGCGAGCACCAGCGCGAGTTCGCGCAGGCGGACATCCGACTGGCTGTTCGCCAGAGAATCGTAGAGTGCGATCGCCTCGGCGGCGTTGCCATTGCGGCCAAGCAGCCCGGCCTTGGTGAACTGGGCCAGAACCGGGTAGCTGCCGGAGCCGTCAGCGGTGAGCTGATCGAGTTGTGCCTGGGCGGCGGCAAGGTCTCCGCCATCGGCAAGATCGAGCGCGGCATAGAACTCGTCCGAGGACTGGGCGGCATTGTTGGCGTGGTACCACTGCCAGCCCTCGTTGATGGCAACGATGGCCACGACGCCGACCGCTGCACCGATCACGTAAGGCATGACGCGCCGCCACAACGCCCGCATGCGGTCGCTGCGCAGTTCCTCGTCGACTTCGTGAAAGATATTGTCCTGCGACATGGCGGTCCGACGCTCGATAACAGAAGTTGCGGGGACCTCTAGCATGGCAGGCACCAGATGCAAACGCGCGGTTGGCCGCCGCGGTGCACTCAGCCGGCCGGAGCACGTACACTTTCGAGATAGGCAAGGCACATCCGCGTCAGTTCGCTGCGAATGGCGATCTGCTCTCCCGCCGGGAGGTTGCGCTCGAAGACGTTGCGCACCGTGCCGAATATGACCGACAGCAGCGTGACGTTGACGAGTCCGAGGTCGGCGTATCGCGCATCCGGGGCCGTGCGGAGCATGGCCACGGTGGCGGCATCGACGCGGCTGGCGAATGCGGCCACCAAGGCGTCGTTGTCGAGTTCCGCCACCGATCGATAGAGGGCGCGGGTGACGTCGCTGCGTTCGGTCTTTGCATGCCAGTAGGTGTCGACGAGGGTTTCCACCATGTGCCGGATCGGGGAGCCATGGCTCGCGCGGCAGGCTTGCTCCACCTGCTGCGCCACCCGCTCCAGATAGTGTTGGTTGAGGGCGTAGAGCAGCGCCTGCTTGTTGGGGAAGTACTGGTACATCGTGCCGACGGACACCCCTGCCCGCTCGGCAACCCGGGTGGTGGTCAGCCGGTGCAATCCCTCGGCCAGCAAAACCTGAATGGTCGCTTCCAGAATCGCCTCGACGGTGACCGTGGCACGGGCCTGACGCGGCCGCTTGCGGGGGCTCAGGTGCGGCGGCGCGGCGACATCCATATGCGAATCCTCAAACCGAAGGATCCTTCATATACTCGGTCGCGACATGGACCAAGACTGAAGGAGGCCACAAATGGCCCAGAACAACCGCATCGCGCTCGTGACAGGCGGCAACAAGGGCATCGGCTTCGAAATCGCGCGGCAACTCGCCGAAGCGGGCGTGACGGTGCTGCTCGGGGCACGCGATGCGAAGCGTGGCGAGGCAGCGGCGGCAGACCTGACCGCGGGCGGCCTCGATGTTCGCAGCATCGTGCTCGACCTCAACGACGCGACAACCATCGACGCCGCCGCGGCGCGCATCGGCGACGAGCACGGGCGCCTCGACATCCTCGTGAACAACGCCGGGATCGTCGATGCAGAGGACGGCCCGCCGAGTGTGGCATCGGTCGATGCGGCGCGGCGGCTGATGGAAACGAACTTTCTCGGCACGCTGGCCGTGACCCAGAGTCTGCTGCCGCTGCTGCGACAGTCAGCGGGGGGCCGGATCGTCAATCTCGCGACGAC
>JAEZHZ010000025.1 GCA_023436745.1 Pseudomonadota bacterium | reverse complement strand
AACCGGCGCTATGCCCGCGTCGGCGGCGGCGCGGCGCGGCACCCGCCGATGGCCCGGCTCGGACGCAGCAAGGCCCTCTGGGTGCTAATCCCCGCCGGCATATCCGCTCTGGCAATAGGCCTGCCGCTGGTGACCCTGCTGCGGTGGATGCTGATCGGGGGTATCGACGCCTGGCATCTTCCGGAACTGACGGCGGCGCTGGCGCAATCCAGCTTCTATGCCGTGGCGGGAGCCCTGCTGGTCACCCTTGCTGCCCTGCCGGTCGCGTGGATGGCAGCCCGCGCTCCGGGGCCGGTGCAGCGGGCGCTCGAGAGCGTACATCTGCAGGTCGGCGCCCTGCCGGGGGTGATCGTGGCGCTGGCGCTGGTTGCCATCACCGTTCGCGCCGCTCTGCCGCTATACCAGACCGCAGCGACGGTGCTCGTGGCCTATGTGCTGCTGTTCCTGCCGAGGGCCATCATCTCGGTGCGCGCCAGCCTTGCGCAGGTGCCGGCAGAGCTGCAGAATGGAGCCATAGCGCTCGGCCGCAGCCCCCTCGCCGCAGCGGTGGGCGTGACGCTGCGCCTTGCCATGCCGGGCATCGGTGCGGGCATGGCGCTGGTCGCGATGGGCATCGTGACGGAACTGACCGCCACGCTGATGCTGGCGCCCATCGGGACCGAGACGCTCGCAACGGAGTTCTGGGCCCGCACGGGAGAGTTCGACCACATGGGCGCGGCGCCGTTTGCCCTCGCCATGGTTGTGCTATCGATTCCGCTCTGCATCATCCTTCACAGGCAGGCCACCGGAGCCCGATGAGCGTTCTATCCATTCGCCAGCTGGGCAAGCGCTTCGACAAGACTTGGGCGCTCAGCGACCTCAACCTGGACGTTGCGCAGGGGTCTCGCACCGCGGTCGTCGGGCCATCCGGCTCCGGCAAGACCACCCTGCTGCGCCTGATCGCGGGCTTCGAGGCTCCGGATACCGGAGAGATCCTGCTGGATGGCCAGCCCATCGCCAATTCCGAGGCCGGTGTGCCGGCGCACCGGCGCAATATCGGGCTCGTGATGCAGGAAGGCGCCCTGTTTCCCCATCTCACGGTGGCCGAGAACATCCGCTTCGGCATACGGGACCAGCCGGACGCAGACACGCGTGTGCGCCAGCTTCTGGATCTGGTGGAACTCGACCGGTCGATGGCCGATCGCCAGCCGCATCAGCTTTCCGGTGGCCAGCAGCAGCGCGTCGCGCTGGCGCGGGCACTGGCTCGCCAGCCTCGCCTGATGCTGCTGGACGAACCCTTTTCCGCCCTCGACACGGGACTGCGCGACCAGCTTCGCGCCGCCACGGCCGACATCCTGGCCACCACCGGAATCGCGACGATGCTGGTGACCCACGACCGCGAGGAGGCCATGGGCTTCGCCGACCAGCTGGTGGTGTTGCGCGAGGGGCGCCTCGCCCAGGCCGGGGACCCCCGAAACCTCTATCTTGCCCCCGCCGACGCCACGGTCGCCGAGTTCCTGGGGCCGTCGATCATCCTCGATGCCGAAATCCGAAACGGGGTCGCGCACTGCGCCCTCGGGTTCGTCCCGCTCGCCGGGCACGCTGGGTGGACCGGAAGGGGGCGCATCCTGCTTCGACCGGAACAGCTTCACCTTGCGCCAGCCGATGGCCTGTCCGCCACGTGGCAGCTGCAATCGGTCCAATGGGTCGGCGGCACGGCCTACGTCTCGATCAGAAGGCCAGAGCAGTCGGTCACGCTGGGATTTCCGAGCGGGCAGTATGAACTGCCCGCCGCCGGTGAGCGGTGCACCGTTCGCGTCAGCGGCACCGGGTGCGTGCTCGGAAGGTGATGCCCCATCCCCCGAGCCGCCATGCCTTCGCCTCAGGCGGTGAACAGGTCGGGGTGCTTTTCCGCGAGCAGCGGCAATGACGTCAGTATCTCGCGCAGATGCGCCTTCATGGCGCTCTCGGCCGCATCGGCATCACCGGCGAAGATGCCCGCTGCGATACGGTCGTGCTGTTCGATCAGCACATCCACAGGCGTCGCCTCGTCGAGCGAGAGATATCGCACCCTGTCCATCTGGGCCTTGAGGTTCTCGAGCAGCCGCCACGCCTTCTCGCAATCGGCAGCCTGCGCGATGGCCTGGTGGAAAGCCTCGTCCTGACGCAGGAACTCCGCGAGGTCCCCCCGAGCGCTGGCGGAGCGCTGCGCATCAAGGATGGCGGTGAGCCGCCGCTTGTGCTCGTCGGTGATCTCTTCGGCTGCCCTGCGGACCACCGCGACCTCCAGTGCCTCGCGAATGAAGCGGGCGTTCTCGACATCTCGCAGCGAGATCATCACCACCGAGGTGCCGCGCTGCGGACGAATCTCCACGAGCCCGACCTCGGCCAGCTTGATGAAAGCTTCGCGCACCGGCTGGCGCGACACGCCCAATTGGCGGGCCATCTCGGCTTCCGACAGTGGATCGCCGGGCTTGAGCTGCAGTTGCACGATGGCCTGCCGGATGATGGCAAACACGCGATTGCCGACGGTTGCGGGCTTTTCGACGAGGTCGGGTCTGGCCAGCAGAGGGTCGATAGAGGTCATTGTTGACTCCGGTATACTACCATACTACCATTTTTGCAGACGTTGCCTAGCAGCTTCGTCCACGGCGGCGCGTGCCGCAGGGAGGAACCATGAAAATGCATCCGCTTGCCGCAGCGCTCGCTGCCGGCATCGTTGTCTCTTTGTCTGTACCCGGGCTCGGGGCCGATTACACGCTCAGCGTGAACACGGCTCTCGCCACATCTGACCCACTCTACAAGGGCCTCGAGAGTTTCCGCGACAATGTCGCGACTGCCTCCAACGGCGCCATCGAGGTCAAGCTGTTCCCCAACTCGCAGCTCGGCTCCGACGAGGACGTGCTGGAGCAGGCACGCGCCGGTGCGCCGGTGGCCGTCGTGGTCGATGGCGGGCGCCTTGCGGCCTTCGTCAACGAATTCGGCGTGCTGGGCGCGCCATACCTTGCCTCCGGCTATGACGGCATCCGCAAGGTGGTGGTGTCGGACCAGTTCGAGGAGTGGATCCAGAAGCTGCATGACACCTCGGGCCATCAGGTGCTTTCGTTCAACTGGTGGCAGGGCGAACGCCACCTGTGGACCAAGAACGAGGTGAACACGCCTGCCGATCTCAACGGCAACCGCATGCGCACGCCGGGCGCGCCCGTGTGGGTCGAGACTGTGACGGCAATGGGCGCCGTGCCGACGCCGATGCCGTTTGCCGAAGTCTATGCAGCGCTGGAACAGAGCGTCATCGACTCGGTGGAAGCGCAGCTTCCCGCGGGCGAAGGGGCCAAGCTCTACGAAGTGACCTCGGTGCTGACCAAGACCGGGCACATCAACCTGATCACCGGCCTCGTCACATCCGGCCCGTGGTTCGACAGCCTGCCCGCGGACCTGCAGCAGGTGCTGCGGGACGAAGCGCTGAAGGCCGGCGACGTTGCCTCCTACGGCACCCAGGATGCGCTGGCCGCCATCGAGGCGAAGCTGGTCGAAGCCGGCATGACCGTCAACGACATCGACGTCACCCCCTTCAGGGACGCCACCTCCGGGGTCTACGAGAAGCTGGGCTATGGCGAACTGCGCGACGCGCTGCAGGCCATCGCCGCCGAGTAAGGACACCTGGCGGGCCCGCAAGGTGGGCCCGCCCCACTCACTCTTCTGGAACCGATCATGCTCAAGCGTTTGGCTCAACTCGAGCTGGCGATCTGCTTTGCGCTGCTCGCCGGCATCACCGGGCTGGTTTTCACCGCCTCCATCATGCGCTTCTTCGGCCATCCGCTGATCTGGTCGGTGGACATGGCACAGCTGCTGTTCGTTTGGCTGTGCTTCTTCGGCGCCAACAAGGCGATGCGCGAAAAGGGTCACCTCGGCATGGAGGTGCTGGCGTCGCGGCTCGGCTACAGGCGCCGATTCTGGCTCGAGGTGGCCTGCACCGTGGTCATCATCGCCTTCCTGATGGTTCTCGTGGTCGAAGGCTGGAAGCTGACCATGCTCAACCGCGAGCGCACCTTCGGCGACAGTACGCTGAGCTATGCCTGGGTGACCGTATCGGTGCCGGCGGGCTGCCTGCTGCTCGCGTCCACCCTCGTCTACAACATGGTCAACGCCTTCCGCGGACGTGACCGGCAACTGCTCATCTACAACCGCACGCGCGCCGAGATGGACGCGGCTGCGCCGACGCTGGACCTCTAGCCATGCTGCTGATCACACTCGTCTTCGCCGTCCTGATGATCATCGGCATGCCGGTTGCCTTTGCGACCGGGATCGCCGGGTTCATCTTCTTCATGACCACCTCCGGCATGCCGATGTCCATCGGCGTGCAGAAAATCGCCTCCATGAGCCAGAGTTTCCCGCTGCTGGCCGTACCCTTCTTCGTGCTTGCCGGTCACCTGATGAACGAGAGCGGCATCACCGCCCGCCTGCTCAAGGTGGCGATGATCTCCGTGGGCTGGATGTCCGGCGGTCTTGCGCAGGTCGCCATCGTGCTGTCGACCCTGATGGGAGGCGTGTCGGGTTCGGCGGTGGCGGACGCCGCGATGGAGGCGCGCATCCTCGGTCCCACCATGGTGGCGAAGGGCTATGGCAAGGGCTATTCGGCCGCCGCGATCGCCGTGGGCTCGCTGATCACCGCAACCATCCCCCCCTCGATCGGCCTCATCCTCTATGGCTTCGTCGGCAATGTCTCGATCGGCCGGCTGTTCCTCGCCGGGATCATCCCCGGCATCCTGATGATGGT
Organism: Pseudomonadota bacterium; assembly: GCA_023436745.1. Classification (GTDB taxonomy): domain Bacteria; phylum Pseudomonadota; class Alphaproteobacteria; order Rhizobiales; family Devosiaceae; genus Devosia. The sequence continues at coordinate 858 of JAEZHZ010000025.1, read as the reverse complement.
GGTCCTGATGGTGACCGCCTACCTCATCGCCAAGAGGCGCAAATATGTGGTGGCCGATGTGCAGCGCCCGACATTCAAGGCGCTGGCACTCGCCTGTTGGGATGCAAAGTGGGCGCTGCTGTTTCCGGTGGCGCTGGTGCTTGCCATTCGCGGCGGGCTGTTCACCCCTTCGGAAGTCGGGTCGGCCGCGGTGGTCTATGCGCTGGCAATCGGGTTCCTGGCGCATCGCGAACTGACGATCGAAAAGGTGTGGCGCTGCTTCGGGCAGGCAACCTCGGATGTCGGGCTGATCATGCTCATCATCCTGATGAGCGGCATGGTCGGATATGCCGTGATCTACCTGCAGGCCCCGCAGCAGCTCGCCGGCTGGATGCTTGCGGGCATCAGCGATCCCAACATGATCGTGCTCGTGATCCTCGTGTTCCTGCTGCTCGCCGGGCTGGCGCTGGAAAGCACGGTCATGGTGCTGCTGCTGACGCCGATCTTCGTGCCGATCATCACCCAGATCGGCATGGATCCGGTGCATTTCGGCATCCTGATGATGTCGATCGTGACGCTGGGCGGCATGACCTGGCCAAGCGGATCGGCGATGTTCGCGGTGTGCTCGCTGATGAACGTATCGATCGAGGAATACTCCATCGAGTCTATCCCGTTCATCGCAGCCATCGTCGGACTGATTGCGGTGCTGCTGTTCATGCCGGACCTGGTGCTCTGGCTGCCGCGCGTCGCCTTCGGGTGACGGCTTCGGGGTGCGCGGCAGAGGCGCACCCTCCCTTTTCCTTCGGAGTTCGCGATGAGACAGACCTGGCGCTGGTTCGGGCCGCACGATCTCACCAGCATTGACGACATCCTGCAGAG
>JAEZHZ010000010.1 GCA_023436745.1 Pseudomonadota bacterium | reverse complement strand
CGTACACCACCGCCACCATGAGGCGATTATTCTGTTGCCGCCGGGGCGATTTGTGGGCGCAATGGCGGCAAGTGGAGACGGGCATGCGGTTTGATGCGGTAGCGACAGGTGTGGTGCTGGCGGCATTTGCCGTGTCCGCAGCGTCGGCGCAGACGCTGGAGCAGGTCTATTTCGACCCGGCACCGGCGCCCGTCCTGGTGGCCCCGACCCCGTTCGAGGGCCTCTATGCCGGCGTCCTGCTGGGCGCCATTTCGGCGCGCATGGACAATTTCAACGTCGGCGGGGAGGATATCCGCCCCGAATTCGGCGCCGTTGTCGGCTGGAACCAGCCGGTCGCTCCCGGCGTCGTGCTCGGCGGCGAGCTGCAGGCGACCGTCGCGACCGACATTTCCACCACCTATGTGCGCGCCATGGCGCTGGCGCGGCTCGGCTTCGCGGCCGGTGACAACACCCTGATCTACGCCCTGGGCGGGCTCGGCGTGGTCGGCTCCGGCGGCGCCTTCGAGGCCGGCGTTGGCGTCGAGACCATGCTCACGCCCAACATGGCGGTGCGCCTCGAGGCAGCCGGCATCGGCCAGATCGGCTCGGTGCCGAGCGGCGTGTCGATCCCCGCGATCTCGGCGATGCGCATCACCTCCGGCGCCATCTGGCAGCTCGACGGGCAGCCGGCGACGACCACCGCCTTCCACCACGGCAACATCACGCAGTTCACCGGCTGGCATGCGGGCATCAATGTCGGCAGCCTCGCCGACCCCCAGTTCAACTTCTTTGACGACTATGGCTGGGGCTGGCACCTGAGCCGCTTCGAGATGGGCGGCTTTGTCGGCTACGACCATGCGGTCACGGACCGCATCCGCGCCGGCGTGGAAGTGCAGCTCGGCGCCAACTACGACACCTCCGGTGACGCCGGTGTCGACCTGCTCGCACTCGGCCGGCTCGGTGCCGTGCCGATGGACGGGCTGCTGGCCTATGCCGCGGGTGGCCTCGGGCTTGTCGAGGGCAAGGGCGCCTACGCCATCGGCGGCGGCCTCGAATATGCGCTATGGGGGCAGACCAGCCTCCGTGGCGAGGCGCTGGTGCTCGGCCGGCTCGACGGAGCGGCCGGACAGACCGGCGTTTCCGGACTCACCACCTCCAAAGTGACGCTCGGCGCGGTCTGGCGTTTCGATTGACCAACTCTGCCTATGACGTAGTTGTGCTCGGCGCGGGTGCTGCCGGGCTGATGGCCGCCATCGAGGCTGGCCGGCGCGGCCGCTCGGTGCTGGTGGTGGATCATGCCCGCAATCCCGGCGAGAAGATCCGGATCTCGGGTGGGGGGCGCTGCAACTTCACCAATATCCACGCCACCCACACCCTCGGGCGCGAGCGCTTCCTCAGCCGCAATCCGCGCTTCGCGCTGTCGGCCCTGTCGCGCTACACGCCCGACATGTTCATCGAACTGGTGCGGCGCCATGGCATCGCCTGGCACGAGAAGACGCTCGGGCAGCTGTTCTGCGACGGGCCCGCGACCCAGATCGTCAGCATGCTGCTGGCCGAGCTTCGCCGCGCCGGAGGCACGCTGCAGCTCGAGACCGCGATCGAGGCGGTGGACAAGGCCGAGACCGGCTTTCGCGTCCGGCTCTCCACCGGCACCGTCACCTGCGAAGGCCTGGTGGTGGCGACCGGCGGCAAGTCGATCCCCAAGATGGGCGCCACAGGCTTCGGCTACCAGCTGGCGCAGCAGTTCGGCCTTGCCGTGACCGAGACACGTCCGGCGCTGGTGCCGCTCACTTTCGAAGTGGGCGCTCTCGAGCGGCTGAAGCCGCTCGCCGGCATCAGCCTCGACGCGGCCGTGCGGCACGGCAAGACCCGCTTCGAGGAGGCGCTGCTGTTCACCCATCGCGGGCTGTCCGGCCCGGCGATCCTGCAGATTTCATCCTACTGGCGCGAGGGCGACGCCATCCATGTCGACCTGCTCCCCGGGCGTGACGCGCTGGCGGAGTTGCGCCAGGCCCGCACGGCGACGCCGAAGCTTCACCTGCCCGCCGTGCTGTCGGCGCTGCTGCCCAAGCGCCTCGCGCAACTGGTTGCCGACGAGCTGGCCCTGACCGGCATGATCGGGGACTTCCCCGACAAGCGGCTCGCCCTCGTCGCCCAGCGGCTCTCGGACTGGACGGTGAAGCCGGTGGGCTCGGAAGGCTACCGCACCGCCGAGGTGACCCTCGGCGGCATCGACACCACCGGCCTCGACGCCAGGACCATGCAGGCGCGAGACGTGCCGGGCCTGTTCTTCATCGGCGAAGTGGTGGACGTCACCGGCTGGCTCGGCGGCTACAACTTCCAGTGGGCCTGGGCCTCGGGCTGGGCTGCCGGCCAGGCTGCCTGACGCAAGCCGCCGCCTGCAACGATCGCGCCGACAGGTCTGGCAATTTCATCGGCAAGTACCGATATTGGGGTGCCAACCACCGCAGCCGAGTTGCCCATGCCTGCCCCCTTTACACTGTCGCTCCAGGATCTCGCCCCCATCGCCGAAGGCTCCAGCACCGCCGAGGCGATGCACGAGACGGTGCTGCTGGCGCAGGAGGCGGACCGGCTCGGCTATACGCGGCTGTGGTATGCCGAGCACCACGGCATGCCTTCGATCGCCTCCTCGGTGCCGGAAATCCTGATCGGCAGCGCCGCCGCCCACACCGGCCGCATTCGCGTCGGCTCAGGCGGGGTGATGCTGCTCAACCACGCGCCGCTGCGCATCGCCGAGGCCTATCGCACCCTCGAAGCGCTCCATCCCGGCCGCATCGATCTCGGCATCGGCCGCGCTCCGGGCGGCGACGGCTACGCCATGCGGGCGCTGCGCTCCGGCGGCGGGGAGGAGTTCTCCACCTATCTCGCCGAACTGATGGCGTTCGACGAGGACAGCTTCCCCTCCGACCACCCGTTCTCGCGCGTGCCGGTTTCCCCCGGCGGCATTCGCCTGCCGCCGAAATGGCTGCTCGGCTCCTCGGGCGCAAGCGCCCAGGCCGCCGGCCAGCTGGGCTTCGGCTATGCCTTTGCTGCCCATTTCAGCCACACTCCGGCGGGACCCGCCTTTGCCGCCTACCGTAACGCCTTCGTGCCCTCGGAGCACTTCCCCGAGCCGCGCACCATTCTCTGCCTGTCGGTGATCTGCGCGCCGACGGACGAGGAGGCGC
>JAEZHZ010000391.1 GCA_023436745.1 Pseudomonadota bacterium | reverse complement strand
TGCCGTCTTCGCTGACGGACGTGTCCAGTTGTCCCTGTGCGTCGAGAACCACGGCCGCGGGTACGCCGCCGAAGTATCCGACGTGCAGGGTGCGGTCACCCGGCAGGGCGACCAGCAAGCGGCCGCGATCCTCGGCGCTCGGCAGCCCCAGGCCCTCTGACTGGACCGCGACCCGGCCATCGTTGCCATAGCTCGTGTCGAGCCCGGTCGCCGTCACCTTGAAGGAGACTATATCGGGGCCCTGGGTGGTCTTGAAGCCCAGCGAAGACGCCACCCCCTCACCGGTCGCGCCGCCATATCCGGTGGTCACGTAGCCGCCATCGGACAGTGGCACTGCGGCATAGCCTTCGGCAAAGCCCTGGTCGGCCACGAAGGGGTTGAACACCGCTACGCCGGGCGTCACCGCAAGCCCGATCGCATCGGCGGAGGACTGCGGTGTGACGAAGCCGCCGAAGCTCTCGTCCAGGGTACCATCGGGCTTGAGCCGGATCAGGATCACGTGGTTGCGAAGGGCATCACCCAAGTTGGTGTAGCCGGCGCTGACAATGGCCCCATCCGGCTCAACGGTGATGCGTCGACCGCCATCGCTCAGAGCCTGTGCGGAATGATAAGTGAACGGTGCACCGCCGTTGAACTCCGGATCGACGCTGCCGTCTTCGGAAAGCAGGCGCACCACGTAGCGGTCATTGTCAGTCCGGCCGGAGCCATTGGCGGCGGCACCGTGTCCGGCCACGATCAGCTTCTCGACCCCGCTCGAACTGTCGACCTTCAGATCCCAGGCGGTATCCTGCGGCGGGCTCTCAACTCCCGGGAAGGCATCGTTGTCGGCGTTGGACCAACCGTAGACCACTTCCACCGCGCCGCTCTCCCCACCCCAGGTGCCGGTGACCTGCTGACCGGCGGGGTCAAACCGCACGAGGTAAACCGATACACCGCCGTCATCCTCGGTGGCATTGATGGCAGCGACGACGTCGCCATTGGCGAGCGGAGCGACGGCAAGTGATTGTTCCACCAGCCCCGCGCCGAGATCGATCTCGACGAAACCTTCCTCGCCGAAGCTGGCGTCCGGCGTGCCATCCGCGTTCAGACGTCCCACGACGACAAGGCTGTCGGGATTTGTCTCTGCGGAAGGATCGCCCCGATGGCCCGACACATAGATCTTCCCGTCTTCCGCAAAGGCCAGACCGCGCAGATCGTTGGCCTTGTCGGTGACGAAGTCGGCAACTGGCGAGATGTCCTGGGCCATTGCGGTGCCGGTCAGCAGCACGGCGCCCAGAGTGACGAGACTACGGGTCAGCATGGATTACCTCCTTGGGGTCCGGGCCGCGGCCTCGCCGCGCACCGGGACTGTCGCTGATGTGCCGTCGGGCCCTGCCCGCGCGGCGGAAGTCAGCCGTTTTCCGGCTACATGCCGGGTACGACAACGAGAATGCCAAGCCCATTTCCGGCCTGGCGAAGGTCGCGGGCCAGGTTCGTCAACGCCTTGACCGCAGACTCTGCGGTCTGGCGTTCAGCGCTGCCCACAGGCGGGGCCAGAAAGCGACCATAGGGGGCGTCCATCCTGGCTATCGCCCCCGCAGCCGCTTCAAAGCTGGTCTCGATCCGGTCCGCGAGCTCCACATCCGTATCCCGAACCAGACCGGCAATGCCGGTGTCGAAATACACTGCACTGGCGCCGGCGAAACTTGCCGCGAGATCCTGCTCGGAGCTGTCACTGAACGGAGAGGGCTGGAAATCACGGTTGGCCGGGAACAGTCCGGCGCCGATGCGGCGGAGGGGGAGTTCATATCCAACCAGCACCGTCATGCCGTTGAAGGACCGGCCCAGCGCATTTCGTTGGTCCATGGCTTCAACCGCCGCGCGGTAGTTGTTGCTTCCGGGGGCCCATGCCGCATCAAGCAGCGTCAGGTCATTTACCAGAAGCTGTGCCAGGGATTCCGCGTAGGCTCCGCGTCGCGGCGAAAGGGCGAAGGCATCAGCACCCGCGCCCCCGTCATCGCCCCAAAGCAGATACTCCATGGCGTGCAGGCCGGTGGTGATCTTGACGGGCTGCTCGGCCGAGTTGAGGCGGGCAAGTGCCCGGAAGTTCAGCGACTGCTCCACGTAGGAGATCAGTTCATCGATAACGGTGGGGTCTACCGGCCAGCCGTTGAGGCGCGGCAAGGGGCCGCCGGGGCCATCCACCGGGCCAGCGTAGAACTGGAACGCCTCCGTCGGAAGGTATTCGGCGCGGGCAGCGCTCCACGCTTTGCGTGCTGCAACAAGGGTTTGCTCCGAGGGCGCCAGTGACAGTGCTGCGATAGCGGTCTGCAGTTCCACTGCTGCCTGGAGAGCTGCCGCATAGGCCGCCGAAACCAGTTCGGCGTAACCTTTCACCTGTGCAGAGCCGTCGAAGGCGAAGGCATCCGGATCGCTGCTCGACAGCCGGAACTCGGTGATGGTTCCGAGTACAGGGCCGCCACCTTCGTTGGGGCCACCCTCGCCTGCGGCCCCGGACTGGGCGACATGGGTTCTTGGCCGTACGGCAT
>JAEZHZ010000381.1 GCA_023436745.1 Pseudomonadota bacterium | reverse complement strand
CGCGCTCACCGCACAGGGCCATGGTGATGTCGAGCTCGCGGCGGATGATCTCGAGGGCGCGGGTGACGCCCGCCTCCCCGCCTGCCCCGCGCCCCCAGAGGAACGCGCGGCCGATGAAGGTGCCCTTCGCTCCGAGCGCAATGGCCTTCAGCACGTCCTGGCCGGAGCGGATGCCGCTGTCGAGATAGACGTCGGTGAGGTGCCCGACAGCATCGACGATCTCGGGCAGCACCCGGATCGAGGAGGGAGCGCCATCGAGCTGGCGGCCGCCATGGTTGGAGACGATGATGCCGTCGGCGCCATGGGCGACCGCGGCGCGCGCGTCGTCGGGATCGAGGATGCCCTTGACGATCACCGGGCCGCCGAACCGCTCCTTGACCCAACTGATTTCCTTCCAGCTCAGGGCTGGATCGAACTGCGAACTGGTCCAGGCGGAGAGCTTGCTGAGATCGCCCGCCGCCTCGACATGGCCGACGATGTTGCGGAAGGTGTGCCGGCGGGTGCCGAGCATCTGCATGGCCCAGCGGGGCTTCACCATCATCTCGAAGACGAATTTCGGCGTGAACTTGGGCGGCGCCGACATGCCGTTGCGCAGGTCCTTGTGGCGCTGGCCGAGGATCTGCAGGTCCATGGTCAGCACCAGCGCCGAGCACTTCGCCGCCTTGGCGCGGTCGATCAGCCGCTCGATGAAGCCGCGGTCGCGCATCATGTAGAGCTGGAACCAGAAGGGCTTGCCGGTATTCTCGGCGACGTCCTCGATGGAGCAGATGCTCATGGTCGAGAGCGTGAACGGCACGCCGAACTTCTCGGCCGCCCGCGCCGCCTTGATCTCGCCGTCGGCGCTCTGCATGCCGGTGAAGCCGGTCGGCGCAAGGGCCACCGGCATCGAGGCCTTCTCGCCCGTCATCACGGTCTCGAGGGTGCGCCCCTCCATGTTCACCGCCACGCGCTGGCGCAGCAGCACCCTGCGGAAGTCCTCGGTGTTGGCGCGATAGGTGCTCTCGGTCCATGCGCCGCTGTCGGCGTAGTCGAAGAACTGCTTGGGCACCTTGCGGCGCGCCTCGGCCATCAGCTCGTCGATGGTGAGGAAGCGCTCGAGATTGGCCATGGGGGACTCCGGGTTATCGCCCGGTGCCGTAACAACTAACATGTTAGTCGTCAATGCGGTGCGGCATTTGCTCGATTGACGCTTGCGGGCAAAGTTGATCAGCTACCGGCACGCCCGACCCAATGAGGCGGGCGACAGCAATGGCGGCACGGCGCAAGATCGGCCGATGCCGTCGGGAGGTTACAGAATGAACATCAAGACGCTCGTTGCGACAGCAACAATGGCGCTCGCCATGACGGCCGGCGCTGCCCAGGCCCAGGTCAACGTGATGCTGCCCGCCAATCCCGGCGGTGGCTGGGACTCGACCGGCCGGCAGGCGTTCGAGGCACTGAACGCGTCCGGGCTCTACACCGGTGGCGTCAACTTCACCAATACCGGCGGAGCCGGCGGCACCGTGGGTCTCGCCGAGTTCCTCGGCACCTCGAGCGGGCAGCCCGATGCGCTGGCCGTGTTCGGCGCCATCACCGTCGGCGCGATCGAACTCAACGAATCCCCGATCAACCTCGCCGACTTCCGGCCGGTGGCGCGCCTGACGGCCGAGTACCTGGTGATCGCGGTGGCGGCGGATTCGCCCTATGAGACGCTCGGCGACCTGGTCGAGGCGCTGAAGGCCGATCCGGGCGCCGTGCCGGTTGGCGGCGGCTCTGCCGGCGGCGTCGACCACATCGCCCTCGCGCTGCTGGCGCAGGAAGGCGGCGTGCCCGTCGCCGACCTCAACTACATCCCGCAGGCTTCGGGCGCCGAGACGGTGACGGGCATCGTCAATGGCACGCTGGTTGCCGGCATCTCGGGCACTTCCGAGTTCGCCCAGTTCGCCGACCAGGGGCGCATCAAGCTCCTTGGCGTGACCTCGGCCGAGCGTCGTCCCAACCTGCCCGACGTGCCGACCTTCACCGAAGCCGGCTTCCCGGTCGAGCTCGCCAACTGGCGCGGCATCCTTGCCGCTCCCGGCGCGCCGGACGAGAACTACCAGCAGTGGGTGGAAACCTTCACCAAGCTGAGCCAGACGCCGGAATGGCAGAAGGTGCTCGAGACCCAGGGCTGGGAAGACTACTTCCTCGCGGGCGACGAGTTCGGCGCCTTCATTGCCGAGGAAACCGAAACCCAGGGTCAGATCCTGCGGGATGCCGGCCTTGTCGACTGATAGGGGCACAGCCTCAAACGGGGGGAGCGGCCAGCCGGCCGCTCCCTCGCGCTTTTCCGGATGGGCCAGCCGGCCCTACTGGCTCGGCATCGGCATATCGCTGATCGGCGCCGTCTGGCTGTGGGGGGCATCGAGCCTGCCGCAGGGCGCGCGCTACGCGGCCGTGGGCCCGGGCCTGTTCGTCACCATGGCCGGGCTGGGCCTGCTGATCCTCGGCGCCATCCTGGTGGTGCAGATCGCGCGCGGCGAGACCTTCGAGCCGCAGGACGCGGAAGACGCCAGCGGCGACCAGCCGATGGACAAGCGCGCCTTCCTGACGGCGCTGCTCGCAGTGTTCCTGCCGGTCGCAACCGCCAAGACAATCGGCCTGCCGATCGTTGCCAGCATCAGCTTCATGCTGGTGGCACGCGCCTTCGGCTCGACGCGGTGGTGGCTCGACCTGATCATCGGCCTGGTGCTGTGCACGGCGTCCTACTTCCTGTTCACACGGCTCGGGCTGCAGCTCGGCCGCTATTTCCCGCCACTGGGGTTCTGAACCGTGGAAACCTTTGAACTGCTGATGCAGGGCTTCGGGGTGGCCCTGCAGCCATCGAGCCTGATGTGGGCGCTGGTGGGTTCGCTGCTCGGCACCATGATCGGCATCCTGCCGGGCATCGGCCCCGCGCTGACCATTGCCCTGCTGTTGCCGGTGACCACGCAGCTGGCGCCTACCTCGGCGTTCATCATGTTCGCCGGCATCCTGTACGGCGCCATGTATGGCGGCTCGACCACCTCGATCCTGCTCAACACGCCCGGCGAGGCCGGTTCGATGATGACGGCGCTCGAGGGTAACAAGATGGCCCGGGCCGGTCGCGGCGCCGCGGCGCTGGCCACCGCTGCCATCGGTTCGTTCGTCGCCGGGACCATCGCCACGCTGTGCCTCACCTTCGCGGCGCCGGCGATTGCCGAGCTCGCCTTCTATTTCCGGCCCACCGACTATTTCGCCCTCACCATCCTCGCCTTCACCTCGGTTGCGGTGGTCATGGGTGCAAGCCGGGTGCGCGGCTTCATCTCGCTGTTCCTCGGCCTCGCGCTCGCCGTGGTCGGCATCGATTCGATGTCCGGCCAGCCGCGCCTGACCTTCGGGCAGATGGACCTGCTGCGCGGCATCAACCTCGCGGTGGTGCTGGTGGCGCTGTTCGCGGTTGGCGAGATCCTGTTCGTTGCCAGCCGCTACCGGCACAGTTCGGGTGAAATCGCCCGCACCAAGGGCTTCGCCTGGATGTCGGGACAGGATTTCCGGCGCTCGTTCTGGCCATGGATCCGCGGCACCGTCATCGGCTTCCCGATGGGGGCGCTGCCGGGTGGCGGCACCGAAATACCGACCATGCTCAGCTATACGCTCGAACGGAAGCTCTCCAAGCACCGCGACGAGTTCGGCAAGGGCGCCATCGAGGGCGTGGCCGGGCCGGAAGCCGCCAACAACGCGGCTGCCGCGGGCATCCTCGTGCCGCTGCTGACGCTGGGCCTTCCCACCTCGGCAACGGCAGCGGTGCTGCTGGCGGCCTTCCAGAACTACGGACTGCAGCCGGGACCGTTCCTGTTCACCTCCAATCCCGAACTGGTCTGGGGCCTGATCGCCTCGCTCTATGTCGGCAACGTCATGCTGCTGGTGCTCAACCTGCCGCTGGTGGGGGTGTGGGTGCAGCTGCTGCGCATTCCGCGCCCGCAGCTCTATGCCGGCATCCTGGTGTTCGCGCTGATCGGCATCTGGGGGCTGGCGCAATCGTGGATGGACCTGCTCGTCATGGCGGTGATGGGGCTCGTGGGCTACATCATGCGGGTCTACAACTTCCCCATCGCCCCGGTGCTGATCGGGCTGATCCTCGGGCCGATGGCCGAGAACAACCTGCGCACCGCGCTCGCCGCCGGACAGGGCAACCCGATGGTCCTGGTGTCGACTCCGATGTCGATCACCTTCCTGGTGCTTGCCGTGCTGTTCCTCGCCGTGCCGCCTCTGCTGCGCCGGCTCCGGGCCAACGCATGAGGCGCACCGGCGACATGATCCCGGCGGAAGTGGCGGTCGAGCATGTCGACCGGCGCTTCCACGGCATCGCCATCGGCATTGCCACGCTCGACGTGCTGCATGACGGGTGCCGGTGGACCGAGGGTCCGGTGTGGTTCGCCGACCTCGACATGCTGGTGTTCAGCGACATCCCCAACAACCGGATGCTGCGCTACGTGCCGGGGCTGGGGGTGTCGACGTTCCGGGCGCCGTCCAACTTCGTCAACGGCAATACCCGCGACCGCGAGGGGCGGCTGATCTCGTGCTCGCACGGCGCCCGCGCCGTGCTCCGGACCGAGTGGGACGGCACCGTGACCACCCTCGTCGACCGCCATGAGGGCAAGCGCCTCAACTCGCCCAACGACGTGGTGGTGAAGTCGGACGGCACCATCTGGTTCACCGACCCGCCCTACGGCATCCTCTCCGACTACGAGGGGTACAAGAGCGAGCAGGAGCAGGCGCGCTGCAACGTCTTCCGCTTCGATCCGGCGGACGGCTCGCTCGTGGTGGTGGCGGACGATCTCGACAAGCCCAACGGGCTCGCCTTCTCGCCGGACGAAGCGATCCTCTATGTCTCCGACACCGGGCGCAGCCACGATCCGGACGCACCGCAGCAGATCCGCGCCTATGACGTCGACGGCGCAAGGCTCCGCAACAGCCGGGTGTTCACCCTGGTCGACACCGGCGCCTCGGACGGGTTCCGGCTCGACACCGAGGGCCGCATCTGGACCAGCGCCGGGCCGGGGGTGAACGTCTACGACCCGGCAGGGGAACTGCTGGGGCGGATCAACACCGGCGCCAAGACCTCCAATGTCTGCTTCGGCGGAGCGCGGCGGAACCGGCTCTTCATCACCTGCTCGCAATACCTGATGGCGATCTCCGTCGCCGCCACGGGGCTCCAGCGTCCTTGATCGCCACGCGGTTCATTCGCGAGCACCTGAAGCCCGGCCCGGTGCCGGGCGTGCCGGGAATTGCCCTGTTCCAGGCGCATCCCGGCAGCCGTCTGTCTCGGCTCGGACGCGCCGATCCTCCCTACTGGGCCTATGCCTGGGGCGGCGGGGTGGTTTTGGCCCGGTATATCGAGACCCACCCCGGCCTTGTCGCAGGGCGGCGGGTGCTGGATTTCGGCGCGGGCTCGGGGCTGGTCGGGATCGTGGCGGCGCGGCACGGCGCTTTGGTGACCGCTGCGGAAATCGACCCGTTCGGGCAGGCGGCGGTCGCGCTCAATGCGGCGGAGAACGGAGTGACCCTGGCGCTCGCGGACGTGGATGTCGAGGGACCCGCCCCGGCAGGCTTCGAGGTGATCCTTGCTGGCGACGTTTTCTACCTGCCCGACATCGCCGCGCGGGTGCTGCCGTTTCTCACAAGATGCCGGCAGGCGGGCATCGAGGTGCTGATCGGCGACCCCCGGCGGCGCGACCTGCCCGTGGCGGCGCTGGAGCAGGTGTTCGCCGAGACGGTGACCGACATGGGCGGGGTGCAGAGGGAAGCGGGGGTGTACCGGTTGAAGGGCCGTCTGGCTTCATCGTGAAGAACCCCCACCCGGCCTCCTGGTGAAGAACCCCCACCCGACCTCCCCCTGAAGG